>CAZKQK010000105.1:0-19832 GCA_964554865.1 uncultured Luteolibacter sp. | reverse complement strand
ATCCCTGCCCACGCCCTGATTCCCCGGAATCAGCCTTATCTACGCACCATTCGCCCCAGAGCCTTCTTCCGCGTGGAGCAGGAGTAGGCGCTTCCCCCGATGTGGGCCTGTCCGTGAGAGCGAGGGCTTCGGTCGCTGTTTGCCGGAGAATTGCGATATTCCACCGCGCCACCGCGCCACCGCAGTCTGCCGCCAAAATCGACCTCGACTCCGTAAACAAGAAACATCAGCGATTCCCCCAACGAGACTTTCTCCGCCCTTGGTAGCTTCCTCGAAGAAACCAATTCGGCTCCAAATAGCCTCGTGCTCCTCGGGGTCACTGCCTGACTGGTGCTCGGGCTGATTTGAGACCACTTCCAAAACAAAATAAGATTTTTTCATTTTTCGTATTTTGTTTCTTGTGCAAGCCTCAGAATTGCTCTTAAATTCACCAGTGGACTCACTTTTTCCACTTTTCGTATTTAAATAACGCCGGAACATTCATGAAAATCAGCGAATTCCAGCAAGGCATCCACCTCCATCAGTTCCAATACCGGAGCTTCCAGCCGGCCTTGGTCAACCATGCGTGGACTTGGGAAGACGCGGAAATCCACGCTCTGCTCGCCGAGGCAAACCGGCGTCTCGGGGAGCTCAACGGCCTCTCCCTGATCGTCCCGGACATCGACCGCTTCATCCAGATGCACGTCGTCAAGGAGGCGCAAACCTCCAGCAGGATCGAGGGCACCCAGACGGAAATGGAGGAGGCGCTCGAAGAGGACCCCGGGGAAATCAAGCCCGAAAAGCGTGACGACTGGCGGGAGGTCCGCAATTACATTGATGCGATGAACCAGTCGGTCAGGGCGCTGGAAAGCCTGCCGCTATCCAACCGGCTGCTCTGCGACGCCCACGCCACCTTGCTGCGCGGGGTGCGTGGCGAAGGCAAAACTCCCGGTGAATTCCGCCACAGCCAGAACTGGATCGGAGGGGCCACCCTCGCCGATGCGGTCTTCATTCCACCCCACCACGAGGAGGTGGCCGCCCTCATGGGAGACCTGGAGGCTTTCTGGCACAATGAGGAAATCCTCGTGCCCGATCTGATTCGCATCGCCATCAGCCACTACCAGTTCGAAACGATCCACCCCTTTCTTGACGGCAACGGCCGGATCGGGCGGCTGCTCATTGCCCTCTATCTGGTCGGCAAGGGGCTGCTACATCGCCCCTGCCTCTACGTTTCCGCCCACTTGGAAAAGCATCGGGCCGCCTACTACGACTCGCTCACCGCCGTTCGAACCCGTGGTGACCTCGGGCAATGGATCCGTTTCTTCCTCGTCGCCATCATCGAGACGGCCAAGCGGGGAGTGGAAACCTTCCAGCGCATCCACCAGCTCCGCCAGACAACCAGCGAAAAGATCGCCACCCTCGGCGCACGCTCGGCCAACGCGCGCAAGGTTCTCGATTTCCTCTATGGCAAACCGATCACCACCGGCTCGGAACTCTGCCGCCGCCTCGACATCAGCCAGCCCACCGTGGACCGCCTCCTCACCGACCTCGCCCGCCTCGAAATCCTCCGGGAAATGACCGGCAAACAACGCAATCGCGAATTCTGGTTCCGCGATTACTACCTCCTCTTCATCGAATGAACCCCGTGCCCCCAAGCCAGTCTCGCCATCCTCCGCACCCGGAAACGCGGCTTGATGGGCAAGCTGTCATCGCATGCCAAACTGACCTTCACGCCAGCCGAACCTGCAAGCGGGATGTTTGCCGAACTGGCAGGCCATAACGAAAGTGAACCCCATCCGATGAGCACCGTTAGTACAAGCGCCGGAGAGCCGAGCCCCTGGTTGGCGGGCGAGGGCCACCGCCAGCGCTCCATGAGCCTGCCCATGCGGCGGCCCCTGGTCATGTGGGTGTCCTCAAATTGGTAACCGCGCCGCTTCAGATGGCTGAAGGGTGTTTCGATTCCCCAACGCAACCGATGGATGCCGGGGGCTTCGGAACCCTGGAAATCATAACTGATTACGGCCAGATGGGCGTCGCGTTCGTCGCGGATGCGCCTGGCGGCGAAATGATACCTCCCGCTGAACTGCCGGTTGGCGCGGTCCATGGCCAGCAACCAGCCGCTGACGGGCTTTGGACAGCCCGAGGTATGGCTTGAAATGTTCGCGCATCGTTTCCACAACGGCTTCGGCGGCCCGGGGATCGTATTTCCTTTGTCTCACAACCAACGATTTACATCCCGAGTCGCCGCTTGCTAGGCTTCCTTGAATTTCATCACATAAATAGTAATAAATATCTTGTCTCCCCCCCTGCGGCAGATCCCGGATTTTTCCAACTGGACCTTTGGACGCCCCGGGCTTAGCGTGCGGCCCTCGGGATATCCGGAAAATCGCACCCTCCCCGGGAGGACTCCGGCCTTTTCACCTCCTCTCCCACCTCCACCCACCATGAAGCAGGATCGCCCGCGCATCGCCACGGTTGCCATCGCCACCCTTGTTTTCCTCGTGCCCGCGCTCGTCGGGGCGCAGATCACCTACACCCGCGCGCTCGGCAACGGCCGCTACGAGATCCGCCAGATGAACGGCAACGGCCGGAACGATTCCCGAATCACCTTCCCCTTCAACCGGATCGGCTTCCCCACCTGGTCCAAGGACGGCACCCGCCTGTCCGTCTCCGCGTTTCGCCCCAACCGGGTGACCAACCGCACCTGGAACATCTACGAACGCCGTCCTCGGGTCAACGGAGTCAACCAACTCACCCGATACCGCGACATCCTCGATCCCACCACCAACTCCGCCAGCTACACCTTCCCGTGGTACAAGGCCTACGCCCCTAACAACCGCTTCCTGGCGGTGAACTCGCTGGTCCGGACCGGCGGCCCGAACTCCACCGGCACGGGCGGCGGCGTGGTCGAGTTCGCGGTGCTGGAGGTCCACTCTCTCACAAGGAACGCCAACCCGGTCCTCGTCCATGTGGACAAAACCAAAAACGGCCGCCACCACGGCGGGGAAGGCGTGGACTGGTCTCCCGCCCGCAACCTGCTCGCCGCTCCCTGCCAGTCCGGCGCGCCGTTCCTGAGCGGCGGCGGCCAGGGGGAAACCACCGCAATATTCCTCATGCCGCCATCCCGCAACGCCTTCCAGCGCGGCCTTGCAAGGCAGGTCACCTTTCCCCGCGCCGATGCCAATATCGTCACCGGCGTGATGTGGACCGAGCACGACCACATGCCGAAGTTCTCGCCCAACGGCGCCGGCCTCGCCTACGTGCGCTCGTTCCAATCCCACTCGCTGCTCACCTCGCTCACACCGGATCCTTGCGTGCCTTCGCTGAGAATCCGCAACATGAACACCGGCGCGGACCGGGAAATCCGCCGCTTCCCGCGCGGCACTTACATCACGACCATCAGTTGGTCGCCAAACGGAAACCGACTGGTCTTCGATCTCGCCCGGCAGGCAAACAGCGTCGTCGGCCCCCTGCTCCAAGGGCGCGAGGAAACCAACCAGATCTACCGCATCAACGTCAACGGCACCGGCCTCACCCAGCTTCGCGGAAACCGCAACGGAAACCCGAGCTGGCGCTGAACCGTCCATCCGCAGGCCGGTTGCCATCGAGTTATACGGTAAACCCATGCGACATGGGCGGATCATCACCGGAATGCCCTGACAAAAACAAGGGCCGAACCCGCATGCCGCCGCCATGATGGCCTCCGGTAACAACATCGCGCCACTCATCCTCGCGGCGGCTTGCGTTTTTCTAACAATCCAGTCCGGTCCGCCGCTTCTTCGCAACGACCGCATCCATCCCGCCTTCAATCCCTCCTCGGCTCATTCATCGTCGTCACCACTGGGGAAAACGCCAAATCCCTCACCCTTCCACCGGCTCCGCCTTGAGCGGCGGAGCCTCGACAGGCCTGGCCTTCGGCATCTCCGGCAAGGGCGGTATCGTCTCCACCGGCCGCGCCCTCGGCGGCGTGGGCGGGGGCTCCTCCACCGGCAGCGCGCGTTGGGGCTTGACCAGCACCGCCCTCGGCGCGGGCGGTGCCTCGGTGGCTTCGGCAGGCTTGCCCGGCATCCTCTCCGGAGCGGGCGCCGGCGCCGGCTCCTCCACCACGGCGGCCTTCTTCGGCGCGATCTTCATTTGCTCGCGGCTCGGAGGACTCTTGCGCATGCGGATCTCCACCCGGCGGTTCACCGATTGCACGGCCGTATCGCCCTCGATCACCAGCGGTTCGTACCGGCCGAAGCCCCGAGTGATGATCTTGGAGGCATCCATCCGCAGCGATTCCACCAGATAGGATTTCACCGCCCCGGCGCGGCGGATCGAAAGCTCCAGATTGAACTCATCGCCTCCCACCAGATCCGTGTGGCCTTCGATCCAACAATACAGCCCCGGGTTCCGGTCCATCAGCAGCGCGATTTTCATCAGGCCCACCTTGGCGCTCTCGCGGAGTTCATATTTGTTAAACTCGAACAACAGGTCGCTCGGCAGCATCGTCTTCTTCGAGAGCAGGATGTTCGGCGGAAGATCCAACAAATCATCGAGCGAGGCGATGCCGTCCAGCGCGCCCCGTTCCACCTTGCCGTTGGCGCCCTGTTTCAGCAACTCATCCGTGAACTTGCCCAGATTGTCGTCATCCACCTGCACCGCGCCGGGATCCACGGTCACCTGGCCGATTTCCGCCGGCCGCATGCTTTCCGGCTGCCTGCCGAGTTCCGGCAGGTCCGCCTCGATGTCGAGATTCGCGGAAACCTCCATCGCCACCGCCGCCGGATCACCCTCCATCGCCGGGTTCTGCATCTTCAGCGCGTATTCCGGCTCCTTCAGGTCCGGCCTGATGTCGATCTCCGCATCCTCCGGCAGCGCGTTGAGAAGATCGATCTCCTCCAGCAGCGAGGCGCTGTCCACCGGCGGCGTCACCGTTTCCTCGGGCGTCGCGGACTGGTCCTCCTCCATCGGCCTTACCTCCACCTGGCGCACACTCATGGACGCCGTGCTCAGCTCGCGCGCCTGCTCGAAGCGCAGCGCCACCTTCATCCGGTCCAGGAGCAGAAACACCGCCACATGCAGAAGGATGGAAACCAACATGGCCACCGCCGCCCACCAGCCAAGGTGCTCGGGGCCGGGCAGCCGGTAAGTGCCGCCGCCGCGCATGTCGCTCCAGGAATAGCCGTCGGCCATGGCCCGATTATACGCCCGTCTAACGTGCTGGCAATCCCCGCAGACGCGATTATTCTCGGCCCTGGCACCCCGTGTGCTCGAATCAAGACAACCAACCGATCCACCATGGCTGCGAAAAAGACTGCGAAAAAAACGACGGAACCCGCTCCGAAATCCGCCGACGCCCCGGCCCCCGCCGCGAAAAAGGCCGCGAAGAAAACCGCCCACAAGGCCGGAAAATCACCCGCTCCCGCCACCCGCGCCGCCCCGAAGCCCGCGCCCAAGCCGACGGTCGATGCCATCGCCCGCGCCGCCTACCTGAACTATCGCCGCCGCGTCGAATACGGCCTGCCCGGCAACCAGGAAAGCGACTGGCTGGAAGCCGAGCGCCAACTCGCCTCCAAGTGACGTGATTTTTCCGTCACCCCCGGCGCTTCCCGCTTGGAGAAAGCTCCGCCGGCCGCCAAAGTCCGCCGCGTGACCTCCCGCACCTCCCTCGGCATTGGCCTCGCCGGCTTCGGAACCGTCGGTTCCGGCGTCTGGAACACCCTGCGACGCAACGGCGACCTCATCACCGGCCGCACCGGCGGCGATGTGCGCCTCCACGTCGCCAAAATCCTCATCCGCGATCCCGCCAAGGCCCGCGCCATCACCGGCGAGGCGCCCGCCGATCTCTTCACCACCGACTGGCAAAAACTCGTCGGTGATCCCGCCGTGGACATCGTCGTGGAACTCATCGGCGGCACCACCGACGCCTTCGACATCGTCGCCGCCGCCCTGAAGGCGAAAAAACCCGTCGTTACCGGCAACAAGGCCCTCCTTGCCGAACGCGGCGTCGAACTCTTCGCCCTCTCCAGGGAAAACGACGCCCCCATCCACTTCGAAGCCGCCGTCGCCGGTGGCATCCCCATCATCAAGACCGTCCAGGAATCCTTCATCGGCAACCGCATCCTCTCCTTCTCCGGCATCATCAACGGCACCTCGAACTACATCCTCGGCCGCATGACTGACGCCGCCCTCACCTTCGAGGCCGCCCTCGCCGAAGCCCAGGCCCTCGGTTATGCCGAGGCCGACCCCGCCCTCGACGTCAACGGCTGGGACGCCGCCCACAAGGCCATTCTCCTCGCCACCCTTGCCTACGGTTTCCCCATCGATCCGAAATCCATCCATGTCTCCGGCATCGAGCAAGTCCGCCCGACCGACATCCACTTCGCCAAAAGCCTCGGCTACGTCGTAAAACTCCTCGCCGTCATCCGCGAGCATCCGGACGGCGCGGTCGAACTCCGCCTCCAGCCCTCCTTCATCCCCAAATCCCACATCCTCGCCTCCGTCCACGGCGTCTTCAATGCCGTCGCCGTCCATGGCGATGCCGCCGGCGAATCCCTCTTCTACGGTCGCGGCGCGGGCCAGGATCCCACCGCCTCCTCCGTCGTCGCCGACCTGGTCGAGGCCGCCCGCTCACTCCGCCAAGCCACCGGCCACCGCGGTTTCCTCCCCTACCGCGAAAACGGCCGCATCCTCCCCGTCGCCGATACCTCCACCGCGTACTATGTCCGCTTCGATGTCACCGACCGCCCCGGCGTCATCGCCGAAGTCGCCAAAATCCTCGCCGACCACCGCATCGGAATCTCCGGCACCCATTCCCCCGTCAACCCGGACAACCCCGACGCCGAGTTCCTCGACATGGTCTTCCTCCTCCACACCTGCCCCTTCGGCAAACTCCAAACCGCCCTCGACCGGATCGAACAACTCGATTGCATCAACAGCAAGCCGGTGGTCTTCCGCATCGAGACGATGGGGTGATGACCACCGGAAGAATTCCCACTCACATATCCGGCGGCAATACAAATCAGATAGACAACCGATCTTTATCTGTCATTCTTTCGAGGTTTCCGCCATATACCCGCTCGAATCATGAAAACATCCCAACTCATCATTACCCTCGCCGCCTGCCAGTTTATCACCGGCAACTGCCTCGCGCTCACACCCTTCAGTGACAAATTCAATGCGAAGACATTGAACAAGTCCCGCTGGACCTTGAAGAACCACGGCAAGGGCAGGCTGGCTCCGGGGAACGGGAGGGTCAATTTCACCGTGGCCGCGAAGCCGACCGGGGACGACTTTTCGACTATCGATCTGAAAAACAACCGTCCGGGTTACAACGAGAGCTGGGAAATCATTCTGGATGTCGCGAATACCGCCAATTTGGGATCCAAGGCGGGCGTCGGATTCCAGATCTACAATGCGGCGGATCCAAGGGACGTGGCGGCTCTTGAATTTTACGGAAAATCGGGATTCGTCGCCATCACCATCACCGATGGCAAGGACAAACCCGCCGACGATCTCATGAGGAACCCGGGCGTGAGGAAAGGAAGCATCCGGATCAGTTTCGACAAAAGCACCAAGCTGGTCAGCTTCTGGTACGATGCGACCGGTTCCGCGAACGGCTTCCAATGGAAGCGGATCGGGACCTTCTCGCCGACCGGGAAAGGCGGGACCCGCCGGGGGAATTGGAAGATGAATCCAAGCACCGGCCGGTTCGGAATCCAGCTCTTCGGCTTCGGTGAGGGACGGGTGATTCCGGGCGGCAAGGTGAGCCTCGACAACTTCAAGCTGAAGGCCGTGCGGTGACCGCCGCCACAGGGGTGGCAGGATCGCCGGGGCGCATCCCGCCCAAACACAACGCCGCCGCGCACGGCCATCCGACGCGCCAAAGACCGTGCTCGTGATGGACAACCTCAACACCCGCGGCACGGCCCCGCTTTGCGAAGCCTTTCCGGAGCGAGGTGGAAGCGGTGTCCCGAATGGAAAAACAGGAACCCCAAACCCGCCTCGTGGCAATTCACCGATGGGCGGGCGCGGATCAAATCCAAATTCCTCCATCCGCCCGCCCAGGATTCACGGACCGCCAGCCTCCGCCGTCCGGATCTTTCGCGGGAACGTGTGCGACTCAGTATTTCACTCCGCAGCCGTAGGGCTGGTTCTTCGCATTGGCGACGTCCTTGCCTTCCAGCACGGCGTCGAGCGCGTTGGCGAAGAGTTTGTCGGCCGTATCGATGTCCCCGGTCTTGGCTGTGGACTTCGAATCAATGGCACCGTTGTAGGCGAGCACTCCGTCCTTGTTGACGATGAACATGTGGGGAGTGACCTTCGCGCCATAGGCCTTGCCGATGGTTCCGGCGCCGTCCACGACGATGTGGCTGGCCTTGTTGCCTTCCGTGGCGGAGCGCTCGGCGAGCTTGGAGGGTTCGAGGTAGCCCTGCTTGCCTTCGGCGGCGGAACTCAAGGTGATCCATACCACGCCCTTGGCGGTATAGGTTTCCTGGAGTTTGGGGATGTTGCCGGAGGAGTAATGTTTTTTGACGAAGGGGCAATCGTAGTTGACCCATTCGAGCACGACGACCTTGCCCTTGAGCGAGCTGAGCGAGACATCCCCGGCCTTGACGGTTTTTCCGGTGAATTCCGGTGCGGGTTTGCCCGGCTCCGCGGCGAAGGCGGTGAGCGAGAGGAGGCCGGCGAGCGTGGTGGTGACGAGGGATTTCATGGTTTTGGTATCGGGGGTTGCGTCGCACACCATTGCAAGGAAACCGGGTCTGTCTAATCGGAATTTGCCCGCCAGGACAATTCGAAGGGTGCTGTGCCGTCGGCGGGAACCACCAGAACGCGGAGTTCCGCAAGCGGCTTGGCGGCGTATTCGGACTTGCCGATGCGGGCCGACCAGCCGCCGCCGGAGCGCGTGAAACGGGCGACGCGGGACGGGTCGGCCGCCCGCGGGGTGACGGGAAACGCGGCGGCTTCTGTTAGATCCGGGGTCTTCCTGCTCGCGCCGGTGATCGAAAGCGCCAGTTCGCCATCGTTCTCGGTGACATCGAGCGCGAGTCCGTCCGGCGCGGGATGCGGCACGCGTTTCCTGGCTTCGAGGATCTCGCCGGCTTCGGGTGTTGGCACGGATTTTCCGGAGCCCAGCGTGAGCGTTACCACCGCCTCGCCGGGCACGCAGGCCCCGTCATCACAGGCCAGCCAGATGATTTTCATTTTCAATTCCGCCTTGCCATCGAAGTCCGCCGGTGCGGTCAGCTTGAGCGGAAACAGCACCGTCCCTTCGTAGCCGAAGCTGCCGAGGTCTCCTGTTAGAAAATGCCCGGGTGCGGGAAGCGCCGGTTCCTCCGCCTTCCATCCCTCCGGAAGAATCGCCTCAAACTCCGTTTTCATCCCGCCCTCGCCGGGATTGCTCCAGTAGATGTGCCAGCCTTTCCCGATTCGCATGCGCATGGCGCTGTCCACCGACTCTCCGGGCGAAACGGTGGCGCTCGAGGCGATCCAATCGGCGGACGCGTGTCCGGCCGCCTCCGGGGCGGCGTGAATGCCGGCACCGAACATCGCGAGAATGGGGATGGCGCGGAGAAACATGGTGATGACCATAGCCGCGATGCCCGGCCGATCAAGCGGGCATGCTTTGGCTGGACAAACGGCGGACCGGTTGTCGATTATCCACCGATGAAACGCTGGCTAACCGCACTTTTTTTCGCGTCCGCGGCATGGGCGGCCGAGCCGGAGGAAACCGATCCGCTGCGTGCGTTGCTCGATGATCCGAACGGCGACCTCACCCGTCTCGCCAAGGGCGCGCTCGGGCCGGCCGGCGGCAACCGTTTGTTTTACTTCCCCACGCGTGACGAACCGGCCACTCCGGCGGACTGGGGATTCAAGTATGAAACGGTGGGCTTCAACTCCGCGGACGGCACCGGCCTGCACGGGTGGTTCATCCCGTCACGCGAGACCAAGGCGCGCGGCACGGTGGTTTTCTCCCATGGCAACGCGGGCTCGATCGGCCACCACCTCGGTCTCGCGATCTGGATGGCGGAGGCCGGATATCATGTGCTGATGTATGATTACCGCGGCTTCGGAAAATCCGGGGGAAGCGTGGACCGGCGCGGCATGATCCGCGATGTCCGCGCGGCCTTCGACTACGCCGCCGGGCGCAAGGATGTCGATCCCGGGCGGATGGTCTCCTACGGCCACAGCCTGGGCGGAGCGAAGTCGGTGACGGCGCTCGGCGAGCAACCGGTCAAGGGCCTGCGCGCGGTGGTCATTGATGGGGCCTTCGCGTCCTATCAGGCGATGGCCCGCATCATGGGCGGGAAACTCGCGGCCGGCCTGGTGACCGACGAACTCGCGCCGAAGGATTTCGTTTCCCGTCTCAGCCCGGTGCCGCTGCTTGTCGTGCATGGCGCGCGCGACGAGGTGGTGCCCGTATCCCAGGGACGCGAGTTATATGGAAAGGCGCTTCAGCCGAAGACGCTCTTCGAGGTGAAGGCCGGACGCCATGGCGACGCGCTCGCACGCGACAACGGACAATTCCGCAAACGCATGCTCGTGTGGCTGGCCGAGCGGATGGATCCCGGGAAAAACGGTTAGAACAGGACGTTCACGCCCATGGTGACCAGCCACTGGTCCCAATCCACCTGCCCGTCGTTGACCGAGTAGCGCAAGGTTGCCTCAAGGCCCACGCGTTCCGAAAACAAGGGACGGCGGTAGCTGGTGAACCAGCTCAGGTTTTGCTCGTCCTCGCGGTTCACGGTGACGGTTCCCACATCCTCGTAGTCGGAGAAGTTGAACTCCAGCCCGGTGCTGAGCCAGCCGCGCGTGAACTGCCGTTGCAACGCGGTGGTCAGGCGGACGTCATTGACCAGATAGTTCGTCTCGTTCGGCGCGGGCACGGAGGCGGAACGGAGCGTGGTTCTCCACGTCAGGCGGTCGTTGATCAAGTAGCGCGCGGTGATGTCACCTGTGAGCCGGATACTGCCGTCATCGCCATCGGTGCCTGAATCGTTCGAGAATTCCGGGCCCAGCGAGGCGGAAAGCCAGATGCGCTCGCCGAGTTTGTAACGCGCCTCCATCAGCAGGGCCCAGGAGTCCGCGCTGTCGATATTGTCGGACTCACGGATGGTGTAGCGGAGGGTGGAACCCAACTGGATGCGCTCGGTGGCCTGCCAGAGACCGCCAAACGAGGTGGTGTAAATCTCCGCGCCGACATTGGTGGAGCTGTCGTAGTCGGAGATCGATCCCGTCCAACTCGCGGTAAGCGTCGTGCGCGGCGCGATCTGCCGGGCCGCGCGGATTCCACCGGTGAAGACCGTGCCATCCACAAAGTCACCGGTCAGCCGGTCGGAGCCGGACACCTCCGAGTAGCGCCCGAACAGGCTCACCATTGTCCGGCTTCCCAGGATCGTCAGCGTCGCGTTGGCGTTGTGGTCGATGTCGTTGAGGTCGCTGTTGTCGAGAAACGCCCGGAAGGTGGGATTGTAATAGCCTTTGAAGGTGACCGGCGCGCCACCCTCCGGATCCGAGGTGTAGCGGATCGAGGGAGTGACCTCTATTGAGAATTCGTCCTCCTCGTTGCCGTCGGTGAGGAAGAAGTTCGAGTTATACTCCCCTTCCGTGCGGATCGAGTATGAGAAGTCACCCTTCATTCCGTCCGTCAGCCCGAGGTCCGCATCCTGCATCACGTCCGGGACGAAGGCCCCGATGCCAAGCGGGTCCGGGTCCGCCACCTGCATGGAGAAGTTCTGCGCCGAGGACTCCGCGCATAGCAAAACCATCGTGGCTGCGGCGGCGGTCCAGGGCTTCCGAAGGGGGGGGCTTGGAAACTGGAGCATGAGGGTGATACTGCGTGTGAGCGGCCCATTTTTAGGGATCGTGGAATGGGGTGTCAACTCCGGAGGCCATCCCCCTACGCGGTCGCGTGAACGCTTTGGCATGATTGATAGTCGATGTGTTTTCCCGTCACTTTCCGAACTCCCCCTTGCGCGAATCCGCCGCCATCTTATCCTCCGTCGCAATGCAGCGGAACAAGGTGGTTCTCAACGCGATCATCGTCCTGGCGGCCGTCTGGCTCACGGTCTGGGCCGTGCGCGCCTATGCCGGAAGCCGCAAGCTCACCGCCGAGCGGGTGAATCTCGCGATCGCGGAAGCCAACCTTGACGATTGGTCCGGAGCCGATGCTCCCGCCGATCCCGCCGAGGCCGCGCGGAGAGATGGGGAAATCCGGCGCATCGCCGAAATGATCAACCGGCTGGACTTCGGCGAGCGCGAGAAAAACCGCGGCAACCGCGCGCCCGGGGAGTTCTTCCGCAAGCTCACCGTCGCCGAGAAAAACCGCTTCATCGATCTCACGGTTAGGGAGTCCATGAACCGCTTCATGGAAGGCCTGGACGCGATGCCGCCCGAGCAGCGGCGGAGGTTTGTCTCCCAGGGACTGCGCGACATCCGGGAAGGCCGCACCGCCGGGGACATCGCCCGCGCCGAAGCCATGGGCGCGGATCTGCTGGACAGGATCTCCCGGGAGGGCATGCGCGCCTACTTCGAGAAATCCAGCGCCGATACCAAGCTCGATCTCGCCCCGCTGATGGAGGCGGTCAACGAAACCATGCAGGGACTCCGCAGCAACGAGTTCGGCCCGCCCCGCCAACAGCGATGAAACGCCGCGTCCGAGTCCCCGGTTTCACCCTCACCGAGCTGATGGTGGCCATCGCCGTCATCGCCACTCTGGGCGCTTTGTTTTTCGCCGTCGGCAGGCCGATGGTCGCCCGCTCGCGCGAGGCCGCGTGCCTCGGCCAACTCCGCTCGATCGGAACCGCGCTTGAGGCATACCTTCAGGATCACAACCAGAAGCTTCCGGAACTCGCCGCCGGGCGTTCATCGAAAACCGAGGACCTTCCCGTGCTCGACACCCTGCTCGCGCCCTATCTTGAAAACGCGGGCGCCTTCCATTGCCCCCAGGACGGCGTCCAGTTCGCCAAAACCGGTTCCAGTTATCTTTGGAACTCCACCCAGAACGGAAAACATATCACTCAACTCGCGTTTTTCGGCATCAGCGGCAGGCCGGACAAGATCCCGCTCGTCACCGACAAGGAGTCCTGGCACCCGTCAGGCGGCAATTTCCTCTACGCGGACCGGAGCAGCTCCAACCGCGTCCGTTTCGCCACCGCGAACTGACAGCCCGCCATCATGCTCGCCATCTCGTCACTCTCCAAAACCTTCGGCTCCAAGCCCGCGCTGCGCGATGTCTCGTTCCGCGTCCCCAGGGGCGGGATTCACGGGCTGTTAGGCCACAACGGCGCGGGCAAAAGCACCACCCTCGGCATCATCCTCGGCATGGTCGCCCCGGACGCGGGGGATGTCACCATCGGCGGCGTCTCCGTGCTCGCAAACCGCTCGCAGGCCCTCCGCAGGGTCGGCGCCATCTTCGAGTCGCCATCCTTCTACGATTACCTCAGCGGTTGGGAAAACCTCCGCATCCTCATGAGTTACTCCGCCGGGTTCGACGAAAAGGCCGCGCGCGAGACCGTCGAACTCGTCGGCCTCTCCCGCCGCATCCACTCGAAGGTCCGCACCTACAGCCACGGCATGCGCCAGCGCCTCGCCCTCGCCCAATCGCTGCTGCCCGCGCCGGAACTGCTGCTGCTGGACGAACCCACCGACGGCCTCGATCCCGAGGGCATCCGCTGGTTCCGCGACTTCATCCTCCGCCTGCGCGACGAACGCGGCATGACCGTCCTGTTCAACTCCCACCTGCTCGCCGAGGTCGAGCTGATGTGCGACCGCGTCACCATCCTCCGCGAGGGCGGACTGGTCTTCGAAGGACCGGCCGACGGCCTCCACGACGAGGATCCGGTTTTCGAATCGGACCTCGATCCCTGGCCGCTGGCACTCGATGTCATCCGCGCCCACGGAGCCGGCTCTCCCGCCGCAGGCCGCATCCGCCTGCCTCACGGGACCGACCCCGCCGCACTCGTCGAGGCGCTCGTCCGCGCCGGTGTTCGCGTCCGCTCCTTCGCCCCGGTCAAACGCTCGCTCGAAGACTTCTACATGAAACTCCTCAACGGTGCCGGAAACCCGAACTGAGCCTCATTGAATCACAGGAGGCGTGAACATGAATCCGCTCCTGTCGCTGCTCCTCCCTCCCTTGGCTTCCGGAGCGGTGGTTTCGGTGCCGCCGGGCGGACTTGGTGATTTCATGCTGGATATCGATTCGGATGGTGTCGCCGAGTTCGCCAATTTCAATTGCTGGCCGGAAGGAAACCGGATGGCCTTTGAGTTCCATGTGGATGGTATCGGTCTTTTCACGACTTTCCCGGATGAGGTTTTCGCCGGCTATCGCGGCGACACTTTCGCGTCCAAGGAGGCCCTGATCTCATCCTCGATGTTCTCGGGCGATCTCGCCATTCCGTACGGCGGCGTTTTTCCGGGTGGAGGAAGTCAGCCCCTGATTCCGGCTTGCGGTCCGTGATTTGCCGGGATTGACGCTTTCGGCCGATCACTCACTGGGTGGACGACTGATATCCACCGCTGCGGAAGCGCGCCCGCGCCTCGCCAACGAGAAACAGCGAGCCGGCGATGAGAACCGGGCCGCCATGGCCGCTTGCCGCCGCAAGGGCCTGGGCCAAATCCGGAAACGTCAGGTGCGGCGGCGCGTTTTCAGGCAGGCAGGCGGCGATTTCCTCCGGCGGGAGAGCCCGCGGGGTGTCCACCGGGCAGATGAAGATGCGCTCCGCCAGCGGCGCGAGGCTGTCAAGAATGCCACGGATATCCTTCTCCGCCACCGCGCCGAAAACCAGCGCGGCCTTGGTTTCCCCGAATTCCGCGCGCCAGGTGTCAGCCAGGACTTTCGCGGCATGCGGGTTGTGCGCGCCGTCGAGCACCACACCGGGCCGGATCCGTTCGAAACGCCCGGGCCAGGAAACCCTTTCCAACCCGTAGCGCAGCACGTCCTCCCGCAGCGGCAGGCCCGCGCGATGCGCGGCGGCCACCGCGAGCGCCGCGTTCCACCGCTGATGCTCCCCCGGCAGCGCTACCGTATACCCCGAGAGCGGCTCGGTCACGAATTCCAGCGGCGCGCGCGTCCGATTCGCCTCCTTCTCCAATACCGCGGCAGCCTCCGCTTCCTGCGGGGCGCTGACCGCCGGCTTGCCCTCGACGAATATCCCCGCCTTCTCCCGCGCGATTTCCGCCAGCGTCCCACCGAGCCATTGCGTATGGTCCAGCCCGATGGGAGTGATCACGCAAACATCCGCCGGCACCGCGGTGGTCGCGTCAAGCCGGCCGCCCATGCCGGTTTCCAGCACGATCAGCTCGCAGCCGCACTCGCGGAACCGGCGCATGGCCAGTGCCAGCGTGATCTCGAAAAAGGTCGGATGGGTTTCCATCGCCTCGCAGATGCCGCGCAGCTCGGTCAGCATCCCGGCACATTCCTCCCCGGGAATCTCCACCCCGGACACACGCACGCGCTCGCGGAAATCGACCAGATGCGGCGAGGTGAACAAACCGCTGCGCCGGCCGCAGGCGCGCGCGATGCTGTCGATCATCGCGCAGGTGCTGCCCTTGCCGTTGGTTCCCGCCACATGGATCACGGTCACGCCGTGATCGGGAAACGCGAGGTATTCCCGCAGCAGTTGGCGCGGCCCTTCGAGTCCGAGTTTGATCCCGAACATCTGGGTGGAAAACAGCCAATCGACAGCCTCGCGGTAATTCATTTCTCCGCCCGATCCATCGCCCGGATTCGCGGCGCTGCCAAGCGGCAACTCACCAGTCCGCGCTCGCCGCCGCCTCCGGCGCGTGATCGTCCGTGGAGGAAAGCGAGCACTGGAGGTAGAGCTGGCCCGGCAGCGGGAAAACATCGGCCGCGCCCGTGCTGTAGGCGCCGCCGGCGGGGCAGGGGTTCACACCGCGCGCCTGATCGTAGAGGTTCCGCTCGATGTAGCCCTTTTCAAACAGGTGCCGGGCGATGTCCTGCGTGCCATACTCGGCGTACGGCCGGCCGCCGTAGTTGTAGCCGTAAAGATTCTGATAGGAACGCGCGGCCACCTGCACGTTACGCAGGTTCAGCAGGCAACCGGCGCGGTCGCTGCCGCGTTTCCACGCGCTGCCGCCGATGAACATGATGGTGATCATCAGCAGCAGGATCACGACGACGACCGCGAGTTCGATGAGCGTGATGCCACGGGAACCCGCAACCCTGGGGGGGAGGTTGCATTTCATGAGATTGGGGGGAGCGGTTCCCGGGGGGAGGGAACGCGGCCACCTTAGCCCATCGTCTCACGCCGGCAAGTACGCCATCGCGGACGCGTGCCACACGGTTCACAGCTCCTTGATCCAGACGTTGGCGAAATCGATCGCCGAGCCGTGATGCTGGAAACCGATCGGGCCGCTCGCAGGCACGCCGGGAAGCTCCGCGTCCTTGATCACCTCCTGGCCGTTGAGGGTCACTCCGAGGCGGTCGCCCCTGATGGTGATCATCATCCGGTTCCACTCGCCGAGGGGTTTGTCCGCCTTGGCCTTGGGCGTGACGCCGGCTTTCACTTCGGCGGACATGTTACCATCCGTGCGATAGCCATAGACCTCGCCGGAGCCGACGGTCCAGTTCCACAGGTTCACCTGGCTCTTGGTGTTTCCGCGCAGGTAAACGCCGCTGTCCAGCTCCTCGATGTCGGCACGGCCGTTCTCGGTGCCATCGGGCAGCACGACCGGCTGGCTTTTGTCAGGCCCGCGGCCGCTCCAGCGCCAGTCGAAGACCAGCGTGACGTCGCCATAGGATTTCTCGCTCCAAAGGTCGTTGATGGGACCCTTGAGCCCGTTGTGCTTGAGCACGCCGTTGGCGATCTTCCAGTTGGTGGTGTCCGGCGTGTGCTTCCATCCGGCGAGCGACCTGCCATCGAAGATTTTGGTGAAACCGGCGGCTTTCGCGCCGGCCTCGTTGGCCACCGGCGGGAGTTCGCCGATGTGGATCTTGCGGAACAAAACCTTGTCGCCATGCCCGAGCCAGCCGATGTGCCCGGAGCGGCGCTTCACTCCCTCATGCTGCGGATGGAACTTCGCCAGTTCATCGAGATCCGCGCGCAGGATCACCTCGCCGTTGAGTTCCACCTTGAGGTTGTTCGCCATCACGGTCACCCGCTGCTGGTTCCACTCGCCCACCGGTTTGAGCGCGCCCTGTTTGGCCGCCTTCAGGGTGTAGAGGCCGCCGTGAAACTGGTAGTCCTTGAGATCCTTGTACTTCGGGTGCGTGCTGTCCAGCACCTGGATTTCCATGCCGGTGTAGGCGGCGTCCCCGTTTCCGGGATAATGAATGCCGAGCCCGTTGTTCGCACCGGGCGTGAGCTTGAAATCGAAATCCAGCACGTAGTTGGCGAAGGTTTCCTCGGTCATCAGGTTCCTGCCCTGTGGCGTGCAGGCGATGGCCCCGTCCTCCACCACATAGCCCCCGCCCTTCCAACCGCTAAGATCGGTGCCGTTGAACAGCGGGCGCATGGTCATGGCCTCGGCGGCGGGACAGGTGGCGGAACAGAAAACCGCGGCGGCGGAAACAACAAACGGATATGCTTTCATGGGTGTGGATGGCGATGGATTGCCTGTGCTGACGATTACAAAAACCGCAGCCAGCCTGCGGAGCAATCCGCCGGTATGCCAGCAAAACGCGGGAATCCACCAAAGATTTTCACCGAACCCGCGCGACCATGGCAGCGCCAAATGCCGCTTCCGTCCAAAAATCGGAATTTTCCGGCTGGAGTCCATCGCGCCGCGTCATCAGCCTCGGCCCCGTGAAAGCCCTGTCATTGACCGCCGCCCTGCTGGTTCTCGCCACTTCCGCCCTGAGGGCCGGGCCGGCCGGATTCACCAATCCCATCGCCGAAGGGGCCGACCCCTGGGTCACCCTCCACGAGGGGAAATATGTCTGGTGCTTCTCCGAGGGAAACCGGGGCATCTCGGTCTGGCTCTCCGACAGACTGAACTCCACCGGCACCCGCCATGTCGTCTGGCAGGCTCCGGAAACCGGTCCCTGGTCCCGCGAGGTATGGGCTCCCGAAATGCATTTCCTCGATGGAAAATGGTACATCTACCTCGCCGCCTCCGATGGCAGGAACGAGAACCACCTGGCCTACGTGCTGGAGTCCTCGTCCGCGGATCCGCTCGGCCCCTATCGGATCCACGGCCCCTTCGCCACCGGCGCCGGCCCGGACGGCAAGTCCCCGAACATCTGGGCCATCGACATGACCGTGCTCGATCACGCCGGAAAACGCTACGCCATCTGGTCGGGCTGGGACAAACCCGGGACCGACCAACAGTTTCTCTACATCGCGCCGATGAAAAACCCGCGCGAACTCTCCGCCCCCCGCGTGCTCATCGCCTCCAATGACGATTACCTCTGGGAACGCATCGAGGAACGCGAGGGCACCCGCGGCCTCAACGAAGGCCCGCAAATCCTCAAGCGCGCCGGCCGCACCTTTGTCACCTACTCCTGCGGCGCCTCATGGACGCGCACCTACAAGCTCGGCCTGCTGGAGCTCACCGGCGCCGATCCGCTCGACCCCGCCTCGTGGGAAAAGCGCCCGGAACCGGTATTCAAGTCCGGAAACGGTGTCATCGGCGTCGGCCACAGCACCTTTGTACCATCTCCGGACGGCTCGGAGATATGGCATGTGTATCATGCCAAAATGGACGATCGTCCGGGCTGGCGGCGCGCCGTTTCGATCATGCCTGTCTCCTTCAAGCCTGACGGTTTCCCCGACTTCGGGACTCCCGTCCCATACGGAAAACCCATGCCGCTACCCGCTGGCCAACGCCTGCCCGCGGCCGGACTCCCGATCAGCCTGACACTCCGCGATTCCGCGGATCTCGCCAAGTTCTCCTACTTCGGACACCAGCAATTCCTCTCGCAGGAAAAAGACGGCGTCCATCTCGGATGCGTCCCGGCCCACCCCGTGAACGACTACCGCAGCGGCGAGAAACTCGTGCTCGACGGCGGAGACTTCACCGACCTTGAAGCCAGCGTGAATCTCCGCCACATCAAGGGCGCGCACGATGCCGGATTGCTTTTCCGCGCCACGCTGCCCGCCGTCGGCTTCGACGCCCAGCGCGGATACTTCGCCGGAGTGATTCCCGGACAGAAACGCGTGATCCTCGGCAAAACCGATGGCACATCATGGAAGGAAATCGCCCGCGCGGACATGCCGGAAGCGGCCGCCGGCGATGTCACGCTCGCCGTCCGCGCAATCGGCAGCCGCCTGACGGTTTCGCTCAACGGAAAGCAGGTCATCGAGGCGGATGACGACACCCACGCGCGCGGCAGCATCGGCCTGCGGGTGGTGAACACCCACGCCCGCTTCTCCGGTCTGAAGGCCCGCGCGGTCCGCTAGACCGGCCCGTCTTACCCGGCGGCTTTGGGTGCTTCCCGCGCGTTTCCACATTGCCCAAGTCCCGGCGCGGATGGCAGGGAGACAGACGCCGGGTTATTCGCAATTCGCACGGCCTCCATGTTCGAAGGATTCCGGGACCGATCACCACCCGGCAAGGTGCTTCATGACCAATCGCCGGCTGATGCGTTCCCGAATATGCACCATGTCGCGAACCCCCTCGACGAAACAGCCTTTCACTTTTTCCTTGTCGCCTCCGGTCTCGTGACTTGGAATCCCGGCGTCCACTCCGGTGGATGGGGAACTAGAAAAGCCTCGAACGCAGCGGTCGGCATCGACCGCAACGATGCCGCCAACCCGGGCAAAAGGCCGGGGGGGCGGCGGCGCATGTCCAGGCCGCAACCTTCGGGGAACGGCTAAAGGCCGTTGCGGTCGACTGCGTTCGGCTTTTCTAGCTCCCCGTCCACCAGGAAGGATCACATTCAGCCTTCCTTCCCATGAAATCGATAC
>CAZKQK010000104.1:0-19836 GCA_964554865.1 uncultured Luteolibacter sp. | reverse complement strand
GTCCTTCCATGGTGCCAGCCAGCGGGCGCGTCGCATGGGGGGACCATACGGGGCCACGCGCGGATTGCAAGAAAATTCCATACAAAATATCTGACACCTTGTATGTGACACCTGAACAGTCGGTCAGACGCGGAGGACGCCGCGGAAGGAGCGGGCGGCGTAATAGGATTGCGCGCCGTTATGGTAGGTGAAGACGTGGCCGAATCGGCGGTCACAGAACAGCGCGCCGCCGAGTTTCCTGATGTCCGGCGGGGTTTTGATCCAACTGGATGTCTTGAGGTCGAACTCGCCGAGCCGCTGCAAATCGCGGTATTGTTGTTCGGTGAGGATCTCGACGCCCATCGCCCCGGCCATTCCGATGGCGCTGTCCTTTGGCTTGTGCTCCTTGCGAGCCTCAAGCGCCTCGGGGTCATAACACACACTGATGCGGCCTTTCGGGGTTTCGGCGGAACAATCGACGAACAGAAACCCGCCGGTCTTCGCATCGCGGCCGACCACATCCGGCTCGCCGCCGGTTTCCTCCATCCTGGCAAGCGACACGAGCTTCGCGGGACAGGCTTCGAGCCGTGCGAGCACCTCGGACCAGGTGATCCTCCCATGGCGCTTCATGTGTTTTGCGAAGCGGGTTTTCAGGGTTTCAAGAAGCGCGTCGCGTTCCGCCGGTGGCGGTCCGCCTTTGGGAGTGGTCTTTTTCGACATGGGTGTAAGTTATGTGTTGATTCGCGGGTTCAAGGTCAACTTTTCATTTCAAGCCGGAATGACATGACTCGCGTGCGCTCAGGACAACTTCCTGGCGGCGCCCAGCCACTTGGTGGTGATGGCGGCGAGATCGAAGGACGGAGCCTTGCCGCCGCTGAAAAACCCCGCCTCGATCTCCCGGATCTCGGTGCTGAGCGCGGAGCGGTCGGCTTCGGCGAGACGCTCGCCGAACTCGCTGCGGATGCGGCGCAGGAAGGCCACGGTGGCGAATGGCGTGGGGTTTTGCGGCGCGACGAGCGCTTCCGCCGCCACTGAGACCGACCTGCCCCGGCGGGAAAGCCATACGAGGAGTGCGGCGAGGAGTCCCAACAGAACCAGCGCGCCGGCGACAACCGGCGCCTTGCCGGTGGCGCCGGCGAGTTTCACCCCGCGGGCGGCGGCGGCCGCGTCGATGGTGGCGAGGTCCGCGTCCTGATAGTGCTTGTATTCGATGCCGGCCGGCGTGACGCTCCCTAGGAGTTTTGGAAACGGAAACACGACATCGCCGCGCAAGTCCGCCTTTCGCCGGTAGGTGAGCTGCCAGTGACGGTCGGCCTGCGGCATGCGGGTGGAGTCGTTGCCGGTGAATTGCGTGATGGAGAGGTTTCCATCCACCGCTTCGAGATCGAAACCGTCGCGCTTGGTTTCAAACATCTCGTCGAGTGTGGGAATGATGCCGTTGCCGCGCGCCTGGATTTCAATGATCACGCGGCCGTCGCGCCACTCGCGTTCGTCCATGGTGAGATTGAGCGCAAGTTCCGGGCACGGGCGCGGTGCTACGGACTTGTCGCGCGCGTCGATTGGCTGCACCTGGGACATGACCGGCAGCACCACCTGGCCTGGTTGATCCACGAAGTCCATGTCCATCTGGATCGAGGGAATGCGGTCCACCGCCGGATTCTTGGCGCGGAGAACAGCGTAGGCGAGCGGTGTTTCCACCCAGCCCTCGCGTTCGAGATCGATGGGTTTGACGGACGCGTCGTGGAAGGTGAGTGAGACAACCTCGAAGGTCTCATCGAGGGCGGCGTGAATGTTTTTGGTGAAATTGTCGCGGAGGTTCTGCGCGCCGCCGGGAGCGCCGCCCATGCCCATCATCATCGCCTGCTGCTGGTTGGCCTGGTTTTGCAGATACTTGGAGAAACCGCCGCTCTCACGCAGCAGTTGGCGGGTGGTTTCGAGCGTGATGAACACACCGAAGGGCTGGCCGTGGCCGACGGTGGTGGATCCGTCCACGGCGACGCGGAGTTGGATTTCATCGAGCAGCTCCTTGTAATAATCAAGCGACCTGGTGGCGGCCTTGGCGGCGGGATGGTCCTCGCCCACCACCTTGAGGCCGGAGCCGAGGAAACGCTGGCGCACGTTGGCCGGGACACGCGGGAACACTTCGCCAAGCATTTCCGCGAACATTTCCAGATGCTTCCCGGCCGCCTCGCCGGGAAGCGCGCGCATGGCGTCGCCGATCGATTGCAGGCCGGGATCGGTGCGCGCGGTGTTGGTGGTGAGTTGGGCGAGGTCGCTGGCTCCGAGCATGACAAAGAACCACGCCTGATAGGGATCGATGGACCACTGACCCTTTGGCATATCCGCGATCTTCGCGGCATAGAGTTCCGCGGCCTGGCGCAGGCAGCCGAAGGCCTCGTCGCGCAGGCTGACGTATTCGGTTAGTTTCACCTTGCGCTCGAATTCAAACTGCGAGGCGTCATAAAACAACTGGCCGCGCGTGATGAACGACTGCCAGTCCGAATCCTCGGGCAGGATACCGCGTTTCGCGAGTTCCATGGCGGTGCGGTATCCCCGGGAGACCTCGTCCTTGGCTTCCTGTTCGGTGCGGTTGGTTCCGGCCTGTTGCTGGGCCTGCGGATCGCGCCATTGCTCGGCCAGGCGCGTGCGCATGCCGTCCAGCAATTCCAATAGCTCGGCGCGAGCCATTTTCTCCGGCGGGCCGAAGATGGAGAGGATGTCATCCAACCGATAGACCTCCGCGCCGCTGTGGAGGGTCATGAAGGCCTGGACGATGAGCGGGGGATCGAGCGGCTCCGGAGAGATGTCGCGCAGGTCGGCGAGCAGCTTGCGGAAGTGCTCGATGTTCTGGTTCTGGCGCAGGCGGGTGAGCGGGATGCCGGACGCCTGCTGGAGCATCTGCGGCGGAACGTAATAACCGTAAGCGCGCATTTGTTTCACCTGCTCGCTTTCGGAGGGTTTGGTGCGTTGCGCCACCCATCCGGCGAGGATGTCCTGGCATATCTCGCGCTCGAGACCGGGGTATTGTTTCACATACTCGCGCATCAGGTCGAGGTTCATGTCCTTGGGCTGTAGCACCTGGACCTTGAGCAGGGTGAGGCGGACGCGCTGGGCCAGGCCGGGATTGAGGCGCGGGATGAGTTCGGCGGGCGGCGCGGTGGCGAGGATTTGCGCGGTGGCGAGCGTGTTGACCTCCTGTTCCCGGCCGAAGCCGTAGCGGCGCATCATCATGCGCTCGGCCTGCGTGCGTTCGGTGGCCACCACGCCACCGGCACGGTAACAGCCCTCGGCCTCGCCGAGCCAGTTGATGACCAGCACGCCGGCGTTGGACGGTAGCGGCTGCTCCATGGCGACCAGCGCTTCCAACAGCAGATGCTGGGTGCCGAGGCTTGCGGCGCGGGCGGGCAGGTTTTCGCCCTTGGCGGCTTCCTGGCCGGACTCGCCGATGATGGAAATGAGATCGGCAAGGGTCGCGGTTTGCTTGAACAACTGCTCGCGGATGAGCTTCCGCGCTTCCGCGGGTTCCAACGCGGGAAGCAACTGGACGAGGCGGTCCATGGCGAGGCGAAACTGGGGTCGGGTATAGTTGCCGAAGCGGGCGTTTTTCATCAGGAAGGCGCAGACTTCCGCGGCGCGCTGGAGTTGGCGTTCGTCGCGCGTGCTGATGCCGGCTTGGGTGAAGTATTCCATGGTGAAGACCAACCGGGTGGTGTCGGCCTCCTCCCACTCCTCCTGTTTGAGCGGAAGAAACGGTTCCGCGTCCTGGATCCAGCCCATGGAGGAAAGAAACAGCGCGGCCAGCTTGCGGCCCTCCGGCGTGGAGCCGCCCAGGCCCTTCCAGCCCCCGACCAGGCGCCTGACCAAGGTGGAGCGTCCGCCTTCGCCGAGAGCGGTCTTGGCGAGTCTGGTCAGGTTTTCCATGTCCTCCTCGCGGATGTCCCCGGGCGAGGCGGCGACGATTCCGTAGAAGTCCTCGCTGAGCACGGGGGCGGACTTGCGTTTCAACTGCTCGCGTTCGTTGCGCAGGCGGTTCATGCGCTCGTAGGGTTCCTCGCCCGTGGAGCCGGCATCGGGGTTCTTGAGCACCTCGCCGACGGAGATCGACTGCCGGCCGAGTGTGGCGAGCATTTTCGAATAGATATCAAGAGCCTCCTTCTCCGGGAGTTTTGCCAGGGTTTCTCCGACGGCCTGCCAGTCGCCGAACATGAATGACAGGCGAAAGGCCTCCTCGGGTGGAAGATCTTCGCCCTTGCGCTGGATGCGGGTGGCGGCGAGCACGGCCTCCGGCGAGCGGTCGAACTTCATGGCGGCGATTTTTTTCGCCAATGCCAACTCCGGCGTTTTATCCGGATCGGGAGCCTCGTCCCCGGCTTCCTCCCGCGCGGGAGGTTCCCCCCCCTGGCGGATTTCCCCGCCTTCGGCGGCGATCGCGCCGTCGGGTGTGATTTGGACGATGCGGTTCTGTGCGATGGCGGGAAATGATAACATCAATCCGCCGGCAAGGAGAGCGCCGGGCATCCGGAAACGTGGGGAAGGTTTCATGTGTGATATGATTGTTGGATAATGTTCACGAGCCCTCTCCGGGCTGGAAGCGCTGGGTGCCCGCGCCCTTGTCGGGCGGGCCGTCCCGATTGGGGCCGCGGCCGGGTTGTTTGCCACGCTGGCCGCGGCGTTTCGCCATTTGTTCGCTGAGTCCCTGGTTGGCCATGCACTGGCCCTCCCTCGGCAGCGGGCGGGCCATGAGTTCGGTAAGGCTGAGGCGCTGGAGTTGAACGGCGGATTCGAGGTTTTTCTGTTGTTCCGCGGCGTACTCCCCCGCGCCCCCGGCGGCGCTTTCCTCGGTGAGCAGGCGATAGCTCTGGCGGGCGAGTTCGGCTTCCTCCATCCATAGCTCGCGGCCCGCGCCTTCGAGGCGCATCACCCAGGCGGCATAGTAGTGGATGCGGCCGGCGAGTTCGCGGGCGTCGCGCCTGAAGGCAACGGGCATCGCGGCCATCGCCGGATCATCGAGCAGGCGAACGGCGGAGTCGATGGCGGCAACGGCCTCGCCATTGCGGAAACGGGTGCGGGTCCGGGCGAGATCGAGCCGCAGGCGCAGCTCGGGATCCGATGTGCCGGCGAGCCTGGAGGCATCGCGGTAGAGTTCGTCCGCGAGTTTCCAGTCTTCGTTTTTCTCAGCGGCCTCGGCCTTGCGGACGAGTTCGCCGGCGTGATCGAGCGCGAGCCATTGCTGGCCGTGGCCGAAGTGGGTGACAAGCACCGGAAGCGGCAGCAGCAGCCACAGGAGGACGGCGTATTTTTTCATGGAACAGCGCGGGGTTGGAGTGCGGGAAACGCAGCCGGGCGAGGACGCCACGGGCTGCCGAGAATTTCTAACAGAAGCGGGAGAAGGCACAGAAGCGCGGCGGACGAGGCCAGGGTGGCCAACGCGGCGAGACGGCGGTCGGTGCGCCACTTGGCGGCGCCGGGATCCTCGGTGTTGAGCCCGCGCAGCGCGTCGGTGGGGATGTGGCGGACATTGGCATCGTAATATCTTCCACCGAGGCGGCGCGCGAGTTGCGAGAGGCTGGCGCTGTCCTGGCGCGACAGGTGGCCGTCGATGAAAGTGCCGCGCGCGGCATCGCCTATGCCGGCGACGATGACATCACCCACCGCCGAGGGCATGGGCCTGAGTCCGGTGGAAGCCGTGCTGCCGCCATCCGAGAGGATGAGCAGCGTCGCGGATTTCCGGGGCCATTCCCTCATGATGTCACCGGTCCGGTTGACCGAGGCGATGATATCGGTTTTTCCCGGTCTGTAAGTGATGTGGAATGGCGTGCCGCCGGCGAGGTGGAGGATCAACTCGCGGTCCCGGCATTCGCGGACCATCATCCGGGCCTCGGTATAGAATCCGGCGGCGGAGAAGCGGACATTGTCACCCGGCAC
This sequence comes from uncultured Luteolibacter sp., assembly GCA_964554865.1. GTDB lineage: Bacteria > Verrucomicrobiota > Verrucomicrobiia > Verrucomicrobiales > Akkermansiaceae > Luteolibacter. Next base: position 13,932 of record CAZKQK010000104.1, on the reverse strand, counting down.
GCGGTCGAGCACGGACTTGAGCACGGAGGATGCCCGCGCGTTTCTCGTTTCCGCACCGCCCTCGCCCGAGTCTGTTAGAAGCATGGAGGGTGAAACGTCGAGCAAGACCATGAGATGGCGCGTGGTGTTGGCGCCGCGGTTGCGGTCGCGGACAAGGCCGTTGTAGGCGATCAAGGTGACAAGCGCCCACGCGGCGGCGGCGAGGGCGGTGGTGCGGAACAAGGGCACGGCGAGTGTCCATGCGCGGGGTTTCGCACGCGGGCCGAAGGCGAGCGGGCCGGTGAGGGATACGCGCCGGGCGTGCAACCACTCGCCAAGCGCGGCAAGTCCGGCGGTGGCGGCCGCGGACCAGAGGGCGAGTTGGTGGACTTGCTCGGCGTTCATGTTTCACCAGGGATTGAAGCGCAGGCCTAACAGCGAAAACCCGTAGAGCAGGGCGGTACCGAGTCCGGCGAGGGAAAGCGGGGTGAAATCGTCCACCCAGTCGGCGGTGAGTTGCTTGAAGCGCGCCTTCTGCATGCGGTCGATCTCGCGGAAGACATTGTCGAGCGCGGACGGGTCTTCGGCGGTGAAAACCTTGCCACCGGTGCCTGCGGCGATGGTTTCCAGGCCGCCGGTGCCCATGCCGTCGTCGCTGCCGATGATGATGGAAAACACGCGGATGTCGTGATCGGCGAGTTGCTGGGCCACCTCCCGGTCGCCTCCGCCGGCGAAGTCGGCGCTGCCGCCGTCGCTGATAAGAACCACCGCGCGATCCCCCTCCTCGGTGCGCAGCAGTTGGTCGCGGCAGCCGCGCAGGGCGTGGGCGATGAGCGTGCCGCCCATCCACGGCGGCATGTTGTTGGGGCGGACGTATTCGGTGGCGCTGACAATGGCGGAGAGTTCCTTGGTGGGCGGCACCCAGTGGATGTATTCGGAGCCGAAGATCGTGAGACCGAAGGCATCGCCCTTGCGGTGGGTGCAGAACTCGCGGGTGGACTTCACCGCGGCTTCGAAACGGGTGCCGCCGGAGCCGAAGGGCGCGCCCATCGAGCCCGAGATGTCGAGGCAGATGATGATGTTGTTGAGCACGCGCCCGTCCTGCGGCGGAGCGGGTTTGCGCGGTCCGGCGAGCATCAGCACGGCGATGGCCAGCAGCGCGGCCGGCAACGATCCGGCGAGGTTTGTCAGAAACCGCAGGGCGCGCCCTTCCTTCTGGCTGCCATGATCATGGGGAAGCACCACCGGGTGGCCGCGGCGCACCCATTGCCAGAAACTCCACACCACCGGCAGGGCCAGCAACCACAGGAATCCGGGATGATGAAAACTCATGCGCCCGCCTCCTCCGGTTTCGAGTTATCATTTTTCCCGTAGGGCTCCAGCAGCGAGCGTATCTCCCCGCGCGTGGCTCCGCCCGGGCGGTGCAGCCAGCGTTCCATGGCGCGCAGCAGGGCGCCCGCCTCGGGGTGGCGCTTGAGAGCGGAGAGCGCCTCGGCCATTCGCGAGTCCGGCAGGGCGAGTTTTTCCCGCCAGTAGCCGGTCATCAGGCGTTCGAGTTCGGCCTGGCCGTCAATTGTTAGATTTCCCGCCGCCGCCGCTTCGACCAATGGCCGCATCCTTTCGGCAAAACCCGGCGGCGGCGCGATGACGGTTTCCCCAAGCACCGGTTTCCGCCGCCGCCCGAACCACCAGAACGCCAGCAAGCCGAGCAGCCACAAGCCTCCAAGCGTCCATAACAGCATGCGGTATCCGCCGATCCATGGAAACGCGCCGGGCATGTGGGCGGTGAGCGATCCATCATGATCGGCGGGAAGCACCGAGCGCACGGCGACCACCGCCTCACCCGCGCCGGCGGCGGGGCTGCCGTCCGGTTCCATCAGATAGTCCGACAGCTTGTGGGGTCCGGGCTCGAAGCCGATGTAGTTGAAATGATAGGTGAATCGCCCGCCACCGTCCGGTTTGACCGATTCGATCCGCAGGATGAGCGGTGTGCGGTCGTCGAGCGGCTTCGGCCGGCAATCGCCGCGGTCGAGTGTGATCTCCGCGCTGCCCTCGATGCCGATTTCGCGCGCCGGTTCCGCCTCCGCGAGGGCGAGCGCCACGGTTGTTAGAAGGACGGTGATGGACCGGAGCGCGTTCATCATCCGCGTCGGGCGCTTTTGCGGTTTCTGAGGAAATGCCGGAGCCGGGGCGGGACAGGCTCGTCGGTTCCGAGTTTCAGATAGTCCACACCGGCGCGGGCCAGCGCGTGGGTTTCATCCGGGCTGAGGAAACGCGTGCGGCCGTGGGCGGTAAACGCCGTGCCGGTCTCCGCCTCCACGCCGCGGATCACGCCCGCGCGCAAGCCGCCGCGCTCGGCGGGGTCTTCGAGATGGATCACCGCGCAATCGTGATCCTGCGCCATGAGCTTCAACGCGGGCACGGCGTCCGGATCGTGAAGGTCGCTGATAACGATGAACAGGCAACGTTGTTCGACACGCGGAATCAGCTCGCGCACCTTCCGACCCAGCGAGGTGCCTTCGGAAAACCGGACCCGCCGCAGTTGGTGCAACCATTGCAGGATTGACCCGCGCGAAAGCGATGGCGTGTGATGCAGTTCGCGCCCGCCCACGCCCATGACGCCCACCGGGTTCATGTGTTCCACCGCCGCGAGCGCGATGCCGCCGGCGAGTCGCACCGCCCAGGCATACTTGCTCACCGGTTGCGAGCTGACACACATCGAGGCGGATGTATCGACAAGCAGATAGACCGGCATTTGTCTGGGCGCCTCGTATTCCTTCACATGGAAACGTCCGGTGCGGCCGGTGATTCGCCAGTCGATGAACTTGACCGGATCACCATGCTGATAGAGCCGCGACTGCACGTATTCGACGCCCGCGCCGAGAAACGGCGAGCTTTCCTGGCCGTAGGTGAGCGCGTTGGCGAGCCGCCGCACGGCGATCTCGAACTGCCGCGCGTCCAACGGATCCTGGGGAAGGGTGCCTTCTTCGCGCATGGGATCGGATTTCAACCAAGTTGATGCAGCATTTCCTGAAGCACCCGCTCCGGACGACGGCCTTCGGCCAGCGCCTCATAACTCAGGCGGATGCGGTGCAGCACCACATCCTCGGCGAGTTCGAACAAATCCTCGGGCACCACGTAGTCGCGCTCCATCACGAAGGCGCGGGCGCGCGCGGCCTGGACGATGGAAAGCCCGGCGCGCGGAGAGCATCCCAGCTCGATGGCCGGATGGCTGCGGGTAAGCCTGATGAACTCGACGCAGTGTTTCATGAAAACATCGCTCACATGCACCGATTGCACCGTTTCCATGGCGGACACGAGATCCTCGACGCGGCAGACGGGCTCGCCGCCGATCATGTCAAACGCCGTCTTCGGCATCGCCCCGCCCTCGACGCGCTTGAGCCCCATCTTCAACTGCCGCCGCAGCACCTCCTCCTCCTGTTCCGCTGAAGGATAGTCCAGCCGGTGACATAACATGAAGCGGTCGAGCTGGGCCTCGGGCAGTTCGAAGGTGCCGGCCTGCTCGATGGGGTTTTGCGTGGCGATCACAAGAAACGGGACGGGCAGCGGACAGGTCGCGTTACCGATGGTCACCTTGCGCTCCTGCATCGCTTCGAGCAGCGCGCTCTGCACCTTGGGCGCGGCGCGGTTGATCTCGTCGGCCAGAAGAAGATTGGTGAAAACCGGCCCCTGGTGCGTGCGGAATTTCCCGGTCGCCTGGTCAAGCAGTTCGGAACCGATGATGTCCGAGGGCAGCATGTCGATGGTGAACTGCACGCGGCTGAACTTCAGGTCCACCGCCCTGGCCACCGAGTTGACGAGCAGGGTCTTCGCGGTTCCCGGAACGCCTAACAGCAACAGGTGGCCGCCGGTTAGCAGCGCGATCATCATGCGTTCCACGACCACATCCTGGCCGACGACGACTTCGCCGACACGCTCGCGCACGGCATTCACGAAATGGGATTTGCTCTGACTCATGGTGCGGGGCGATTCGGATAGGGGGCCAATCGAGTTAAAACGAACGGCCTCGGATTTCTTGTCTTAAAAAGATCCTATTCGCGCAATCCCGGAATGTCAGGATGCCGAAAACAGGCGTTCGCCCGCCGCGGAGCGCCGGTTTTCCCGGACGCGTCGGGGTTTCTTCCCGGAATCCGGATTGCATTGGGGCGATTGAAATGCGAGATTCTCCGCGTCTTTCCGTAAGTACATCCCACTCCATCCCCGATCCAGTCATGAAAATCCGCTTGCAACACGGCAGCCCGCCCTCACCGGACCACAAGGACCCGATCGCCGAAGCGAGGGAGCGCTCACGGCTCATCGGGATGAAAAGGGCCGCCAACCTCCGCACCGCCACGCGCTCCCTGCTCATCGGCGGATTCGGGATTTTCGCCATTTTCGCGTGCCTTGAGGCACTGAAACCCGCGCCGAAGCAACCGGACCCCGTCGAAGCCAGGATGCTGCGGGAACAGGAAGCCGCCAAAACCGCGGCCAACGCCCGCACAGGACCGTCCTCAACGGAAAAAACCACGGAGCCCTCCGCCATCGCCGCCGCCGACCCCGCGGTGAACCCACCCGTCACCCCCACGCCGGTGGACGGGCCCGCGCCGAAATCCGAGTCCGAACTCCTCGCCGCCGAAACCGACCTGCTCCTCGTGGGTCTCGACTCCCGGCGCGAGCCCGCCGTCCAGCGCGACGACGCCATCCTCAAGCGCGCCGTCAACGGCAAGGCCTGGGACGCCTACCGCGGCCTCCTGGCACGCTCGGTCCAGGCCGGAATGGCCAAACTTCCATCCGGCCAGGGACTCAACCGCTTCGATCCGCTGTGGAGCGAACCGGTTTTCTACCAGGCCTTCCTCCGCTGGCGCGTTCTCGGGTTTTTCCCCGAATCGCAGATCGCCACCGTCGTCGAGGACAACTACAGCGGCGCCATGTGGCTCTGGCTGCTGCGCGAAAACTCCGCGATGGAGGAGCTGCTCCTGACCATGCACCCGAAGGACGATCCCGCCTCCGTGCTGAAATTCCTCACCGACGCCTGGGCGGTCAATCGGGACAAGTATCAAAAGTATTTCCCGCTCGCCATCGCCTGCGCGGTTGTCTTTGACCGGCCGATGAGCATCCCGAACCCGGTGGGAAAGGCCGAATACGGAGTCGAGCAGACCGTCGATCCCATGAAGCGCTACCTCTGGTATGTGGAGAAAAACGAGAAGGGCAAACTCGCCGCGCCCGTCCATCACTCGTCCGCGCGCGATCTCGTGTGGGTGGTCTGCGCGCCGGTCACCACCTCCGAACTCGAGTGGGCCATCGACAAGCTCCACTACCGCCGCAAGAACTGGGGTGACGCCTACGGCAGCATCGAGTACCTGATGGAACGCGCCGTCGAGGGGCTCAATCCCTACAAGGAATACTCCTTCGCCGAGATCAAGAAGGAGGGCGGCATCTGCGGTGACCAGTCGTACTACTGCGTCAACACCGCCCGCGCCCAGGGTATCCCCGCCATGACCATCGCCGGGGAAACGGACTCCGGCGGGCATGCCTGGGCCGGCTTGAAAATCTCCAGGGACGAGTGGACCACCGCCGTCGGCCGCATTGGCGGCGCTTCCAAAGGCACCGCCGGCAATCCGCAGACCGGCGAAACCATCACCGAACAGGAAATCCAGCTCTGGAACGACCGCCACCACCGCAGCCCCGGCACCACCCTCACCGTCTGGCGCCACCTGTGGCTTGCCGACTATTTCTCCGACGCCAAAAAGGACGAGGAACACGCCGCCACCGTGCGCCTCGCCAACCGGATCGGCCACAGCTTCACCGCCACCTGGCAGGCCCTCTACTCGCTGCTCGAAAGCGAGATGCAACTCACCGGCGAGCCTCCCGCACCCGGTAATCTGGACGACTGGAAATCCTTCGCCCGCGACATGCGCCGCGAATACAAGGACAACCCGCGCATGGCCCAACTCGCCGCCAATGCCGAGCTGGAATACATCTTCCCCTACGGTCCCGAAGGCGATGCCAAACGCGCCCTGATGCGCGAACGCCGGCGCATCGAGCGCGACTCCGGCGAGCAAAAGGACCTCATCGCCTCATCCCTCAAACGCGAATCCGAACTCATCGCCCGCCGCGGCGGACCGGACGCCAAAAAGAACATCAGCCGCCTCTACGACCGCGCCCTGCGTGACTTCGGCGGCAGCGTCACCGGTTTCAAAATGATGGCCGAGGACTACTTCGGCCACATGCGCGGAGATCCGGAACTCGCCCGCAAGGCCGCCCGCGATATCGAACTCGCCTTCAAGCGCGTCATCGAGACCGGCACCAAGGACTGGTTCCGCGCCAACGCCGAGTCCGACATCTACCGCATGATCTGCGGCTACTACCGCGAGTCCGGAGACGGCGCCCGCGCCGACATGCTCGAAAAACGCATCGAAGTCCTGCTCCGCAGGTCCAGGCGCGGGGCGCTGTGAGCGGCGCTTACGACTTGCGGATTGTCACCCGGACGGCATTGCCTAACATCCGGGAATCATGAAAACCCGCGAATCACGGATGGTCTGTCTGGCGGCATGTGCGGCCCTTGTTTCCGCCGTCCGCGCCGATGACGGGACACCCGGGGATGTGACCGTAGCCACCCTGGCGGATCCCGCCGCCTTGGCCGAGTTGGAGAAACCCGGGAAAATCCTTTTCCAGGACGATTTCGAAACACCGGCCTCACTCGACCGCTACTTCGAGATCCGGGGGCGCAAGGAAGGCCACGCGGCCCTCGCCACCGATCCGGGCCTGGCCCATGGCGGCAGCGGCTGCATCCGCTTCACCGCGCCCGGCAGGGAGGGAAAGGAAAGCGGCGTGGGCGCAAGTTATTGGTTCGGCCCGGACGGATATGACACCATCTCCCTGCGCCGCCACATCCGCTTCGCGGCGGATTACGATCAGGGAAACCTCCACCATGTCGGCGGTGGACTCGCCGCCATCGCAAGCAAGGGCAAGTGGGACGGGATGGGCAAGGCCGGCCTCAAACCCGAGGGAAACGACCGCTTCACATGCCGGTTCGAACCCTGGTGCGACTGGAAACGCGTCGCCCCTCCCGGCTACATGTTTCTTTATACCTACTGGATGGACATGAAACGCGACAAGGACGGCAACTTCTGGGGAAACAACCTGGAGCCCGCCGTCGAACGCCGGATCGTCCTCCGCCGCGACCATTGGCACTGCCTCGAACACATGATCAGCGCCAACACCCCCGGCAAGGCGGACGGCGAACTGGCCGCATGGATCGATGGCAAGCTCTACCTGCACTTCAAGGGCATCCGCTGGCGCAGCGATGCGGCCGTGAAACTCAAGCGCTTCGAAATCGGCCTCTATGTCCACCAGGCCGCCAGGGACAACACCGTGTGGTATGATGACGTGGCCATTTCCACCGGCCACATCGGCCCTTCACAAGACGATTCAGACCTCTCTCGCCGGGAAAGCCACCGATAAGTGGAATAAGCGCCTCAAACCCACTCCGCGCAAAGCAGCTCCGCCTGCGCCAGCACCGTCTTCACCGCCTCATCCTGAAGATCCGGCGGATACCTCCCGGTTCAAGCGCCGCAACGCCTCCCGCAACCGCCCCTCCAACACCACATCGCCATAAGACTCCCTCTCCCCGTGGGAGAGGGCCGGGGTGAGGGTTTCTGCCCCAAGGCAGGAATACCCCAGCTCCCCGAACCATTCGAGGGCGGCTTCTTCGACGTGGGATTCGGTGAGACTCATGAGACCTTCAATGTATAGGCTTGCCGGGGATCGCTGGGCACATCCGGGAATGCCAGAGCCAGCTCGCGCGCCTTGTGCATGGGAGAAAGATACTGGCCACGAAGCGTTTCCGGCTGCCGGTCCAGCAGCGAGGCCAGGCTTCCGATCGTCACGAATTGCCCCCGGCACAATTCCCGGATGATGGTTTTCATCTCATCGCCCGGGAGCTTCTTCTTCTCCCTGGCCTGCTTGGCGGCCCTCTCCAGTTCGCTCCGGAATTCCAGAGAAAGCTCCCCGACATCGTCCACGAAGGGCAGATGATGTTTGTCCGAAAGCAAACGCCCCCGTTGGTCCCGGGCGTTTGCCAAATTCGGGGAGCTGCCCTTCAAATTCGGGGAGCTACTCCCCAAATTCGGGGAGCTGCCCTCCAAATTCGGGGAGCTTGCGCCGAAAACATCCTCCGGCTTCACCTCCGCCGTGCCCGAAAACCGGTAGATCGCCCCCCGGCCCGCTCCCGAAGAACTCAGGAACCTCTCCTTCACCAGATCCCGCAGGGTTTTGCTCACATCCGCCGGATGATCGCCGCACAGCTCCGCCAGCCTGGCATGGGTGAGCCGTCCCTCGCTCAAGGTCGTCGCCAGCGCCAGCCGTGACAATTGGGGCAGCGCCTCGAACTCGTCTTTGAAATGCAGCCTCAGGATGTCGAGGATGCCCGGAGGGAACAAATCCAGCATCTGGAGTTCCAGCACGGTCCTCGGATTGGGCTCCAGCTCCTCCCGCAGCGACGGCTGCCTCCAATGCCGGCTTCTCCAGCCGCTCAGAATCTTCGGGATTCCCGTTCCCGCCTGCTCGCCCACGTTCACATAGCGGAACATCGCGTGCAGCAGGCGGTTGCGGCAGTCGTGCTCGTCCCCGCGCAAGGCCACCGCGGGAGGAATGCGCATCAGCCCCGGATTCCGGAAACCGAACATGTCCGGCCGCTTCACCACCAGCACCGGGGCGGGCTCCCGGTAGTCCGCATGCACGATCACATTCGCCAGCGCCTCGCGCAGCGCGACATGCACCGGCGTGTCCTCCTGCCTCACTCCGTCCTTCACCTCGAAAGGAACCTTCAAACCGGAAACCAGCTTGGGATACACCCTGCGGTAAAAATCGAACACATTGCCCGACCAGGTTCCATCCAGCGTCACCCGGTCCACCCAGCGCCGCTCCGCCTTCGCCTCCGGGCGTTCCTGATAATCCAGCATGTAGTTCGGAAACACCTCCTGGATCACCGGATGCATCCCGAACATCAACAGGCCCGCCACCGTGAGGCCGGACTCGCCCGTTTCCCGGTTCTTCCGCCAACCACCGATGGACCGCAGAAACTCCCGGTCCGCCAGACCGGACCACACATGGCCGGGATTCAGCGTGGCGTGCATCCGCCGGTAAACCGCCAGCGATTCCGCATCCAGATCGTTCAGGTCGAAGTGCGGCAAAATCCGGTCGTCCAGCGCGTCCTGCGCCTGATCCGCCAGCATCCGCTTCACCTCCTCGTCTCCCACCCGCTGGTCCGCCTCGTGCAGCCTGCGGAAGACATTCCCTCCAAGGGGATTTCCGTTCAGGAAAACCGGCCGTTGTTTGCGCGAAGCGCGGGGAACCCGGATGGCCAGAACCGTCAACCCCTCCAACACAAACTCCTCGAAGGAGCCTCGGGTGAAAAGATTGACGCTCGCCTTCTTCGGATTGTTCGCCAGATCCACCAGCTCCTTTTTCAAGCGTTCCAGGTCCTGCACGCCCCGCACCTGGAATTTTCCCTTCTTTTCCTGGATTCCGAACAGCACCCAGCCACCGTCGGAGTTCGCCATGGCGGAATAGGTTTCCCAGAAATCCAACGGCACCGCTCCCTTGCCATCCTGACCTCCCGCCAGCTTGCACTCCAGCTCCTCCGATTCCCGGAGCAGCTCGATGTCTTCGATGGATTGGATCGTCAGCATGCGGAAAAGGATCTCATTGGGTTGTCTCCCTCTCCTCATGGGAGAGGGGCGAGGTGAGGGAGCGAGCAACGCGAGTCTGCTCCCCGAACCATTCGAGCGCGGCTTCTTCGACGTGGGTTTCGGTGAGGGTCATGAGAGGGATCAAAATCGAGGGGCAAATTCCTCGGAACTCAAAACTCCTTTGCGGTCAAACGATCGAGATCCGGCAACGTGTATTTCGGCCGTCCCTGTCCGACTTGAACCACATCGAACGTCACTCTGAACGCTTTGCCCAACCGTTCGTTGAGTTTCTCCGGTGCCTCGATATCCGCGCTAACTCTCCCTTTGATGTCCTTCGTTCCGTCCAGAGATCTGAACTCGAAATGCCGCGATTTCGGAAGAACCCCGGTGAAAACGCCTTCAATTTCTTCCGTGCGTTCCTTGATGTTGTCTTCGCGGACTCGTGCCGCGGCCGTTTCCAATTGCTGGTGATCACGGAAACGAAAGCTGTGGCCGGCAAAACTCAAGCCGCACCAAGCCCGTTCCTTCGCGGTGTAATCCAGCATCTCCGCGATTTTCTTCACCGCTCGCGGGTGAATCTCATCCACAACCTCCGCCAGTGCCTCGTCATCGCCGGATGCCGTGATCTCGAACACCTTGAGCAGGCGGTCCAATGCCTCTGCGGCGGGGCTCGACTCCGGGAACAGGTCGTCCTCTGTATCGCTGGCGGGCACCTCGAATTCGAATCCAAACGAACCGATCGCGGTTCCCGTGATGAACAGCCGGTTATCCTTCTTGTGGGGGATCTTCCCCATGTATTTGAGATTATCCTGCAAACCGGCCGCGATGGCAGCCACGGCATCATTGAAAAGCGAGGTGACCCGGGCGGTGAAATCCGCCGCGATGGCACGGCTTCCTATCACAGGCGCTCCCCGGAATGTCAGGGACGCTTTCTTCACCGGAGAAGATGGCGTCAGGTTCGAGAGACCTTCGTCGACCCTTGCCAACCGGGCTTCAAAGCTTGCCCGCTCGATCACATCGTCTGCCGGGATCTCTTCGAGAATTGCTTCAAGCTGCTTCTTTTCAGCCGAGAGTGTTTGATAAGCGTCCATGGGATACCTCCTTAAAATATGAGTTTGAGGGCTGACAGGTAGTTCCGGGCATCCGCGTCCTGGGCGGAATCGAGATCGACTTCGAAAAACCCTTTCCATTCCTGATGGCGCGTGTGCGACCACATGCTGTTCCAATAGCTCGTCTGCCTCACGAAGCGCCCGTCACTCGGTTTCCCGAGAAACTGGAAGTAGCCATCCACCTTGTAGGCCGCCTTCACGTGGCCGTGATCGAAAAGCGGAGGATTCGAGGAGAGGACATCCGCCTGCGATTTTCCGTGTGGCAGATAGGTGAATGTCACCACATCGATATCGGCGGGCGAAGTGCCTTCACGGGCTTCTTTGTCCTCCACGAAACTGCCGTCAAGCCATTGGGCACCCGCCACCAGTCCCGCGTTGTGAAGGGATTCGCGAAAATCCAAGTAGCCTTCAAGGATCGAAAGCCGGGCGGAACTGGCTCCAAAGCGATCAATAACCTCAAGCAGCGTCGCCCTGTAGGGAGAACGCTGCGGACTATGGCCCGGCTCGCCGGGACGAATCGGCGGAATGATTCCGGAGGTGTTCCAATCGGGTATGGCTGCGGCAGAACTCATGGCGGCTGATGTCAGAATTTAGCGGTAGCTTCCTTCAAACTCAACTCCCCGCTCAACAGCTTCGGCAGCAGCGTGTCGCGCAGGGTGGCGAGGGTGCGGGATTGGGTGCGGTTGGCTTCGGCTTGTTCAAAGAGCGGTGCGGAGATACGGTGGAAGGCTTCGAGAATCTTCGGCTGGTTGGGCAGAGCGATTTTCATCGCGCCGATGATTTCGGGACGCACGGCGGGATAGGCTCCGCCATCGGCCATTTGGCCGAGGTGATCGGAAACCTCCGGCAACGTGAGCGCGGCATGGATGAATGACCACGGAGCTTTCTTCGGCGTGAGCACTGCAAAACCGGTCGATGCCACGCGATTCTCTGGCGGATTCAGAGCGAGAAAATAGGAGCCACGGTCGGGGCGGACGGTAGAAAGAACGGTGTCGCCGTGGCGCAGGCGTCGGCGCGCCCGGCTGGGTGCTTCGCCGCGGGAATAGGTCGCGATGTTGCCTCGGCTTACTTCGGAAATTTCCACGTATTCCAGAGTCTTCGAGTCGTCGCTCTTGCTCAGAGTCCATCCGTTGATTTCGCAGAGTTCTTCGGTGGTTGCGTGACACCATCCAGTGGGAAGCAATCCGTCTTCGCTGCGCTCGAAGTGTTCGGGAAAGAGGGCGGAGGTGGCGGGGTCGAGGTTGGGGGGCTGGCTGCCGTCGAGTTTGGCGCGGACGGGGTCGAAATCCACGAACCAGCTCTGGAACAGCGCCCGCGCCATCGCCTCCAGCGTCGCGTTCATCCGCCGGTTCAACTCGATCTTGTCGTCCAGCACGCCCAGCACCGCCGCGATGGCTTTTTGCTCGGGGAGGGGTGGGAGCGTGAATGTGAAGTCTTTGATTTGCTTCCCGCTGATATGCGGAACCGCGGTGCCCGTTGTAATGGCGTGGACGTGCTGCGTGAACTCGCGACTACCGATGAGGTAGCGAAGAAATCGGGTATCGAGCTTCGGGCCACCTCGGAGCCTCGCAGTTCGCTGAACGAGCAAACAGGGAAGGTCGTGTTTGGAAATGGCCGCATACTTAAGTCCGGCTTCGATCCAAGGGCGGTCCATTGCTAGAACAACGTCACCCTCTCGAAGCTCATACAACGCATGTTCGCCACGTTCGGACAGCGGCCATCTTTTGACGCCGCCCCACCGCATCGCGCCCTGAACAATGTTGTCACCCCGAACGAGAGGAATGCTGTCGGAGGATTCGGTATAGCGTGCGCTTTTGAACGGAAAGCCCGTCAGCAAATCAACTTCGGCACCGAGCGTAGTTTCTTCCCAATCACCCGCCATATCCCAGCCCTCCTTTCTCAGGCCCGTAGGACTTGGCCCGCCCTTTCAGGGCTTGTTGGTTTTCGGGATATGGTTTCCTGGGGCGTTGCCCCAGGCTGCCTTGGGTTGCCCCGTTGGGGCGGAAATCGTGAGCGCCAAAGGCGCATCCTACGCCAGCCCAGGGCAACGCCCTGGGTCTGATGGACAAAAACCATTTCAGCCCTGAAGGGGCGGCACAACGGTTGGCCCGCCCCTTCAGGGCTGGATGATTCCGGGGACGGCCAGACCTGGGGCGTTGCCCCAGGCTGGCGTAGGCCGCGCCGTTGGCGCTATGATGCTGGGAACGGGCCATCATGGACGCGCCGTTGGCGCTTTGGTCCTGCGCCCCAAAGGGGCAATCCACGAAAGCCCGGGGCAACGCCCCGGGTCCGGGGACAAACAAACACCACAAGCCCTGAAGGGGCGGCCCAAAGCGCCGGTCAATCCCACACGTAGCGTTCGTCGAAGGCGATGCGGTGTTTTTCCAGAAACTGCCGGTATTCCTCCTGGAAGGTTTTCTTCCGGTGGTGTTCGCGCTGGTTGGCGATGTAGGCACGCACGGCTTCGACGTTGGATTCGGAGACGGCGAAGGCTCCGTAACCGGCCTGCCAGGAAAAACCGGCGAATTCCGGTCCTTGGGTTTTGATCCATTTGGAGGAGGATTTTTTGACATCCTCGACGGCTTGGCTGATCGCGACGGTGCGGGAAAGGTCGAAGAGAAGATGAATGTGATCTTCCACCGAATTGATGAGGACCGGCGCACAGCCAAGATTTTGAAGGACGGTGGCCATATAGCGGTGCAGGGAATCGCGAACGGTATCGATGATGAGGGGTTCGCGGTTTTTGGTGCTGAAGACGAGGTGGATGTGGAAGCGGGCGAGGGATTGCGGCATGGCTTGGGCCGCCCTTTCAGGGCTGGGGTTTGCTTCGTTTCTTGCCACCCAGGGCGTCGCCCTGGGCTGTCATCGAACGCGCCGTTGGCGCTATCGGCGGGTTCCTTGCCGAAGTCCGCCTCGATGCCGCGCAGGGCGAGGTTCATGATCGCGAGGCGGCGGGTGGTCGGGTTGCTTTCCTGACCGTAGATGCTGATGTCGCCGAGCTTGCCGCCGTGGGATTCGACGAATTTTTCCGACTGCACGAACATGCCGCCGGAACCGCAGGCGGGGTCGTAGATGCGGCCCTTGTAGGGCGCGAGCATTTCCACCAGCAGGCGCACGACGCAGGACGGCGTGTAGAATTGCCCGCCGTTCTT
>CAZKQK010000103.1:2260-19840 GCA_964554865.1 uncultured Luteolibacter sp. | reverse complement strand
TCGTCATGGTCCGCGTGTTCGCCGCCACGATCATGATCTTTTTCATGGTCGTGATCGTGCTTTTCCTCCGCCGCGAAAGCGAAGGGGATGGCGAGTGCGGTGATGATGGTGGTCAATTTGGTTTTCATGGTTGTTTTGGTTTATGTTAGGCCTCTCAGGAGAATGATGGAGATTTTTTTTGGATTCAGTGGGTGGCGGGCGCGTTGAGTTCGAGCGCCTTGAGGGCCGCCTTTTTGCCGAACAGGCGGAAAACGGCGGGTGTGACGGCGAAGTCGAGCAGGGTGGAGGTGACCAGACCGCCAACGATGCAGATGGCGATGGGGCTGATGATTTCCTTGCCGGGCTCTCCTGTGGAGAGAACGAAGGGAACCAGCGCGATGCCCGCCGACAGGGCGGTCATGGTGACTGGAACGAAGCGTTCGAGCGTGCCGCGCTCGATCATGGCGTAGGTGAAGCGTTCGCCCTCGTGTTTCATGATGTGGAGGTAGTGGGAGATCATCATGATGCCGTTTCGCGCGGCCACACCGCCGACGGCGATGAAACCGACCAGCGTGGCGATGCTGATGTTTCCGACCAGCCACCAGGTGAGCGCGAGGCTGCCCATGAGCGCTAGCGGCAGGTTCAGCAGCACCTGGCAGGCCAGGATGAGGCTGCGGAAGTAAGACCACAGCAGGAGCATGATGATGGCGAGAACCCCGGTGAAGAGGAGCGCGATGCGCCTGGCCGCCGCCTGCTGGGCCTGGAAATCGCCCTCATAACTGATGAACACGCCTTCGGGGAATGTGATCTCTTGTTCCACTTTTTCCCGCAGCCGTTTGACGAGCGCGCCCGCATCGCGCTCCGTCGGCTTGATGGCCACGACGTAGCGGCGCTGGGTGTTTTCCCGATAGACCGCGCTGGGGCCGGCGGCTTCGCGGACATCGGCGACGAGTTTGAGCGGGATGTGATCGCCGGTCTTGGTATGGATCGGCAGGTTGCGGATGGTTTCCGCATCGCCGCGCCATTCCTCCGCCAGGCGGATGGCGAGGTCGATGGTGCGCTGGTTTTCCCGGAGCCGGGCGATGACGGCGCCACCTAACAGTGTGGAGAGTTCGGAGTTCAACTCGCCGGGTGAGACGCCGTGGGCGAGGGCGCGTTCGCGGTCGAGCTCGATGCGGAGCTGGGGGATTTGCGCCTGGGTATCGAGCTTGGCATCCTCCAGCCCGGGGATGGACTCCGCGACTTTCCGCACCTGTTCGCCGATGGAGGTGATGGTGTGGAGATCGGGGCCGAAAATTTTCACCGCCACGGGCGAGGACACGCCGCTGAGAAGGTGGCTGATGCGATGGGACAGCGGGCCGGAGATGACGCTGAAGGTGCCTGGAACGGTGCGGACCCGTTCGCGGATGTCTTCGAGCACGGCCTTGGTCGGGCGTCCGCCGGAGTTCTTTTTGAAGTCGATGTCGAACTCGGCGTTGTTGATGGGAACGACGTGGTCGCTGCGCTCGGCACGGCCGATCCGGCGGCCGATGTGGTTGACCTCCGGCACCTGGCGGATCTGGTTTTCGACGGCTTTGGCGAGGGTTTCCATTTCGGCCAGCGAGGTGCCCGGCGCGGCACCGGTGGTGACAATGGCGGTTTCCTCATGGAAGGCGGGCAGGAAGTCCTTGCCCATCCGCGGATAGAGCGTGAGCGAGAGGGCCAGCAGGATCGAAACGACGGCGATGACGATGACCGGCTGGCGCAGGCTGAAGCGCAGGACGGTGGTTTTGAGCATCCATTTCAGGCTGCGGACGAGGCGTCCGTCGGTGTGGGCGTGGCCATCGTCATTGGCCTTCACTTTGAGCAACAGCGAGCACAGCACGGGGATGGCTGTCAGGGAAACCACGAAGGACGCGATCATGCTGATGATGGTGGCGAAGGCAATGGGGGCGAAGAGCTTGCCTTCCACACCGGTGAGTCCGAGCAGGGGCAGGAAGACCAGAACGATGAGGATGGTGGCGTAGAGGATCGAATTCCGGACTTCGCCCGAGGCGAGGGCAATGAGTTCCAGTTTCGGCAGCGGTTCCTTGAGGCAGGCGTTTTCCCGCAGGCGGCGGAAGACGTTCTCCACATCGACGATGGCATCATCCACCACCATGCCGATGGCGACGGCTAGGCCGCCGAGCGTCATGCTGTTCACGCTGAGTCCGATCCATTTGAAAGTCAGCAAAGTGACGGCGAAGCTGAGCGGCATGGCCATCAGGGTGATGAAGCTGGTGCGCAGGCTCATCAGGAAAAGCAGCAGCACGACGGTGACCATGACCGCGCCCTCGACGATGGCTTTTTTCAGGTTGCCGATGGCTCCGTCGATGAAATCGCGCTGGCGGAAGAGCACGGTTGCCTCCACACCCTTGGGCAGTGTGAGTTTGAGACTGGCGATCGCGGCCTCGATTTTTTCTGTTAGATCAATGGTGTCGAAGCCGGGCGCCTTGACGACGCTCATGATCACGCCGGGGCTTCCGTTCACGGCGGCATCGCCGCGTTTCGGCTCGGTGCCCCAGGCGACGGTGGCGACATCGGAGATGGCGATGGAGCGTCCGTTGGCAACCTTGATGATGGAGCGGGCGATGTCGTCGAGCTCGACGGTCATGGCGAGGTTGCGCACCATGATTTCCTGCGGTCCGCTATCGATGAAGCCGCCGGTGGAGTTCATGGCGGCTTCGCCGACCGCTTGTTCGAGTTCCTCGATGGTGACGCCGTTGGCCTGCATGCGCCATGGGTCGGGCTGGACCTGCGCTTGTTTCACGCCGCCGCCCATATTGAGGACTTCGGCGACGCCGGGAATGGCCTGAAGACGCATGCGAATGGTCCAATCGGCAATGGTGCGGACATCCATGGGGGCGGTCTTGCCATCGGTGCTTTTCACGCCGATGAGCAGGACCTCGCCCATCAGCGAGGCGACCGGAGTGAGGTAAGGCTGGGTATCATCGGGCAGCGATTCGCGTGCGACTTGCAGGCGTTCCTGGACGAACTGGCGCGCCTTGTAGATATCCGTGCCCCACTCGAATTCGGCGAAGACGAGTGACAGCGCGATGTCCGATGTGGAACGCAGGCGGGTGAGACCGGTCACGCCCATGAGCGAGTTTTCGATGGGCTGGGTGACGAGCGCCTCGACTTCCTCCGGGGCGAGCCCCGGGGTTTCCGTTAGAATGGTGACGGTCGGCTTGGTGAGGTCGGGCAGAACTTCCACGGGGAGTTCGCCGCCGGTCTTGAATCCGAACGCGAGGACAAGAACGGAGAGGCAGAGGATGATCGCCCGGTTGCGGAGCGACCATCGGATGAGATGATTCAACATGGTTCAGGAAAGTTCGGTGTTGTCGTCGGCGGGTTGGCGGCCGCGGAGCGAGACGACGACGAGCAGGATGGCGAGGATGCCCGTGGTGATCATGAAGAGGATCTCACGCCGGCCGGTTCCATGTGCGGCGTGTTCCCCTCCGGAGTTCGCCTTCGCCTTGGCGGCCGCTTGTTCGGGAGTTAGTTCCGAGCCGTCCTCGTTGTGTTCGTGGCCGTGGGCGGCATCGAGCGCCTCCTTCAGTGAGGGGCCGCCGCCGCTGCCGGCGAAGCCGAGCGAGTAGGATCCGCGGGTGACGACTTCATCGCCGGGAAACAGTCCGTCGAGGATCTCGATGCGTTCGTCATTGGTCAAACCGGTCCGGACGCTCACGCGGTCGAAGGCGTTGGGGATGGTCGTGTGTTTCACATAAACATGCCTGTCGCCGGGGCCGCCCTGCACGGCGTTGCGCGGGACGCTCAGGACATCCTCGCGTTTCTCCATGATGATGACGCACTCGGCGTTCATGCCGGGGCGGAGCTGGTTGTCCGGATTGTCGATCATGAAGATGACACCTGCGGTGTTGAAATCGACCTGTTCCCCGCTTCCAGAGCGGGTTGAGACATCCTGGCCGAGGGCGCAGGCCGGGTCCGGGCAGGGACAGGCGGCGTATTTCAACAGCGTGGCGATGTGTTCCTTTGCCGGCCGCAGGGGGAATCGGATGCGCGCCTTTGTGCCCTGGCCGATTTTTCCCGCGACGGCCTGGGGCATGGTGGCGATGAGATAGATGGTGCGGAGATCGGCGATTTCAGCGAGGCGGTCGCTGGGCTCAACGGGTGCGCCGAGGGTGGTGTTGATGGAAACGATGGTGCCATCGGCCGGTGCGGTGAGCCACACGGCGGGCGGCGGATCGCCGGGCTGGCGGCTTTCCAACAGAACGAGTTTTTCGCCTTTTTCGACATAAGCGCCGATCTTGAGCCGGTTTTCCATCACGCGGCCGGGGATGCGGCTGCTGAGGGTGGAGCGTTTCTCCGGCGCGGCCTCGGTGCGGCCGAGTGCGAAGGTGGTGAGTTCGAAGTCCGCTTCCTCGACGGCGGCTGTCTCGATGCCGAGGTTTTTCACGCCCTCTTCGGTGAGGATGACGGGCCCGATGGCGACGGCGGACAAGGTCTGCAATGACAGGCAGATGATGGCCGGTGTGATGGGAAGTTTCATGGGATGGGTGATGGTTACGGGGTTCCGAGGGCGGTCTGGTGGCGGATGCGCGCGAGGTGGAATTCGCGCAGGGCGTCGAGGCGGGAGGCGGCGACCTCCAGGTGCTTCTCACGGGAGCGAAGGACGGTCTGGATCTCGCCCTGGCCATCCCGGTAGGTGTTTTCCGCGAGGGCGGCCTGCTCTTGGGAGAGGGGCAGAAGTTTCTCCTCGATCTCGCGAAGGATGCCCGCCCACTGCGTCATCTCGGAGCGAGCGGCCTCGGCTTCGAGGCGGATGTTCGCGGCCAGTGCGGCGGTTTCCATTCGCTTGCGGAGTTTCCTGGTTTCCGCCTCCCGGATCGCGTCCTCGTTTTTGTTCCAGAAGGGCAGGGGAAACTTGAAACGCACGCCGATCATGCCCTCGTTCTCGTAGCCGACGGGGGCGTCCTCGGTGCGTTCCACCGCGGCGAAGAGTCCGGCCTCGATGTCCTCGCGGCGTTTCATTTGTTCGAGCCCGGCATTTTGATCGGCTGTTTTTTCCGCCAGCCGCGCGATCTGATAGTCGGGGCGGCGAGAGGGATCCGTCGAGTTCGGGGGGAGTGCGGCGGCGGGCAGGCTGCCGGACACGGTGAGCGGCTCGCCGGGCTTCATGCCGAGCAGGGGCTTGAGCGCGCCTAACAGGGCGTTTTCCTCGGCATCGATCCTGCGGTGTTCGAGAGCGAGCCGGCCGGCTTCGAGTTTCGCCTGTCCGGCATCGACGGCGGAGGCCTCGCCCCTGGCGGTGTTTTCCGTCAGGAATTCCGAGAGGCGGTTGGCGAGTTCGAGCTGCCGGGCGAGGAGGCTCCGGCGCTCGCGGGCGGCGAGGATCCGGATGATGCGCTCACGGGCGCTGGCGATGATCCGGCGCTCCTCATCGCGCACCTCGGCCTCGGCGGCCTGGATTCCGGTGGCGGTGATTTCCTTTTCCTGACGCAGTCTGCCGGTGACGGGGAAGCGCTGGGAGAGGCCGATTTCAAGACGGCCTTCGCGGAATGAGGGGTTGTGTTCGAATGAGGTTTCGAGTTCCGGATTCGGCAGGCGTCCGGATTGGTTGGCACGGCTTACCGCTTCGCGGATGCGCAGGCGGGCCGCGGCGAGATCCGGGTTTTGCGAGCGGACGCGGTCGCCTGCCGAGAAGAGGGTGACGACCACGGAGGACTGGGCGCGAACGGGTGCGCACAGACAGATGGCCGCCAGTCCGAGGCGGATGGGGAATGAAAGCATGTGAGGATGTGGGAAGCCGCCCGAAAAACGGGTCGGAGCGGTTGGTTTGATGCGTGGCGACGGCTCCACGATAGAGCGCGCGGCGGGGAATCATCGGCCCGTGCGGGCACAATGCGGCGTCGGGCGAACGCTCAGATCAACGGCGGCTTGTCCTCGCTGAGAACCGGGCTTTCCGGTGCGATTTCACGGCTGCCGCAATGGCGCAGCAGGGTCGCATGCGGAATGCCGAGACGGATCACGGTGTCCCGCGCGTCGATGAGCTGGGACAGCGGGCAATGGCAACCGTGATGGTGGTGGTGATGGTCCTTGGCCGGGCATTTCCCCTTGTCCTGTGAATCACAGGGGCCCGTCGGCGGATCTCCGCCGCACGGGTGCCCGTGGTTTTCACTGTGCTCATGGCAATGGCCGGGGGGAGTGCCTTCGCAGGGGGGCGCGCCGATGGTCCGGGCATGGAGCCCGGCCGCCGTGATCAGCACCAAGATGATGTTGAGCGGGAAACGCATCGACTATGGGCGGGAGGATCGCCGGAGAAGTCCCAAGGTCAAGGCTTATCCTGTCAGGATTTCCGATGGGCGGAGGGAAGTGGAAAATTGTACCGTTTTTTCATTTGTATCGGCCGGGACAAAGCGACAGCAAGGGGCCGTGCTCTGGGCCTGGATCATCTTCATCGGTTTCGTGTTACTCATGCTTGCTCTGGATCTGGGGGTTTTCCACCGGACGGCGCATGAAATCCGCTTCAAGGAGGCGCTCGGTTGGTCGGCGCTCTGGATTACGCTGGGGCTGGCGTTTTCGGTGCTGGTCTATTTCGCCTATGACCGGCATTGGTTCGATCTCGGTCATTCGGTGGATGCCGTGGACAGGATGGTCAACAGCGGGAAACTGGCGGCCACGAAATATCTGACGGCCTACGTGGTGGAGAAGTCGCTGAGCGTGGACAACATCTTTGTCATCTCGATGATCTTCGCGTCGCTCGGCGTGCCCGCGCGCTACCAGCACCGGGTTTTGTTCTGGGGCATTCTGGGCGCGCTGGTGATGAGGGGCGCGATGATCGGCGCCGGCTCGGTCCTGATCGCGAACTTCCACTGGATTCTGTATGTCTTCGGCGCCTTCCTCCTGCTTACCGGGGTGAAGATGTTTTTCGTGGAGGAGAAGGAGGAGCGCCCGGAAAACAGTTTCGTGGTGCGTTGGCTGGGCAGGCATTTTCCAATCACCCGGAACTATCACGGGAAGCATTTCCTGGTCCGCGCGGGAGATGGAGCCATCCGGGAATCGGCGGCCGCAAATGACGCGAAACCCGACCCGGCGCTCGCGGCCGCGCCCGCCGGCAAGTGGCTGCTCACTCCGCTGGCGGTGGCGCTGGTGCTGGTGGAGGTGACCGACCTGATCTTCGCCGTGGATTCGATCCCGGCGGTGTTTGCGATCACCGCGGATCCGTTTCTCGTTTTCACGAGCAATGTCTTCGCGATCCTCGGGCTGCGTTCGCTGTATTTCGCCCTGGCCGGAATGATCGCGAAGTTCCGCTACCTCAAACCCGCGCTTTCGATCATACTCATCATCGTGGGCGCGAAAATGCTCGGCGCGAAGTGGCTCAAGGAATGGCTTGGCGAATCATTCAACATCACCGTGCTGGTGGTCGTGCTCGCGGTGCTGGCCACCGGAGTTGTCACGTCCATCCTTGTGGGTGAGCGGAAAGATGACCGCGAGTGAGCGGTGGTGGCGAGCCTGCCCACGGGCGATTTAACGGAGCGATGGATCCAGCGAGGCCTTGAGCAGGAGTTCGTTTGCCCGCGCGACATCACCGGTGTGCCCGCCGGGTTTCGCGCCGCGCTCCCAGGTGAATGTGGCGAGCGCTTTCTCGAGTTCCGCAAGCGAGGGATTGGGCGACTTGGCGGCGCGCTCGCGGAGCAGGCGGATCTTTTCAAACGATTCGATCCCGTCGCGCAGGCGTTCGAAGCGCACGGACGAGCGGTCGCCCGGATAGACGAGGAAGCAGTCCCCGGAAGGCCAGGAGGTGAAGTCGGTGGAGACCAGGGGATTCTCGACCCACGAGTGCCAGGCCCAGCGAAGCAGTCCGTCGAAGCCGTTCGCGGCCGCGAAAAGCGGCAGCCACTCGGATTCGGCGGGTGGCGAGAAGGTGAAGGTGTTCGGCCTCGGCGGGCTGGTGCAAACGTAGAAGGTCGTCTTGCGTCCCGCCGCGCGGCGTTCGTCCAACAGTTGGCGCGGGAAACGGTCCGTGTGGCTGATGACGGGCGAGATGTCGTCCACGTTTTTCGTCAGGTCGCTCGGGTGGTTGATGGCGGAGGCGACTTGCAGGCCGGGGGCGTGTTTGGCGAGGGTGGCGAGCGCGCCGCGCATCTGGGCGTCCGGCCGCTCGTCCACGGCGATGCGCGCGCGCTCCCACCAGCCCTTGGATTTCAAGTGGCGGGAGAAGTCGGCGAGGAACGAACCCCAGAATTCGTCGTAGGCGGGAGTGCCGGGCTGGAGCGGCAGGTCCACATGCCGCTCCTCCGCCTCATCGTAGTAGCGGAACTTCAGCGACCATGGCAGCATCGAGTAACAATGGATGCGCGCGTCCGGCATGCCGCCGCGTCCGCTCATGAACGACACCCAGCGGTCGAAAATACTGTAATCGTAGTGCCAGGAGCCATCGGCCCGTTTCCGCCACTCGATCATCGAGGGGAAACGGTCGTAGGTCTGGCCGTTCCACGGTTCCCCGATGATGGAGCAGGTGATGGTTTTCTGTCCGGCGGCGGCGAGGCGTTTCATCGATGGCTCCAGGAGATCAAGGTGGGCGTCCGACCATGCGGGCACGTCGTGCCAGCGGGCGACGGCTTGCGGGTGCTGCCAGAGATCGAGGTGGAAACTCCAGCGCGCGGGCGGCGGCAGGATGGCGGGCAGCACGCGGAGGCGCAGCGGGATCTTCAATGTCGCGCTGTCCGAGCGGATGGCGAGATCGCCGCGGTATTCGCCGGGTGTGGCGTCGGGTGGCACGTCGAGCGTGATCCAGACCGGGCGGTTCGCGCCCGCCGCGATCGGCAGGGATGGCGCGTGATCGAGGATGTCGCCCTGAGGTTTTCCATTGGCGAGGGTGTAGCGGATGAAATGAGGCCGGATGGTGACGCTTTGGCTGCCGGCGGTGACTGATGATGGCAGGAAACGGACGTGTTCCTGCGGGGACTCCGAATGGATGACGATCTGGGCGTTCACCCGTTCGCCGCGCCAGGCGTGGAGCGCGACGCCATCGGCGAAGGGGCGCAGGCCCTCGATTTTCCCTTCGGGCGGGTAGCGCAGGTCGGTGCTGCCGATCCCGCCGCCGAGGCCCGTATCCGGAACGGCGGAGTAGCCCTCGATCTCGACCAGGTGGCCGCCGTTTTTCGCGCCGCGGGAGTTTCCGAGAAAGGTGGTGCGGACGTGTTTCACGCTTACCGGATCGAAGGTGAACCACACGCCCTCTGCGGTGGCGGCGATGCTGTTGGCCCGCATGTCGCCTAACAGCTTCCACCCCCGGCCATCGGCGGAACCCTCGACCTTGAACTGATAGATGCGCCCGTCCGCCCAGTAAGGCAGGACGCGGACGGCGGCGAGCGCGGCGGCTTCGCGCAGATCCACCTGGTGCCAGGCGGGCAGGTTTTCGCAGGCCCAGTGGTCGCCGACATCGCGGTTGCCGTTGACGGCACGTTCCGGAGTTTGGGCGTCCCAGTGGCCGCTGGCGCTGACCGGGGCGTTGAGGAATAGGTTCGGACGCGCGGCGGCGGACGGCGCCGGAACCGGTTCATAGGCTTCCCGCCGTGCGGGGGCGGCTGCGGCGATGGCGGTGGAAATCAATACGGAGACAAACAAACGGACAAACATGGCGCGGATTACGGGGGTGGGTGACGGTTTTTATCGGATCGCATGCCGTGTGATCCCGGCCTTGCAAACCGTCCGTCCCTGCGCTGGTATGCGGGCATGACCGCCGTCGCACGCCTGTTTGCTTCCGCCGCCCTGCTGTCCCCGCTGGCTTTTGCGGGTCCTATCGACCCCTCGGCGTACAAGGAGCCGGTGCGGGTGGCCTGCGTGGGCGACAGCATCACCCAGGGCGCCGGTGCGGAGGCGGGAAAATCCTACCCATCCCAATTGCAGGAATTGCTGGGCGCGAAATGGAAGGTGGGCAACTTCGGCGTCGGTGGCAGGACCCTGTTGCGCAAGGGGGACCTTCCATATCGGAATGAAAAGGCCTATCGGGACGCCCTCGCCTTCAAGCCCGACGTGGTCGTCATCATGTTGGGCACCAACGACACCAAGCCGCAGAACTGGAAACACGAGGCGGACTTCGCAGGCGACTATCGCGATTTGGTGAAGTCGTTCATGGCGTTGGAAAGCAAACCCCGCGTGTTTGTCTGCCGACCATGCCCGGTGCCCGGAGAGGGGAACTTCGGCATCAACGAAAAGGGCGTGCAGGCGTGGATCCCGCGAGTCAACGCGCTGGCGGAGGAACTGGGCCTCGGGGTCATCGACATGCATGCGGCGCTGGCCGACAAGCCGCAACTGCTGCCCGACCGCGTCCACCCGAATACCGAGGGAGCCCGTGAAATGGCCAAGGCCGCCTTCGCCGCGCTGACCGGCAAGCCCGCCCCCGAAGCGGTGGCGAAATGAGCCGGCGGCCCCCCTGCGCACGGTTTTTCATGTTCCGCGCATTCCCTGTTTTCTCTGGCAAGCCATCCTTTCCGCGACCATCATCCGGCACCGATTGATAAAACCCCAACTCCGAAAAAACCATGCTCTCCGAACATCACGACATCGTCCACGAGTTCCCGGAATACCACCGCATGATCGAGAAACTGCGCGCCACCGACAAGCAGTTCGACGAACTCGTGGCCAAGCACGACTACATCGACGACGAGATCCGCAACCTTGAGGAGCGCCAGCAACCGGTCTCCGACGAGGCGATCGAGAAAATGAAATACGAGCGCGCCGCCCTGAAGGACCGCATCTATCAGACGCTGCGGACCAATGCCGCCCAGGGCTGAGTCCGCCGCCGGATCACTTCGCGGTGAACCTCCGCCCGCGCCCGCTTTCCCAGGCGGTCCGCACGCTGTTGTATAGTGCGCCGATCTCCTGGGCGGAATGTACCCGGTATTCGATGGTGCGGGCGTGGGTGGTGTCCGGGTAGTTTTTCACGACCATGTTGTGGGCGTCCGTGCCGGCGGCGGACGCCGCCTTGTCCACCAGTTCCCGGCCGCGCTCGACGATGCGCGAGGCGGCGCTGCCGGTATTGGTGCCGCCCATCGCATCGGTGATCGGGCTGATGAAATAGAAGCGGACCAGCGAGTTGCCGACGGTGTCCACCGTGACTTCGTCAACGATGAGATTTCCATTCAGCACATACTTGTGGCGGCTGACTGCGGAGATCCTGTCGAGCGCGACCATGTAGTGCCCGCCGCCGACGCTGGCCTGCCAAAAGCGGTTGTTGGAGGGAACGTCCTGTTTCTGCTCGTCATTCGTGGGAGTGGACGCCGGGTTGGCCGGTTGATTGGGCTGGGCCTGGGCGAAAAGCGGGGACACGGCGGCAATGGACACGGCGGCGGAGAGAAGGAGGGCTTTCATGATGAGGGGAAGATGGCAGATTCAACGGGGATTGGCCAGCGGTCGTGTCAATCATTAGCAAAACTTAAGGATTTACAGCCTGCCGCGTCCGGAGCATGATCCCGCGCGTGGTCCGCTACCGCCCCAACGTCGCCGCCCTGGTGGTGAACCCGGACGGTTGCCTGCTGATCTGCGAGCGGGCGACCATCCCGGGAGCCTGGCAGTTCCCCCAAGGCGGGGTGGACGCCGGAGAGTCGCTTGAAGAGGCGCTCCATCGCGAGGTTCGCGAGGAGGTGGGGCTGGAGCCCGCGCACTACGAGGTGGCCGGCCGCCGTGACGGCTACCGTTACCTTTATCCCCACGATGTCCGCTTCAAGAAGCTGCGAAAGCACGGCAATCACGGCCAGGAGCAGACTTATTTCCTGTGCCGTCTTCTGCCCGGAGCGCCGACGGTCAATGTCAACCAGAAGCCCCGCGAGTTCCGCGCCTACCGCTGGATCCCGCCGGAGGAATTCGATCTCGAATGGCTGCCGCGGTTCAAACGCGACGTT
Organism: uncultured Luteolibacter sp.; assembly: GCA_964554865.1. Lineage (GTDB taxonomy): Bacteria > Verrucomicrobiota > Verrucomicrobiia > Verrucomicrobiales > Akkermansiaceae > Luteolibacter. Next base: position 7,976 of record CAZKQK010000103.1, on the reverse strand, counting down.
TACCGCGAGGTGATGCGCGATTTTTTCCGGATCGATCTCTGACGTGCCGGGTCGGCGGCACGTTTACCGCAGCGGCTTGGCCGGCGGGCCCTCGAAGGTGATCTTCACCGGCTTGATCCGGCCGTCGGCATCGAACTCCATCCGGTCGATGCAGGTCACGCGGTGGTTGCCGTCCGTTTCGCCGAGCGGCCGGCGGTGATAGACGATGTGGGCGGAGCCATCCTTCGGGTGGAGGATCACCGAGTGGTGCCCCGCGCCGGTGGCGACGGCGGGATCCTGCTGGAGGACCAGGCCGATGCGTTCGTGGGGGCCGAAGAGGCTGTCGGAAATGGCGTAGGCCACGCGGTAGTCCGGGCCGGTCCAGCCGCCCTCGGACCACATGAAGTAATACTTGCCGCCGCGTTTGAAGACAAAGGGGCCCTCGACGTATCCCTTCGGCGTGATCGAGCGGAAGGTCTCGCCGTTTTCAAACGGAATGAAACCGGTGAAGTCATCCTTGAGGCGCGCGATGTTGCAGTGACGCCAGCCGCCGTAGATGAGGTAGTGGGCGCCGTCGTCGTCCCGGAACACGAAGCCGTCGATCGGTTGCGCGCCGTGGTGGAAACGGTCGACCAGCGGCTTGCCTAACAGATCCTTGTAGGGGCCTTGCGGCTTGTCGGCAACCGCCACGCCGATGCCGCCAGGCTGCTCGTCGTTCTGGATGTCGTTCGCGCTGAAGAAGAAGTAATACTTGCGGTCCTTCTCGATGATCGATGGAGCCCACATGGCGCGCTTGGCCCACTTGATCCCGCCGGTATCGAGGATGCGCTCGTGTTTGGTCCAGTTTTTCAGGTCCGGTGAGGAGAAGGCGTCGAAATGAAGCTGCTTGTCGTATGGTGCGGAGTAGGTCGGGAAAATCCAGTAGCGGTCGCCGAAGATGATGCCTTCCGGGTCCGCATACCAGCCGGGGAACACCGGGTTTCCCGGTTTCGCCTCATCCGCCGCGGCGGCGGGGACGAGCAGTGCGGCGGCGAGCAGCGTGAGGCTGGCGAGGGAGGAGTGAGTGATGGCCATGACGGGATAAGTGATGCCATCGGATACCGGGTGTCCATGGCAAATCGTTCACGGAAGGGCGAAAGGCCTACGGGGAGATTTCATTTGCCGCCCCGGGGAGTTCCGGCAGTTTGTCCACCAGCAGACGGATGGCGTCGTCGCACGCTTTCGCCCCCTCGTCGCCCCCGAGGTTGCATGCGGCCACGGCGGCGAACCCGCGCGATGGCGCGAGCCAGATGACCGCGAAAAACATCGTGTTGGTGCCATTGTGGGTGAGAGCCGTTCCGCCGGCCCACGGGCGTTCCGTCACCTGCCAGCCGAGCGCGTATCCGGCGGCGGATGGTGCGGGCGCATGAAGAAACGCCAGCCGCTCTTTTGTTAGGCCGGGGATTTCGGACTGCCCGAGGTGAAGCGCCGCGTAGCGGGCGAAGTCCGTTATCGAAGCATGGACCCGGCCTGCGGGAGTGATCGCGGCGGGGTTGTCATCGCCGGGACCGGGAGGCACTGCTGTTGGAACCCCTCCGATCAGCCGGTGTCCGTGGGGTTGGTGAGGATCGGCAGGCGTGGCGGGCGCGCCGAATCCGGCCGTGGACATGCCAAGCGGTTTGAATAGCAGCTCCCGCAGCAGATGATTGTAGGTTTTCCCGGTCGCTTTTTCCATCATGGCTCCGGCGATGGAGAACCCCGCATTCGAGTATTCATAGGCGGTCCCCGGCGGTTTCTCAGGAGCGCTGGCGAGGATGCCGGCCACAAGGAGTTCGCGCTGGGTGGGCTCGGGACTGTCGCCTTTCCATAGTTTTTCCCAGAGATCCGCAGGCACATCCCTGGGACACGCGCCGGTGTTTGATAACAACTGCCGCAGCGTGGTGCCGCGACGGTCCGGATGGATGTCGATTCCGGGAAACGAATCATCCGCCGTTTGCTCCCAACGCATCGCGCCATCCGCCACCAGCAGGGCCGCGAGGGTGGCGGTCATCGATTTCGTGCAGGAACCGAGGTGAAACCTGTCGGCCAGGCGGACCGCCTCGTCAGATCCCGCCTTGCGCACGCCAGCGCATCCGGCGGCGGAGATTTTCCCGCCGATCACACTCGCCGCCGCCATGCCGGGCACCTTGGACTTTTCCACGATGGCCTTCAGTTCGCCGGAAACATCCTGCCGCTCCGCCGCATTCAGCAGCGGCATCGTCGCCGCCAGGCCTGGCAGAAACGCCACCGCCATGACGGCGAAGTGTGAAGGGCGTGGGAAAAACATGGGTCGGCCGGATTTGAATGAAGTTGCCACACGGATACGCTTCCAGGCGCCCCCTCCTTCGGCGTGTTTTTGAATCTAACGTGACGGTTTCCCGCCAGCGGCAGCCAGGGTGGGAAACCGGCTTTTTCGCACTTTCCGGCGACAAATCCCCGCTCCGGCGGTTTTCAGTCGGCGGAAATTGGCGCTTCCGTTCCGACACCGAAAGCCGGACGCTCCGCCGCGGCCCGAATTCCGAATGATCCCACCTCGACTGATTGTTTCCTGGATCCCCATCGCGGCGATGCTTGCCTCCTGCGCGACGCCCGGCGGCTCGGCGATGAAAACCTCCACCGTCCCCGCGGAATGGAAAAACGCCGGGAAATTTCCCGTGGCCTCGCCCAACCGCGATCTCTCGCGCTGGTGGGGTCGCTTCGGTGATCCCACGCTCAACCGCGTCATCGCCAGTGCCCTGGCGGACAGCCCGGACATCAGCGCCGCCACCGCCCGCATCCGGGAGGCGCGGGCAAGGCGGGATTCGGAGTTCGCGGGATTGTTCCCCTCGGTAAACGGCGGCGCGTCGTCAAACACCCGCAGCGCCCGGGTTGATCCCGGCCCCCGAGTGACAGGCACATCCTACTCGGCCGACCTCAGCGCCTCCTGGGAAGTCGATCTGTTCGGCCGCCGCCGCAGCGCCGTCCAGGCCGCATCCGCCAACCTCGGGGTCGCCGGGGAAAACCTGAACTCGGTGCACGCCGCCCTCGCCGCCGAGATCGCCACCGCCTACACCAACCTCCGCACCAACGAGGCGCGCCTCCGCGTCCTGCGGGAAAATATCGGCACCCGCGAGGAAACCGCCCGCCTCGCCACTTGGCGCCAGCAGGCCGGTGAGGCGGACTCGCTCGAATCCAGCCAGGCCCGGAGCAGCCTCGAATCCGCCCGCGCCGCCATCCCCTCGCTCGAACAGGCCATCGCCCAGTTCCGCAACCAGATCGCCCTCCTCGCAGGCCGCGAACCCGGCGCTTTCGATCAACTTCTGGCCCGCAACCAGGGCATCCCGGACCCTCCGCCAAGCCTCGCCGTCGGCATCCCCGCCGACACCCTCCGCCAGCGCCCGGACGTCCGCCTCGCCGGCTATCAGGTCCTCGCCGCCGCCGCCAACACCCGCGCCGCCGAAGCCGCCCGCTACCCATCGCTGAACCTCTCCGGATCGCTCGGCCTCGGCACCATCAACGCCTCCGATTTCCTCGATCCGGAAACCGCCGCCGCCAACCTCGCCACCAACCTCACCTCTCCCATCTTCGACGCCGGACGCATCCGCGCCAACATCGAGGCCGCCGCCGCCGCCGAGACACAGGCCATCGACAACTACCGCAAGGTCGTTCTAACGGCCCTCGCCGAAACCGAAAACGCGCTCATCGCCTGCCGCCGCTCCGCCGAACGCCTCGCCTCCCTCGAAAAGGCCACCAGCCTCGCCCGCGAGTCCGACCTGCTCGCCCGCCAGCGCTACGAAGCCGGCGAAATCGATTTCCTCGACGTCCTCGACTCCCAGCGCACCCTGCTGAACCTCGAAGACAGCCTCTTCACCACCCGCACCGACCGCACCACCGCCTACATCCGCCTCTATCAGGCGCTCGGCGGCGGCTGGTCGCCGAAATCCTGAGCCATGTCACGTCCCGCGCCCCAGCAAGATCTCGCCGCCATCGTCCGTCAGGGACGCTCGCGTCCGTTCCGGAAATGGTCGGTCATCGCGGCCATCGCCGCACTGCTCGGCGGTGGCGCGTGGCATTATCTGACAAGGGACACCGAAGTGAACGGAAAGCCCGAATACGTCACCGAGCCCGCCGGTCCCGGCCGCATCTCGCTGGTCGTCACCGCCGCCGGAAACCTCGCGCCCACCAATCAGGTCGTCATCGGCTCGGAACTCTCCGGAACCATCGACGAGGTCTATGTCGATACCAACGACATCGTGAAAAAGGACCAGCAGCTCGCCCTCTTGGACACCTCCAAGCTCGACCAACAGACCGAACGCAGCCGCGCCGCCATGCTCGCCGCCAAGGCGCGCGTCAGCCAGGCCAATGCCACGCTGGCCGAAACCAAGGCCGCCCTCGCGCGCCAGGAGGAGCTTCACGAACTCAGCGGCGGCAAAACCCCGTCCCGCGCCACCATGGAAACCTCGCGCGCTTCCGTCTCCCGCGCCCTTGCCGATCTCGAGAGCGCCGAGGCCGCCGTCGCAGGAGCCGAAGCCGAGGTCCGCGCCTTCGAGCGCGATCTTGAGAAAGCCATCATCCGCTCCCCCGTCGATGGCATCGTGCTCGCCCGCAGTATCGATGTTGGCCAGACCGTCGCCGCCTCGTTCACCGCGCCCACCCTGTTCACCATTGCCGAGGATCTCCGGAAAATGGAACTCCAGGTTTCCGTCACCGAGGCGGACATCGGCCGCGTCGCCGCCGGCCAAACCGCCACCTTCAGCGTGGACGCCTGGCCCACCCGGCAATACACCGCCACCGTCAAGAAGGTCGCCTTCGGCTCATCCAACAACCAGACCGCCGGTGCCGGCTCTAACACCGGAGCCGCGACCACCGGCGTGGTCACCTACAGCGCCGAACTCGAGGTCGCCAATGACGACCTCTCGCTCCGCCCCGGCATGACCGCCACCGTGGACATCGCCATCGTGGACAAGAAGGACATCCTCGTCGTCCCCAACTCCGCCCTCCGTTTCGATCCCGAATACGCCGCATCCATCGGCAAGCCCGAGGAAGGCGGGCGCACCCTCGTCCAAAGCCTCTCGCCCGGTGGCGGCCGCCGCTGGCGCGGCACTCCCGGGCCCAAACCCAAGACCGAGGATCGCGGCCCGCGTGTTTTCACCCTGAAAAACGGCGAGCCCGTCGGGATCCCCGTCACCACCGGCATCACCAACGGCCGTGTCACCGAGATCACCGGCGGCGACCTGACAGCGGACACCCCCGTCATCGTCAGCATCAAACCGAAACCCTCAGCGTGAGCGTCGGAGCGGACAACCTCATCCGGCTCCGCGGCCTGACCAAAACCTACGGCTCCGGAGACGCCGCCTTCCAGGCGCTCTGCGGTGTGGACCTCGATATCCGCCGCGGCGAATACCTCGCGGTCATGGGCCCGTCCGGTTCCGGCAAGTCCACCCTCATGAACATCCTCGGCTGCCTGGACAGCCCCACCGCCGGCTCCTACCGCTTCAAGGGCATCGCCGTCGAGGATCTCAACAAGGACCAGCGCTCGCTGATCCGCCGCCACGCCCTCGGTTTCATCTTCCAGGGCTTCAATCTGCTGGCCCGCACCTCCGCCCTCGAAAACGTCGAACTCCCGCTCCTCTACCGCGGATACTCCCGCCGCCAGCGCCACGAAATGGCAGGCGAGGCTCTCGCCGCCGTCGGCCTGCCGGACAAGCGGCGCAACACCCCCGCCGAACTCTCCGGCGGC
>CAZKQK010000103.1:0-2250 GCA_964554865.1 uncultured Luteolibacter sp. | reverse complement strand
CCTCGACTCGAAAACCACCCGCGAAATCATGGCCCTCCTCCAGCGCCTCAATGCCGAGCGGAACATCTCCATCATCATGGTCACCCACGAGGACGACGTCGCCGCCTGCGCCAAGCGCGTCATCAAAGTCCGCGACGGCCTCATCGCCCACGACAGCGCATCCTAACACATAACCTGCCGGTCCCGGCATTTCAGCTTTTCCCCAGCCATGCTCCTCAACGCCCTGCTCATCGCCTTGCGCGAAATCCGGCGCAACCTGACGCGGTCCTTCCTTACCGTGATCGGCATTGTCATCGGCGTGGCGGCGGTGGTCACCATGGTCACCCTCGGCCGCGGGGCCACCGAGGCGGTGAAATCCCAGATATCCAAGATGGGCAGCAACCTCCTCATCCTGCGCCCCGGCCAGGGCTGGGGATCCTGGGGCGCTCCCCAGTTCAATCTCGAGGACGTCCATGCCATCCGGGACCAGGTGCCCGGCGTTTCCACCATCGCCCCCTTCGTCCAGTCGAACGGCACCGCCGTCTACCAGGAAAACAGCCGCGCCTTCGATGTCCAGGGCACCACCGCCAGCTACTTCCCCATCGGCAACTGGGAACTCGCCCTCGGCCGCTATTTCACCGACTCCGAAGTCGCCGAGGCCGCCCCCGTCGCCGTCATCGGCGAGACCATCCGCAAGGAACTCTTCGGCCCGGGAGTCGATCCCATCGGCGAGAAAATCCGGGTGAGGTCCACCACCTTCGAAGTCATCGGCGTCACCGCCGTCAAGGGGCAGGGCGGTTTCGGCGATGATCTCGACGACAACATCATCACCCCCTACACCACCGTCCTGCGCCGCATGACCGGGCGGGGCAATGGCAACAACATCAACCAGATCATGATCTCCGGCCGCGAGGGATACCCCAGCGCCAACATCGTCGCAGACGTCTCCTCGCTCATGCGCGAGCGCCGCAACCTCAGCGCCAACGAGGACAACAACTTCAATGTCTTCGATTCCCTCCAGCTTGCCGATGTCATCAGCTCCAGCACCAAGGTCATGACATCCCTGCTCGGCGCGGTGGCCGGCGTTTCCCTGCTCGTCGGCGGCATCGGCATCATGAACATCATGCTCGTCTCCGTCACCGAGCGCACCCGCGAGATCGGCATCCGGCTCGCCATCGGAGCCCGCGCCCGCGAGGTGCTCCTCCAGTTCCTCGTCGAGGCCGTCACCCTCTCCTGCATCGGCGGCATCGCCGGCATCCTGCTGGCCTACGCGCTGTGCGACGTGCTCGCCGGCGTCGTTGGCGCGCCCTTCCTCTTCGATCCCAACATCAACATCATCGCCTTCGTCTTCTCCGCCGCCATAGGCATCCTCTTCGGCTTCATGCCCGCCCGCCGCGCCGCCGCCCTCGACCCCATCGAGGCCCTCCGCCACGAGTGATCCGTCTTCCAAATCAAAAATCCGGAATCAACAATCGCAAACCGTCAATCCGCCGGGGTGACCGGCCCGAAATCCGGACTGACCACGGCAGGGGGCCGATAAGCGTCGCATGATCCCCCAAGGGGCCACAACCTTGCTGTCGTGGCTGCGAAAGAAACGACAGTGAACCCGAAAACAAAAATTGAACCACGGATTACGGATTTCACGGATAATAAAGATCCCCGCGGCAAGCTGCGGGGTATTCGGAATTCTTCTTTCCTCTCATGCGCCGCAAGCGGCGGGGAATCAGACCCTCCTGAGATTGAATAACGGTAGAATATTGGGGCGCGGTCCGAAACCCTTCCAGATCACGCCGGACGGCACCTGCGTTCTCATTGAGACCCTGCGGATCAAAAACGGCCCGGCCCTCGTGCCGTTCGGAGAACTCCATCCGAATCAAATCATTCCCGCCCACATATCCTCTCAGGGAACGATCACCCTCAGCACCACCGATTCGGAAAACCGCCTCGTCATTCTCCAGATTGTTCCCCACAACGACGCGGACGGGGACGGCATGCCCGACGACCGGGAACTTGCCAACGGCGTCACCGACGGCTCGGGAGACCGGGACGGAGACGGCCTGAGCGACGCCGAGGAATACGCGTGGGGCACCGACCCACAGAACCGCGATACCGACGGCGACGGCGTGTCCGACGACGATGAAATCCTGCTCGGCACCGATCCCCTCTCCGCCGCCGACCTTGACAACGACGGCATGCCGGACGACTGGGAGAAATTGATGTCCGCGAGCCTGCTGGAAATCTTCCCCGATCCCGCCCATTGGGGAGCCAGAC
>CAZKQK010000102.1:0-19893 GCA_964554865.1 uncultured Luteolibacter sp. | reverse complement strand
GAATGGTGGCAGCTCGCCGCGCTCTATCCGCGCCTCGCGCCGAAGGGCGTGCTGACCTTCATCCCCTCGGACGCCCGCTCGCTGCTGCTCCCGGCGGATATTGAATACGCCCAGTGGGCCAATCCGAGGAGCGAGTGCGTGTATTTCTGAGGATACGGGAAATTGCGAATGGAGATGGTGGAGGAAACCCCGGCAGGACGGTTTGCGGATCATTGCCGGGTGACACACGAAGGAGGAAACGGGCCGGTTCACCCGGGATCGGCCGGTTCCGGCAGCTTGCGCAGGGTGGCGGTGATTTCCTCGCGGGTCAAAAGGCCGGCCGCCACGGCGAGGGTGAGGTTTTCCCAGTCCTCTCCATCCGGGGCGGGCTGGTAGCCGTTTATTTCCAGAAAGACCAGGCATGAGCCAAGCGCGACACGCTTGTTGCCATCCACAAAAGGATGGTTGCCGCAAAGGTAGAACAGGTAAGCGGCGGAGATTTCGATGGTATCCGCGAACGTGGATTGTCCTCCGAATGTGGCTTGTGGCGCGGCGGTGGCGGATTGAAGCAGGGCGACATCGCGTAGTCCGGGGCTGCCTCCGAAAAGCCGGATGGCTGCGGCATGGATTTCCTGAACCTGGTCCGTGGTCAGGTGAATGCATGTGTTTGGGTCCGGATTCATGCGAGACGCTTCATGGTTCGGGCATACCGCTTCATCACGTCCTCAACCTTGGCGCTGAACTGCTCGGGATTTGGGACTGGATTCATCGGCGTGATCGTGATCGTTCCGCCGGGATGCACTTCCACGTTCACGAGATCGCCCGGCTTGAGGCGGGCGAGCCGGAGAAGGGCGGAATCGAAGATGACGCCCTGGGAATTGCCGATTTTGGTGATGGTCTTGATCATGGGAAAACAATGTTTTACACCGGATGATTTGTCAAACCGGGGTCTCAGACCGGAGATAAAGCCGGAGCTGCCAAATTTCACCGGCAAGGGGGCATCAAACGAAATCCTCCGCCGGCGATGAAGCCGGTGAGGAATCGGTCGAAGTTTCTGCGGAGGGTTATTGCAACAGCCAGGAGCGGGCGATCTCCTCGCGTCCGGTTTCGAAGTAGCCGACCGGCGCGTTGCGGAAACCCGCGCCAACGAACATTTTCAGTTGGTCCTCCCACTTCTTGTCGCCGACGAAGGCGATTTTCGCGATCTTCGTGCCGTGGGAAAACATGAAGTCGAAATTGTTCCAATCGCCGTCCCGCTCCCATCCGCGGAAGTCGCCGACGATCACGAGAATCCTCGGCTGGTCGCCCGCCTCGATGTGCGGTGCGAGGCGCTCCTGGTTGGCGGCCAGTTCCTCGTCCGCCAGCACGCCGTTCAGATGGATTTCGCAGAGTTGGGTGGATTTGTCGTAATCGAATGTGATGGGCATGCCGACATTCGATGAAATCCCCGGCCGGACTGGCAAGAACCATCATTGGGGCGCGGGTGGGAATCCCGAGTAGGACTTTCGGGCGATCCCGGTGGTTTTCCGTTTTACCTTCTTGTCGGGCGGAGGGTTTCCCTTCATACGGAAAACATGACTCGCAAAACCCTAATTGGCGGCATCGTGGCACTCATTCCGTTCTGTGGTCTTCACGCCCAGGAAGACCCGGCGGCCGGGGCGCCGATCGATATCGAGGCGCGCAAGGCCTCCGTGGCCAACCTTGAAACCCACATCGCCCAGCGCGAGGCGCGGCTCGCCGAGTGGGGAAAGGACATCGTGGAACTGGATGCCCGGATTGAGAAACGCGTGGATGAACTGGTGAAAACGCTCGCCGGCCTGCGGGACTCCCAGGAGTCGCGCAATACCGTCACGCAAATGAAGAAGGAGGCCATCGAGGGGCTTCGCAACGGCATCGACCTCTACATCCGCAAGCGCAGGGAGGTCCGCGAGCTGGTGCGCACCGGGGAAACATCCGCGCTCGGCGATCTTGGCAAGCTGGACGAACGGATCATCAGGCGCGTGGACCAGATCGCCGAGCTTAGCAAGTCCATCCCCACCCATCAGGATGTGGAGAAGTACGAGTCCGACGGCAGCGGATCCTATTGGAACGGCTATTATTACGAAAGCAGCCGCATCACCGACGAGTGGAAGCAAAACCGCAGGGACACCCAGGCGTCCGACCAGGTGCGCAAACAGACGGCGGAAAGCCTGCGTGAGGCGATCGGGCGGCTCGACCAGCGCCGGCGTTCGCTCACGGATCTCCTGGCCAACAGCGCGCTCACGGATTCCGCCAAGCAGCTTTACACCACCGAACTCGGCCAGATCGATGCCTACGAGGACCACCTCCAGGCCCAGCTCCGTGATGTTTCCACCGGCGGCGCCGGCGGCGGCCGGTCGGTCGGCCGCGATCAGGCGCACGACATCGAAAACCTCATCTCCGATGCCCGCAAGGATCTCCGTGAGGATGTGGCGCGGCTTTTCCGCTCCTACGATCAGTTCATCAAGGGCCGGGCCTATCTGGAAGATCTCAAGGTCAACCTCGCCGCCCGCAAGGAATGGCTGGAGGAGCATGCGAAGGACCGGCCGGCCGGCCAATGAGCGCCGGCTTTGGAAAACCGAAATCGCTTGCGGAGCGGCCGGGCCTCTGCATCGGTGTGGCCATGCGCGCCATACCACTTCTCGCCGCCGTCCTGATCCAGTCTGCGGTTTGTGAAACCCCGCCGCCTCCGGCAGCCTCCGCCGAGAAGATCCTTTTCAACGGCTCCGATCTCACCGGTTGGGATTCGTTTCCCAAGGACGGAAAGAAAACCGAAGATGTCTGGTCGGTTAGCGACGGCATCCTCGTCTGCAAGGGCGAGCCGATGGGATATCTCCATACCACGGAAAAATTCACCAACTTCAAACTCGTCGTCGAATGGCGCTGGGCTCCCGGCGCCGTTCCCGGAAACAGCGGCGTGCTGATGCGTGTGAACGGCGAGTCCCGGCCGCTGCCGCGCTCGCTGGAGGTCCAACTCAAAAGCGGCAACGCCGGTGACATCTTCGGCTTTCACGGCATGACCCTCGCCGGCGAGGAAGTGCGGATGAAACGGGTCGATAACCACGAACTCGGCGGCAAGCTCACCGGCGTGCTGCGCAACGGCGGGGAAGAGTCCGGACCCGGCGAATGGAACAAGCTGGAAATCACCCTCAACAAGGGGGAACTCGACGTCATACTCAACGGCAAGCACGTCAACCGCGCCACCGGCTGCGAGGTCCTCGCCGGCCCGATCGCTCTCCAGTCCGAGGGCGGCGAGATCCACTTCCGGACTGTTAGAGCAACCCCTCTCTGAGCAAGTGCCCGTGAGCCCGCCCGTTTTGTATGTCAAACCCGGCTGCCCCTGGTGCGACGATGTGGTCGAATTCCTGGAGTGCCGCCGCATCGGCGTGGAGACGGTGGTGGTGTCCGGAAATCCCGAGGCCATGAGGGAAATGGTCGAACTATCCGGCCAGACCAAGGCCCCGACCATGGATTGGCACGGCGAGGTGCTCGCGGACTTCGGCGTGGACGAACTGGTCCCCTTCCTCCGCAAGCGCGGGGTGCTCTGAATCGCCGCGCACGAGCCGCCCGTAGCGGCGGCCCACGTCCGTCGCAGCGAAAGACAAGCCCCATGGTCGGGCGGCTACAAACCGGCCTTCAGGGCCTCCACCCGGGCTGTTCACCGCGCAACAGTTGGCCGATCGCCCCGGCGACCCGCAGATAATGGTCGGGCGCGATGCCCGGCTCACTGAGAAACGGACTGGCCCCCACCGGCGGATTCCGGGTGGTCTTGAAAATGGCGGTGGCTTCGTCCATTTCATCGAACATGGCGATGTAGATCGAATCGAGCCCCGCCTTTCTAACAGCCTCGGCCTGGGACCACAGGAATCGTCCGCCAAGCCGCGGGATGGCGTCCGGTTTCTCATCGCGGCCACGGCTTTTCTGCAGGTTATGCCAGCTGAATCCCGGAAAGGCCACCGGCAGGTAGCGGATGCCGCGTTCCCCGCACCAGGCGAGATCGGGTTTCAGCAACGAGTCGGCGCGCGCGGCCGCCTGCTCCGGGGCGCCAAAGCGCCCCACCGCCCAAGGGCTGATGATGTCGGCCATGGCGATGATCCGGTGAAGCCCCGGGTCATTGATCGCATCGCGGTCCAGCGTGCGCCAGTGGCATGGCACGCCGAGCATGACCGCGTGGCCCGCCTCGCGGAAAAAGCGGATGAGCGACTCCCATTCTGTTAGGGCGGCCGGCCGGTCGTTGAAACCGATGCCCCATAGCGCGACGAGCGGTTTTCCCCGGAACCGGAGACAGGCGGGATCCGGTTCCCTCATCGGCCCGTCCTTGTGGAGGCGTTTCCAGTCCCCGATGAGCTTGGGAAAGTCGGCGGCGGCGAGTCCGCTCAGATCATACATCAGCACCCACTTGCGTTGCTCGGCGGCGGCGGCGGCGCGGCAGTTCGCCAGCACGCGGTCCTGGGCGGCGCGGGACCCCTGATGGAGCGTCTCGCTGGCGAAGCGCTGGAGAAACACGCCATCGATTCCATATTCGCGCATCCAGCGGAAGTGTCGGCGCACTGTTTCGGGATGGGTGGAGCTGAAAACCTCCGCCACACTCCCATCGGCATGGCGGAATGGCGTGGCATGGCGTTCATCCGGGCCGTATTCGCTCATGTCCGGCCACATCTCGATGTGCGAGTGGCCGGGCTCGAATTTGCCATTCACCGCATAGTGGTGCCAGCCTCGCCCCGCCCCGTCGTCCGGGCAGCGGAACCATCCCTGATAGCCGCACATCACGCGGCCGGTGAGTTCGTCCGCCGGAGAGATGGCCAGTCCGGCGAGCAGGATAAACAGGGCTCGAATCATGGGCATGCGTCGGCTACGTTCCCGAAATCCGGTTTTTCTCGTCACATCCGGGCATCGACAGCGGGGCCGTGACCGCTAGTGTCGGCGGCGGATGACTCTGGAAGAACTCGGATGGTCCCCGTTTTTCGCCGATGCCTTCGCGCCTTGCGCCGCGAAGGGCTGGGTGGCCGCGCGGCTGATCCGCGAGACGCCCATCAACTACGGCGCGTTCCTTCCGGGCGATGAACCCGATGAGATCGAGGTGGTTCTCTCGGGCCGCGTGTGGCACGAGGCGGAAACCGATGCCGATCTGCCTGCCGTCGGCGACTGGGTGGCCGTCGAACTCGGCGGGGAAAACGGCGATCATGTGATCCGCGCGCGGCTGCCGCGGAAGTCGTGCTTCGCCCGCAAGATGCCGGGCAACAGCTCGCAGGCGCAGGTGATCGGCGCGAATGTCGATCTCGTCGCGGTGGTCACGGATGCCGGTCCTGATTTCAACCTCCGGCGCATGGAGAGGTATTTCACGCTCATCGGCCGCAGCGGCGCGAAAGCCGTGGTGCTGGTGAACAAGTCGGATCTCTTCCCGAAAAAACAAAACCGGGAGGCCGCCGCGCAAATCTCAACCCTGTCCGCCGAGGCGGCGGTACACGTCACCAGCGCGGTGAGGGGCGAGGGACTGAAGACGCTGAAAGGATATCTCAAACCCGGAGTTACCATGTGCGTGGTCGGCTCCTCCGGCGTTGGAAAGTCCACCCTCGTCAACCAACTCTACGGCGACGAGTGGCAGTGGACCGCCGAGGTGAACGAACACACCGGCAAGGGCCGCCACACCACGACCTCGCGCGAGCTAGTGCCGCTCGATGGCGGCGGCATGCTCATCGACAATCCCGGGATGCGCGAGATCCAGATGTGGACCGACGAAGGCACGCTCCGCGAAAGTTTCGCCGATCTCGACGCCCTGGCATCCGGGTGCCGTTTCGCCGATTGCTCGCACCGCAACGACACCGGCTGCGCGATCCGCGCCGCAGTCGAAAAGGGTGAACTCGATCCGGCGCGCCACGCCAGTTTTCTCAACCTGGAAAACGAGATCGCCGCCCTCAGGAAGCGCGCCGAGAAGCGCCGCATGGCCGTCGAGCGCTGGGCCAAGCGTTCCCACCGCGTGAAGGCCCGCAACCTCAACGACCGCATCCAGCTCGAACGCGACGAGCGCGGGGAGATCTGACATGCGGGGCCCGCCCGGGCGCGGTTCCCACTTGCCCCCCGGCGGTGAAGCGGTGACGCTGCGGCGGTGAAATTCCCTCTCGCGCCCTTGCTGTCACTGCTCGCGATCCTCGCGTGGCGGCAGGCCCCCGCGCAGTTGCCGTCATTGGGCAAGCTCACCGGCGAGCAGGCGAAACCGGCCGCATCCGAAAAACCCGAGGAGGTCCGCAAACGCATCGAACTCTGGCAGCAGGAAGCCAGGGACGCCATCCGGCGCTTCGAGGCGGGTGGCACCGCCGCCGCGCTCCCGGAAGGTGTGACCGCCGCGGAACTCGATGACCGCCGCCGCACCGTCGAGCAGATCGTCCTCATCACCGGAAGCTGGCTCAAGAACTTCGACATGGTCGGCGAGGCCCGCAAGGCCGCCGATGCCGCGCGCCTCGCCGAATCCGGATGGGGAGGCTTCAAGGGGCCGCCACCCTACTCCATCCTCATGATCGACGACCTGCTCAACGAGCGGGACGCCATCAGGGCCAAGCTCACATCGAACCAGTCATCGCTTGATAACTTCAGCCGCATCCTCACCGCCACCATGACGGAACTCAGGGCGTCCGAGGAGGCGGAAAACGCCGCCAAACTCGCCGTTCGAGACGCCGAGCCGCCCAAAGCCGAAGCCGCCAAGTGGAGACTGGAGGCCGCCTCATCGAATACCAAAATGCTCGCCGCCAAGGCGGCTTTCCTCCAGACAAGCATTGAGTCCCTCACCGTGCGCATCGCCGGAAACAGGTCCGAACTCACGCTGGTCGAACGGAAAACACGCATCGCCGCCCCCAACGCGAAACTCAGCGAGGAGGACATTGCGAAAATCGAAAAGATCGCCACCGAGCGCAAGACGGCGCTCGCCGGGGAGGTCGCCGCGGTTTCCAAACGCATGAAGTCCGCGCTGGCCACCAAGGCGCAGGCGCAGGCGGCCTTCGACGCCCTGCCGGAGAGAAGCGTCGACGGCATGGAACCCGATGGCGCGGATCTCGTCCGCCTGCGGCTGGCAGTCGCCGAGCAACGCATCGAGTCCCTGCAATCGGTGACCGACAGCATCGAGAGCCTGATCGAGTTGGAAAACATCGGCGTGAAGGTCTATCAGGACCGTGTCGTCCTTCTGGAATCCAAGGATCCCCCCGGGCGAGCCAAGGCGCTGGAGTCGCTCAACATGACGTCGGACCGCCTCAGGGCCTGGCTCAACGTCGTGGACAACGATATGACCTCCTCGGGAGCCGAGCTTAGCAAGATCGAATCCCGTGCGGCCTCGATCTCGTCCGAAGATCCCCGGTTTCCTCTCATCAACGAGCAGCGCGCCGCCCGGAGCGAGATGCTTGCCACACTCCAGCGCTCGTCCCAGGCGGTGGGCGCGCAGCGCAAGCTGATCCGGCGCTGGATCGCCGAACACACGCCCAAGGAGGACGAGCGCACCTTGGGCGAGCGCGTGGAAGTGGCCTGGGACTCGTCTCTGGACCGGGTGAAAGCCCTTTGGGGCCTCGAGGTGATGTCCTTCGAGGACAAGTTCGAGGTGGACGGCAAGATGGAAAGCGTGAAGGTGCCGGTGAGCCTCGGCATGCTGCTGCGGGCCATCCTGTTTTTCGTCATCGGCTACTGGATCGCCTCGCGCGTGGCCAACCGCATCCAGCGCACGATCACATCGCGCGGCCACATCGCCGAACCGCAGGCCCGCACGCTGCGCAACTGGGCGATGATCGTCGTCGGCGTGTTCCTGATGCTTGGCACGCTCTCGTTTCTCAAGATCCCGCTCACCGTCTTCGCCTTCTTCGGCGGCGCGCTCGCCATCGGCATTGGCTTCGGCACCCAGACGCTCATCAAGAACTTCATCTCCGGCATCATCGTGCTGGTGGAAAGAAAGATCCGCGTTGGTGATGTCCTCGATGTGGACGGCATCATCGGCACCGTCACCGAGGTCAACACCCGCTCCTCGATCATCCGCAGCGCCGATGACATCGAGACGATGATCCCGAACTCGGTGTTCCTTGAAAACCGGGTGACCAACTGGACGCTCTCCAACGCGCGGATGCGGCGCTCGATCCGCCTCGGCGTGGCCTACGGCACCGATCTCAAACAAGTCATCGAAATTCTCACCGAGGCAGCCGGCCGCCACGGACTCATCCTCAGGGACCCCGCGCCCTTCGCCGTGTTCGAGGACTTCGGAGACAACGCCCTCGTTTTCTCCCTCTACTTCTGGCTCGACCTCCGCGGCGGGGCGAACGCGATGATCGTTTCCAGCGATCTGCGCCTCATGATCGACAAGCGCCTCAACGAGTCCGGCATCGGCATTCCCTTCCCGCAGCGCGACATGCACCTCACCACGAACAAGCCCATCGAGGTGCGGCTTGCGAAGGAATGACCGTGGATTGCGGATCATCGCCACCATCCAACATCCCATGATCGCCGACGAGCACTGGATGCGCCTCGCGCTGGACGAAGCCCGCAAGGGAGTGGGGAAAACCGCGCCCAACCCGCCGGTCGGCGCGGTGGTGGTGCGGGACGGTGTTCTGTTGGGAAGCGGTTGGCACCGCGCCGCCGGGAAACCGCATGCCGAGCGCGAGGCGCTGGCCGACGCATTTTCAAGCCACGGCGCGGACGCGGCAAAGGGCGCCACGGTTTACGTCACGCTCGAACCCTGCTCGACCCACGGGCGCACGCCGCCATGCACACAGGGGCTCATTGATGCGGGCGTCAAACGCGTCGCCTACGCCTGCGCGGACCGTAATCCGGCGCATGCCGGACGGGCGGATGAGGTTCTGGCCGGATTCGGAATCGAAGTCGTCCCGGGCGTGCTCGCGGAGGAGGCGGGAAAACTCCTGCGACCGTTCTTCAAGGTGCGCGAAACGGGTTTGCCATGGGTGATCTGGAAAACTGCGATGAGTCTCGACGGCCGCCTAACCCGTCCGCCGGGGGAATCCCGCTGGCTCACCGGACCGCGGGCGCTCGCGGATGTGCAGCGGCTGCGCTCGACCGTGGATGCCATTCTAACAAGCGGAGAGACCGCAAGAAGGGACAAGCCCGCCCTCACGATCCGCGAGCCGGATTTGTTAGAAGGGCGGCGCCAGCCGTGGCGGGTGGTGTTTTCCGATCACCCGGAGACGCTTCCCCGAGACGCGCCGCTTTTCACGGACGGGTGGCGGGACCGCACGCTGATCCGTCCGCGCCATGGTTTGGAAGACTCGCTGCGCCGCCTCGCGGCCGAACAAGGCGCGCTCTCGTGCATGACCGAATGCGGAGGAGTCCTCTCCGCCGCGTTGTTCGAAGCCGGGCTGGTGGACGAGGTGGTGGTTTACCTCGCGCCCCTTCTCTGCGGCGGCCCGGCGCCCGCGTTGGCCGGAGCCGGATTGGCGGACTCGCTGCGTCTGGAGGAGACCGAATTCACGCGTCTTGGTGATGATATCAGAATCGGAGGTGTCATTTCACAAGGCGGTCGCTGACGCGGCCTCGGATATCGGGGCATTGCGCGCGGTTCGGCAATGGAGTCGGAATACCCGGATTGGGGCGGCGTGATCGTAGGAAAGAGTCCATGAAACGCATGTGGCGGCGCTCTGCGGGCGTTGAGGCCGCTGGGCCGCGCGCAGCCTCTTCCGTTTCGATATTGCACCGGCTTCGACGGTCCTGTTCCTCCGCCTGTCTCCTCAAGCTCCCATGATCCTCCATACCAGGCCCAGCCCGGCGCAGGCGGTGAGCACGGGAATCACGCCAATTCCGAAGCGCTCCATGGCGATCCACGCGCTCACGGCGGTCACCGCGACGAACCAATCCGGTTTTCCCGCGACCGGCAGCAGCGCGTACCATGCGAACCAGATCGCGAGATTGAAAATCACGCCCACCGCCGCCGCGGTGACGGCGGTGAGCGCGGATGAAAGCGCCGGTTTCCCACGCAGGCTCTCGATGTGCGGCGCGCCGAGGAAAACAAACAGGAAGCACGGCAGGAATGTCACCCAGGTGGTGATCAGCGCGCCGATTGTGCCGGCGGCCAGCGGACTGAGATTGCCGGGGTTCTGCCACGCTCCGACGAAGCCGACGAATTGCAGCACCATGATCAGCGGGCCAGGTGTGGATTCCGCCAGGCCCAGACCGGCCATCATTTGCCGCTGGGTGAGCCAGCCGTAGTGCTCCACGGCCATTTGCGAGACATAGGGCAGCACCGCATAAGCGCCGCCGACGGTCACCAGCGCCGCCTTGCTGAAGAACAGGCCTTCCTGGAAATGGACGCCGTTCCAACCTAACAGCCATCCGCATGCAAACACCGGCAGCCACCAAAACGTCAGGCAGACAACCGTGACCGCCAGCGTCCTCCGCCAGCCCGCGCGCGCGGCGGGAGGCAGATCGACGCATGGAGCATCCCCGCCCTCCGCGCCTCCATGGCCTCGTCCCGCAGGGAATTGTTCCGGGAAAAACCTGCCGCCGAGAAACCCGGCCATGGCCGCGCCGATGATGATCCACACAAAGCCGATCCCGAGGAAAAGGATCGCGACAAAGGCTGACAGGGCCAGCACCCGGAGCGCGGACGTTTTCAGCGCCTTGGAGCCGATGCGTTTCACCGCGGCGAACACGATGGCGGTGACCGCCGGCATGAGGCCATGGAAAACGCCTTGAATCCATGGCACTTCGCCACCCGCCATGTAGAGCCAGCCGAGGCCGAAGAGAATGAACATCGAGGGGATGACGAACAGCGCCCCCGCGGCGATGCCGCCACGCGCGCCATGCAGCCGCCAGCCGAGATAAGTGGCGAGCTGCTGCGCCTCCGGACCGGGCAGCAGCATGCAGAAATTCAGCGCGTGCAGGAAGTGGGCCTCGCCCAGCCAGCGGCGTCTCTCCACCAGTTCCTTGTGCATGATGGCGATCTGCCCCGCCGGGCCGCCGAAGCTGAACCAGCCGAGCTTGCACCAGAAACGCAAGGCTTCGGCAAATGTTGGCTGCCGCGGACGGTCTGTCATGCGCCGTGAATAGGCAATCCACAGACAGCCCGTGGCAAGCGCTTTCGGGTGGCCAAACGAAACGGGTTCCACACTTTCGCGGCGATCCCGAAGAGATGGGTGGTGGGGCGAACGATTTCCTGGCTGGAGAAGTGCCGGCGGTTTTGGAAGAACTGTGAGCGGAAGCTCTCCTCATCGCTCGCCATGATCCGTCTCGCCTTCACCTCACTCCTCCCCGGAAAGACTTTAAACGGGTTCTTGGAGGCGGGCGGTCCCGGCGAGATCGGTCTTGTGGATGCGGTCCTGTTTCCTGAGGAAGAAGAGCGCGCCGAGGAGGGCCCAGAAGGCGTTGCAGGCGAAGCCGGCGAGCGAGGCGGCGACGGCGGTCTCGGCCGGGACGCGGTCGAGATCGTGAAGGAGCACCTGGAATAGTTTTTCGCGGACGCCCACGCCACCGATGGAGACGGGCAGGCCGCTGATCGCATCGATGACGGGCATGGCGGAGAGGACATCGCCATGGGAGGCCGCGCCGCCGACAGCGCGCAGGCCGCAGAAGTAGGAGGTGAAGAAGGCGATGAGCATGGCGAAGGAGAAGGCGAGTCCGGCGAGGGCCTGGGGCCAGTTTCTACGATAGAGATCGTACAACTCGGGGATGTTTCTCATGAGCGGCCAGCGGTCGAAGCGGCCGTTGGCATGGATGCGGCGGTGGAGCGGCGGAGAGGCGAAGAGGAAGATGAGGGCGACCATGGCGAGGCCGCCGCCGAGATAGAACCAGGCGAATTGCAGCACGCCGCGGCCGAGCACGCTGGGATCGGCGAGGGAATCGAAGCGGGCGGCGGACATGATGAAAAACAGGATGGCGATGGAGACCAGCCCCGCGAGGTGGTCGGCGGTGACGGCCATGGCGATGGCAAGCTTGCGGCCCGGGTGGTCGCGCATGAGCAGGATGACGCGCGCGGCGGAGCCGCCGATGCCGCTGACCGAGGCGAGGCTAAAGAGCCCGTCGATCATGGTGAGTTCGATGGCGCGGGTCGGGCGGACGCGCAGCGACTGGGCTGTTAGATAACACCGCCACCGCAGCGCCTGGAGGACGACGCTGAGGCCGGCGAGGAAAACACCGGCGGCGAGCCAGCGGAAATCGAGCGCGCCGGGACGGGTGAGGACCGAGTGATCGAGTTCGGTCTTCGAGAAGGCCCACCACAGGCAGAGCGCCGTGAGGGTGAGCTTGAGGAGAAAAACCGCGAAGGCCTTCATTCCGGCGGGAGGCCGCTCAGGCGGCGGATTTTTCGATCTCGGAGGCGATGGTTTCCACGTTTTCCAGGATGCCTTTGGCCGCTCCGGAATCGGCGATTTTCAGGCCGAAGTGTTTTTCAAGGGCGACGACGAGCTGGAGAGCGTCCACCGAGTCCAGACCGAGGCCGTGCGCGCCGAAGATGGCGGTCTTGTTGCCGATTTCCTCCGCCTTGTAGTCGAGCATCAGCTCGTCCACCATGATTTCCTTTATTTTCAGTCTGAGTTCCTCGCCTTGCATGATGGGTGCTTGTTGTCAGAAGACTCCGCCGTCGATTTTCAACGCGGCGCCCGTGATATAGGCGGCATCCGGGCTTGCAAGGAAATAGACGGCGGCGGCGATCTCCTCCGGTTTGCCGAAACGGCGCATGGGGATGCCGGATTTGGCGTGTTTCCTCGCATCGTCATCCATCGCGGCGAGGGCCTCGGTTTCGATGAAGCCGGGCAGGACCGAGTTGACGGTGATGCCGGCGCGGGCGACTTCCTTGGCGAGGGTGCGGCCGAGTGCGATCACACCGGCCTTGGCGGCGGCGTAGTTGGTCTGGCCGAGTGGCGGGAGGATGGCGCTGAGCGAGGCGATGTTGATAATCCGGCCGAAGCGCTGGCGCATCATCGGGGTGACCACGGCGCGGCAGCCGTGGTAGGTGGAATCGAGGTTTGCGGAGATGACCTGGTGCCAGGTCTCGGCGGGCATGGCGGCGAGCAGGCAGTCGCGGTGCATGCCGGCGTTGTTGACAAGCACGTCGAGCCGGCCGTCCGCACCGAGGATGGTTTTTACGGTTTCCTTCCAGGCTGCGGGGCTGGTGACATCGAGGTCCGCGAGGCGGCAGCGTGAGGGGAATTCGGCGGCGAGTTCCGAGGCTGCGGCGCGGTTTGCGCGCACGCCGAGCCAGACGTTTGCGGTGGGGTCTCGGATGAGGAAATGGCGGCCGATGGCCAGACCGAGCCCGCCGTTGCCGCCGGTGACGAGGATGGATCTCACGGCAGTGAGGATGTTCGGCGCGCGACGGGCGTCAAGGCCGGGCAATGGATGGGCAGCGCCTGCGGGCTTGCCGCCGGGGCCGGAGGATGACAGGGTGCCGCGGCTTGGAAACGATGATGAAACGCGATTTGCCGGAGCGCCTTGATCCGATGACGGCCAAGGAGCTTCGGCAGAGCTTGAGGCGAAGCGGGTTCGTGTTGCCGTTCATGGCGATCCAGTTTTTCGCGCTGGTGGCGATGGTTTCCGAGTTCAGCAACGGGCATTCGTCGGCAGGCGGTGGGGCTGCGGGCATGCTCAATCCGTGGCTGTTGTTCGGATCGGGGCCGTTCTGGGCGGTGGTGGCGGTGGTTTGCATGGTGCTGATGCCGCTGGGGGGGCTGGTGCTGATGGGGCAGGAGCTTGAGGAAGGAAACCACGAGCTGCTGCTGCTCACGAAGCTGAACCGCTGGAAGGTGGTGATCGGCAAGTTCGTCACGCTGTGGGGGCTCTCGGTGGTGACCTTTGTCTCGCTGCTGCCCTACATGGTGGTGAGATATCTGGTGGGCGGCATCGAGTGGTGGCACGAGACGGCCTGCGCCGGAACGGTGCTGGGAGGCTCGGCGATGATCGGCGCGGGGGCCATCGGGGCGTCCGCTTTCAAGGGCATCGCGGCGCGGATCGGGGTGATGGTGCTGTTCCTGCTGTCCATGGCGGGCGGCTGTGCGGTGCCGCTGGCGGCGGCGGCGGCGAGGACGGATGGCTTCGGCATCCTCCATTTTCTAACAGCCCTGTCGGCGGTGGGTTGCTTCACGGTGATCGGGCTGGCATTGGCGCGCTCGCGGCTGCGACTGGCGGTGATGGCATACGAAGTGAAACCCGGCGGCATGCTCATCGGGCTGTTGGTTTTCGCGCCGTTTGTGATCGGCACGATCACCGCCTTCACGCTGGGATACGGAGGGTTTGCGGGGCTTGCGGTGACCGCGCTTGTTGCGGCGAGGATGGACCTGACACCGACGGCGCCGGGCGCGAAAACCGGGCCGGTGACAAATTAAAATTTCCGCTCCGAACCATCAGGGTTCGCTTTCGGGGTTTCCGGTTGATGAATCCAACCCGTCCGCGGCAGCGATCTCGGCGTCCGTCAGGGCGCGCGTGAACATCGCGAATTCGTCGATCCTGCCGTTGAAATGCCGGACCCGCTCGGTCTCGTACCAAGCGGGATCGAGGTTTCCAAGATTCGCCATGCCAAGCTGGATGGGGATGCGCCTGCCAATGCGGCCGCTGGCAACGCGGCGACCGTTGAAATAATGGCGCATCTCGCCTTTTTCGCCGTCGATGACCGTGGCCAGGCGGATCCAGCGACCGAAGTCGGTGGGGGCCAGGACCGGTGGACTTTCGAGGCGCTCCCAGGAATCGAACTTCCGGGATTCCTCCGCCCGCAGACCGACGAGCAGGCGTCCGGAGCGGTCGAGTTTCCAATGGACTTCGCCGACATTGGCGGGAGACATGGAGAGCAGGGAATTGTGGTTAAGCGGCAGGCTGTCCACGCGAACGGATGCCATCAGGGTGATCGAATCCGTGGTGCCCTGCGCACGGAAACGGACGCGGTCGCTGGTTTTGGCAAAACCCAGCGCCGACTTGGCGTCCCATCTTCCGGCGAGCCGTTCGCAACCGATGATCGAGCCGTCCGAACTCGGGTCCGCCGTGGCGGCGCGGTTGGGAAGGGTGGTGCCCGAAGAAGTGAAATCCTCGAAGTCGAAATAAACCCGAAGATCCTTCGAGCCGCGGAACGCCTGGGAAGCGTTGATCCATTTCATCCATCGGCTTTCCGTTTCGAGGGCGGCGGCGCGGAGCATGTTTACCGGATCGGCGAAGGAGCCGGGATCGGCGGCGATGGCGGTCGCCCTGCCTTCCCGGATCGAGACGGCGTCCCCGCCGAAAAGCTCGCGGGCGGCGGATTCGGGGACCTCGCCCTGCAACTCCACCTCGCCATCGAACACATGGACTTCGCAGCCGGCGTGTTCGGAAACGCTCACGCCGAACTGGGTTCCCCGGTCAACCACGCGCAGTCCCTTGTTGAGCACGGTGAATCCCTCGGCCGGCGGCGGCACCTTGGCGGTGAGTTTCCCGAAGTCCAGCCTCACCAGATCGGCCGACAGCAATTCCAACGATGCCGGTCCTTCGATCACCACCCGCGCTCCGGAGTAGAAGCCCAGGCGGATGCTGCCTTGACGAATTTTAAGTATCCCCGGAGACAGGGCGGAACCCGGACTAACGGCGGCGCTCTCCCAATCAACGCCGACGGCGAACTCCAGCAGTGCGATTTCCTTGCCGACGGTTCCGGGATGGGATTCGGGTGAACGGGATTCCGGGGTTTTTGAAGGAATCAGCCAGATGCCGAGCGCGACGCAGGCGGCGAGCGCGGCGGAAATCCAAGGTTTCCTGAAAAACCGGACGCGCTCCGGCTCCGGCGGCCCCAACCCGCTCAATATGCGGCCTCCACCTTCGCGCAACGAGTGCTCGCGCAGCAGGCCGTGCCACTCGGCGAAGTCGAGAAACCGCTGCCGCGCCGCTGATGACGACAGCAGCATGGCCTCAAGCTCGGCGCGCTCTTCCGCTGCCAATTGCAGATCGAAATGGGCTTCGATCAGACGGTCCAGTCTGGCTTCGTCAATCATTGCGTCAGGGGAGGTTGGTTGCCAATTTGCGCTCCACGCATTCCCGGAGAAAGCTCCGGGCGCGCGAGAGGGTCACATTGACCGAAGGCACGGTGCAACCCATCAGGCTGGCAATCTGTGGCGGCAGGTGATCCTGCTCGTAGCGGAAACGGATGGATTTCCTCGCCTGTGGCGCGAGTTCCTCGATGCAACCCCGCAGCAGGGCGATGCGCTCGTCGGTTTCACCGGCAAACCCGCGGTCCTCCGTACCCAACGCGGCCAGGGCCTCCTCGGAAAGCGTTTCGAACTTCCTGGCGCGGATCGCTTCCAGCGCCTTGTAGCGGGCGATGGTCCGCGCCCATGCGCCGAAGCTGCTTCCCAACTCGAAGGTGGCCGCCTTGCGGGTGACCACCAGAAAGGTTTCCTGCACCACGTCATCCGCAAGCGAGAAATCCGGGATCATCGAGAGGATGTAGCCGCGGATCGCCGGCTGGTATTGCAGGAACAGGCCCTGCACCCTGGCGATCTTGTCTTCCTCGGAGATGGGTGGTTCCTCGCTCACTGTCTTGTTCGTCCAATCCCTGATGACGCCGGGAGGCGGAAACTTAGCAGCGGCAGGAAATTTTTTCCACCGCGGACTGCCAAGTCCGGCCGGGTCGTGCCATCCCCACTTGGGGCCGGGCGCGTCGCGCTCGGGTCATCAACCAAAAAGATCCATGAAAACCCACCCCTCGCAGCCGGTCATTTGCGCCTGCCAACCCCTGTCTGCGGCGAACCTCACGATCAACCTTCGCTCCACCAGCGCCAACGCGGCCGCCCCCGGAGTTACCCTGATCTTTGGCGCCGAAGCCCCGGCCGGCGAGGCATGCGGAGGCAGCGGACAGGTGGAGATATGGGTTTCCCGCAATTGTTGGCGGACAAGACCGGAGCGCTTCCCGCAAGAGGGGAGCGTGCAATCAACCGGTGCTTTTGGGTTGCCCGGGCCGCCGTCCGCTCAACGTCGGCGGCGGAGCAGGGCAAGGAAACCGAAGGCGCCGAGCAGGGCTGCGGAGGGCTCGGGGATCTGGACGATCTGGACCATGCTCAGGAAGCCGCGGTCGAAATCGGTACCCACTCCATCCGAGGCGAGGAAGAGCGATTGTCCCTCGGCGACGGTCAGATCGAATGCGACGAAATTGTCGCCCTCGATGAATTGGTTGTATTGGCCGGCATACGCGCCAGTCGTATAGTTGGTGTTGGCTGAGATGCCCAAGGCAGTGAGCGAGCCGAAGTCGAAAGTATCCGCCGCCGCCCCGACATTCCCGTAAAAAGCCATCGACGCCCCACCGTCAGCATTCGTGTTCGTATTCCGGCCCATCACATAGATGCGGTATTCCCCCGCCTCCAGGCCGTCCAGGCGCAGGCCGATGGCACCCGCGACGGTGCCGAGGCCGGCGTTGACGCCACCGAAGAAGCCGTCCTTGCCTGCGGTGTGGATGCCAGTTGCTCCGTAGATCGAACCGGTGCCGAACAGGGATTGCTTACCTGAAGTACTGGAGCCGCCTATGAGGCCGGTCGTATTTCCGATGGGCTGGGCAAAGTCGATGATGTTGTCGTTGGTGGCGGCTTCCTGGCCGAAGGTCAAGGTGATGCCGGTGGCGGCCGATCCATCGCTGAATGACAGGCTGGACGTGGTAGCCGCGGTAGTGAGCGAATTCCAAGTGGTTTGGGCTCCCGAAACCGATCCTGAACCATGCCCCGGGCTCAGGATCTCATAGCCGGCGGTGATGGCGGCCCCGCCGAAATCGAGCATGATGTTCGCAGCGGAGGCGGATCCTCCGGAGAGGGCGAGGCACGCGGAGGCGAGTGGCGGGAGTTTTTTCATGGGAATTTTCATTTTCATGGGATTTTGCACCGACGCGGAACGCACGGCTCATTGCTTGAATGCCCGGGAGGCCGCAGGACTTAGCAAGGGAGGCAAAAAATTCTCCGGGTGATGCTAAGTTCTCTCGATGAAACCGCATTCATCCATGTCACCCTGATCGATTCCGACCAGGCTGTAATTCGAAAACCCATGAAAACCATACCCGTCCTGATGTGGCTGCTTGTCCTTGGCGCGAGCTTTCCCGCCTCCGCAACCAGCCTGATGTTCGACTTTGGCAATCCCGCCGCCAACACCAGCGTTCCCGAGTCGAGCACCGCCGCAAGTCCGGGCCCTGTCGCTACGGGCACTTACCTCACCCTGAGCCCGGGCCACGCCACGGGCGATGTGCCGCCCGGCGAAACCACCTGGAACACCATCACGACTTCCGATCCCCATTCCAGTCTCAGCTATTCGGATGGAACCAGTGCGACGGGGGTGACCCTGACACTTGGCCAGGAGGCATCCGGGGGAAACAACATCATCGATTATTCGACCGAGATCTCGACCCTCAACCTGATAGGCAACGGAGGAGGAACCACCGGTCGGAAGAGCCTTCTCACTCCCGGATCCATCTATGGAGACAGCAGGCTTGGTTCCTCCGCCGTGGGAAGGGATGGCTTTTTCGGTGGAACCGGTTCGGCGATCGGGTTCCGCGTCGATGGCCTGGCCGAGGGCATCTACAAGATTTACCTGATGGGGCGAAACACGAACTCGAACGCCGCCAACGCCGCTGCCCAGGCGATGGCATTTTACGCGACCGCGGGACCGTCCTCAGGCACCTTTGCCAGCTTCAACACGACGACCACCGCATCCCAAATCAACACCACTTACTCCACCGCCGAATACACAAACCAATACGCGAGCTTCACGGATGGCCAAAACCATGTGGTGCTGACCGTGACGGTCGGCGAAAACGAATCGCTGTTTGTGGCCGTTGATGGCACCGGAACGGAAGCCCGCGGCTTTCTCAACATGGCACAGATCACCCCGGCCACGGAATTCACCCCCACATTCACCTGGTCGATTGGCGACGGCGACTGGGACACCACCTCCCTCAACTGGAACGCCAACAGCGAAGCCTATTCCGAACCCGCTCTGGTGACTTTCCCCACCCTCGAAGATGAGGATGACGGAATCAACACGGTCAACCTCGCCGACAGCTTCTCTCCGACCACGGTGAACATCACCAACGGCGGAGACTTCGACGCCACCGCCTATGTCTTCACCGGCGCCGGCGCGATCACCGGCGATACGGGCGTCACCAAAAGCGGCACGGGAATCGTGACATTCTCCACCCCCGGCAATTCGTATTCCGGGTTTCTCGATATCCACTCCGGAGCGGTGATCAAGAACGTGGCGGACAACACCACCGGCGGCATCACCGTCGCGAGCGGAGCCACATTCGTGCTTGAGGGCGGCATCACCGACGGCAGCGGCCAGACGGCCAACCTAACCGGTGCCGGACACGTCGTGCCCAACTCCAACTATTTCTTCAACGGCTCCGCCAACCAGCGCGGCGCGCTCCAGGCCCACTTCGGCGACAGCACCTGGGCTGGCGACATCGTCCTGTCAGGCACCGCCGGCACCGGCGGGAACACCCGCATCGGCGTGCAAGAAGGCGCATCCCTCGCCCTGACCGGCACCATCTCCGAAGCGGTGGCCGGAATGAGCCCGTATTTCCGCTCAGGCAACAGCCCGGCCGATGTCATCACGCTCGCCGGCACCTGCTCGTGGACCGGACCCACCCGGATCTTCTCCAACGGCGGGGTCGTCACCATCACCGCCAATGACAAGCTGCCGACCACTTCCAGCCTGATCGTGGGACCCACCGCCGGCCAGAGTGGTTCCCCCACCTTCGATCTCGCCGGTTTCAACCAAACCGTGGCCGGTCTCAGCGGTTCGGGGGGGGATTTCCCCGCCATCATCATGAATTCCGGTTTCGGCCAGTCCACCCTCACGCTCAATCCCACGGCGGAAATCACCTATTCGGGCGGGATTCATGACAATGTGAAACTCATCATCGGAGGCACCGGGCCCCAGATCCCATAAGTGTTAACCTAAAAACTTGACGCCGTCCATTCGCCAGCTATGGTTGGC
>CAZKQK010000101.1:0-20281 GCA_964554865.1 uncultured Luteolibacter sp. | reverse complement strand
AAATGTCACACCTGCCGATTATTTTCCTCCGCGTTTTTTGATGCGTCAGCCCTGGCGACGACTGCTTGACGGCCCGGATTCGCCACCGATGATCGCGGGCATGGCATGGCGCATTGATGACGCGGTGACCTGCGGTGAGATCGACAACACCGTCGAGGGCCGCACGACCGGCCGTATCTGGCTGGCCGGCCGCGCCGATCCGCTGGAACTCCGGCTTGATGGCGATTGCTGGCGTGATCTGGCGGGCACATGCCTGCGCTTTGAAAACCCCAGCCCGCGGGAATCGTCCGACGCCCTCGGTCTGGACACCGACCAGTCCGGAATCATCGGTGACATGAGCGCCTCCCGCCGCTTCAGGCAAGCGGTGGCGGACGAGGCGGAAACGCAGCGTCTTATCGAAAGCGAACAACCGGTTCCCTACGAGTGGAGAAACGCGCTCTACCTTGAGTGGTTCAGCCACCACAACGGCCGCGTGGTGATCGAGTCGTCGGGATACAAGCTCCAGATTTCCCCTTACGTCTGGCAGATGGACGAGGATGCGGAACAGGCGCAGAAGCTGGCGAACCTCCAGGCGATGCGCGATTTCATGGCGCTGGTCATCCGCCGCCGCGAGCCTCCCGCCGACGAGCCGGCGGACAAGGAGGTGGACGAATACGAGTGGGAGGAGCGCCTCAAGGAGAGCGACCGCCTCACCGAGGCCTATCAGGAGGTGCTGGAGAAATACATGGACGATCCGGACAGCGACCGCAAGGAGGCCTTCGTGATGGGATGGGACGGCCTGCTGGACGCGCTTGCGGAAAGTGACGAGGACTTCGGCGGCACCGACATCCCGCTGGACTTTGATGACGGTGAAGGGGACTTCGGCGAGGGGATCGACGACGGTTTTTGGGATGACGGGGATGATGGCGACGAGAGCTTCGACCGCGAGGATCAGGATGAGCATCCGCTCCAGTCGCGGGCCCGCGAGTTGGCGATGCGGGCGATGGACGTGGTCGAACGCGACGCCGAGCCCGGATCGCCGGCCTACCGCCTTGTTTCAAATCTGTTGGAAGTGAGCGGCAAGCTCGCGGCCGCGCTCAACGGGCGCAACAGCGGCTTCGAACCGGAAACCGGATACGTGCTGGCCGTCCTCAAGCGCTGCCTCAACTGGCTCAACGAAGCCGTCGGCGCCTGCCAGGAACTGATGGCCGCGGAAGACGATGCCGACCAACTCGCCGCCCTCGCCCACCTGCGCGGCTCCGCGTTTGAAATCCGGGACCGGATCACCGAGATGCGCCGCGAGCTGAAGTAAACATTCCGGGCGCTTTGGAAAATCGCCGGGCTTTCCCAATTTCCACCGGTCCTCCACCGGTGTATCCGTCGCCGCGTGTGGGAAGCCTTTCTGTCCAATGATCTCTGGGGCCGCGTCGGCGTCGGCGCGGCCTGGGCCATCACCGTTTGCCTGCTGATCGCCGGAGCCGCCGGTTGCGTGCTGCCCGTTTTGCCCGGCCACCTCATCCTGTTCATCGCGGCGGTGGCCCACCGGCTCATGCTCGGCCCGGGCTCCGGACTTGTCTGGTGGTCCTTCGTCATCCTCGGCGCGCTGATGGCCGTCTCGCAGGCACTTGAAACGCTCAGCGGCGCGGCCGGCAGCAAATGGTTCGGCGGCAGCCGCTGGGGCGCGCTCGGCGCACTGGCGGGAGCCATCGTGGGAATGTTCTTCATGCCCTTCGGGCTTCTGTTAGGCCCGCTCATCGGAGCCTTCGCGCTGGAAGTCCTGCTCGCCAAAAAGGAAACCCACCCGGCTGTCATCTCCGGCGTCGGCTCGGTGGTCGGCACGCTCACCGGCATGGTCATCAAGATCGTTGCCGGTTTCCTGATGATCCTGTGGTTCGTGCTGGATGTGTTTGTGATTGGTTAGAAATCCCGCGCCACCTCCGCGATGGCGGCGGGGTAGAGGCGGTGCTCGGCCACCTGGATGCGGGCGTGCAGGGTTTCCGCGGTGTCGTCTGTCAGAACGGGCACTCGTTCCCGGAGGATGACCGGGCCGGTGTCCATGCCTTCGTCCACGTAGTGAACGGTGCAGCCGGTTTCAGAAACTCCGGCTTCGAGCGCCTGCTTCCATGATTCCAGTCCGGGAAAGGCGGGCAGCAGGGAAGGGTGGATGTTGATGATTCCGCCGGGGAAGGCTTCCAGCAGCGGTCGTTTCACAAGCCGCAGGAAACCGGCGAGGCATACCAGTTCCACCCCGGCCGCGCGGAGGGCCTCGGCGGTTTCCCGCTGGGCTTCCTCGGGGAAGCGGGTCTTGTAGCCGCGGCAATCGATGAGGCCCGCCGGGATGCCGGCGCGTTTCGCCCGTTCGAGGATGAAGGCGTCCGGATTGTCCGAGAGCACGAGTGCGATCCGCGCGTCGAGGGTGCCGGCGTCGATCGCGTCGAGAATCGCCCGCATGTTGGAGCCGGAGCCGGAGCCGAGAATGCCGAGAACCATGCACCCGGTCTAGCGGTGGCGAGGGCAACCGCAAGGATCAATGCGGCGGAAGGCGGAATCCCTGGCCGCCCCCGGGCGCGGGGATTGCGGACATTTGTGCAATTCAAGCTTGCCCTGAATAGGCAGCGCCGGATGCTTGGCCCGGCCGGGACGGCCACCGAACATGGCGGAAGTGAACCAACAAGCGATCGCGGAAAGGCTCAACCTCTCCCGCGCCACCGTCTCCCGCTGTTTCACCAATCACCCGGGCATCAATCCGGTCACCCGCGCGCGGGTGTTCCAGGTGGCGGCGGAACTCGGTTATTCCCATCTCGAAACGCGGACCCGCACGACCACCAAGCCGCCCCAGCGCCGGGAGACCACCTTCGGCGTGCTGATTTGTTCCGACGAGGAGGAATACCGGCGCACCGACTATCAGAATCCGGGCGAGCAGATTCTGGCCGGGGTCACCGAGCGCGCCCAACTCGCCGGTGCGAAACTCGACGTTCATCTGATGGACCCGTCGGCCACGACACTGCTGGATCCGAGCTACATGAAGATCGCAAGACTCCGCCGCCGTTGGAGCGGCATCCTGCTGGTCTATCCTTTCCCGGACCTGGTGCTGGACGAGCTGGCGAAACTCCGGCCCGTCATGCCGATCGTTTCGCTCGTCGAGCAGTTCGACCACTCGGGCATCGATTGCGTCGATGTCGATCACTACAAGGGCATTTCCGCCGCCATCGAGCATCTGGTGGCGCTGGGGCACCGGCGGATCGGCTTCTTCACGCGCCGCTATCAGGTCGAGGCGAGCTGGTCGTTCCGGCGTTACGCCGCGTTTGCCGAAAAAATGGTGCGCCTGAGGCTGCCGGTCTCCTCCGATGATGTGATCAACGTTTTCCCGGCCCGTCCGATGGATGACGAGGAAAGCGTCAGCTATGCCGCGGAGCGCACCCGCGACGGCGTGACCGCCTGGGTCTGCGCGGCGGACCACCAGGCGTACGATCTGATCCGGGGCCTGGGGAAATGCCGGATCAAGGTGCCCAAGTCGGTTTCCGTGACCGGCTTCGACGGCATCGACCGCCCGGCGGACGCTCCCGAACTCGCGACCATCCAGATTCCCTTCCGCGAGATCGGATCGACCGGCACCCAGCGGCTGGTCGAGCGCATCCGCAAGCGCTTCGGCTCGGCCCATCACGTGCTCATCGACTGCCCGTTCAAGGCCGGGGCCACGGTGGGGCCGCCACCCGCCGTGAAAAACCGTTAGGGAGCGCTCAGCGTTTCGTTTCCGGAACCACGCGCGCCAGGCGGTGATCCCGCCCCTTGGACTCGGAGTAATAGGTCTGGGTGAGATAGAGGCAGCCGTCCGGGCCGAACTTCGCGCTCACCGCCTTGAAGCGGTCAAGAAACACCTCGCCGCTCCCGGCTCCGCTGACGACGGTGCTGCGCCCGGCTCCGTGATCGATCCGCCAGCGCAGCACCTGCTGGGTGAACCAGTTCGCGGCATACATCGTCGTGCCGCCGTCGGCAAACGGTCCGGTTGAGGCGACTTCGATCGCGGTCAGACAGGGCCTGCCGGTGTGGAGCACGCTGGTGTTCGGATCCTTGGGATCGATCATGCCCTTGTCTCCATGGCGTCCCCATCCTCCGTCGGCTCCGCGGTTCAGACGCGCGAGACGGTCGGTGCCGTCGCCGTTTTCCGAGATGTAAACCGCGTCCGGTTCGCCGCCCGGCAGAAACACGAAGCGGTACGGATTGCGCAGGCCGGTGGCCCAGACGCGGGACCGCACCGGACCGGCATCCCCGTCAAACAGCGGGTTGTCCCGAAGGCCCTTGCCGGTGGCGGCATCCAGGCGCAGCAGTTTGCCCTCGTAGCGCTCCGGATCGGTGGCCGCATCGCGCCGGGTGTCGTCTCCAAGCGCCACGTAGATCGCCTTCGGGTCCTTCGGATGGAAGTGGATGTCGCCCGCCTTGTGGTTGGTGGCGGTGCGCGGCAGGCCGTCTAACAGAACCATCGCGGACCCCGGCGCCGCGCGGGTGACTCCGGCGTCCGCCGTGAGGCGCACCAGCCGCTGGTCCTTGTCGCGCGTGTGAAACAGGTAAACATGGCGGTTGCCGGCGAAGCCGGGGTCCAGCGCGATGCCGAGCAGGCCGCTCTCACCCTCCGGATTCACCTCGTCGCGGAGGTCGGCGAATTCCACCGGCGGCTTGTAGGAGCCCGCTCCATCCGGCTCCAGCACCAGCACCCTGCCCTGTTTCTCGCAAACGAAGAGCCTCCCCGCGGGATCGAAATCCATCGCCGTCATCCCGTTGCCGGAATGGATCAGCTCGTAGCGGAATCCGGGGACGCGGACCTCCTGGCCCCGCGCGAGGCCCAGGGCGGCGGCGAGGGCGATGCATGCGGACGTCAGTCTCACGCGGATGGGCTGGTGGGATCCCGCGATCAGGGGTTCCGCCTGCGGATCAGCAGGAAGGCCCCGACGCAACCGGTCAGGTAGGCGGCGATCCCCGGCTCCGGAACGAGGGTGACCCACACCCCGCCGTCCGCCTCCACTCCCGCGAACGACGAGGGTGAAACGTCGCCGGCGTGGCGAATCGTGCCGTTGCCCAGGAAATTGTCCGCCGCGAGTGCGGCAAGCGTGTAATCGCTGAAGAACAATGCGCCGGTGGAGCCGGTGGTGAAGTTGAGCGACTTCGTGCCTCCGCCGTAAAATCCGCTGTAGGCCCCGCCGCCATTCACCGAGATGCTGCCGCCCGAAAACTCGATGCCGCCGGGGCCGTCCGCGAATGATATCAGCGTGGCGTTCAGGCTGCCGGTTGTCATCGTGAAGGTGGTGATCGGCTTGAATTCGTTGGCGATGTTCACCGTGCCTCCGGAGATGATGAAAGCGCCCATGTCGGCATCGTTGAGGAAGTTGCCACTGAAGTTGGCGACCCCGGCCGAGACGTTGATGGTCGTGGCGGCGTTGCGGACGATGTTGCCGGACGTGCCTTGGTTGAATGTGCCTCCGTTGACCGCCAGCGTGCCGTCCGCCAGTTGGATCCAGGCGATGCCGCCGACCTGCGTCCAGCTTCCGCCGTTGATTTCCAGCGATCCGCCGTTGTGCACATGGAGGTCGCCCCCGGGAGTGTAGGTCACGTTTCCGGAGTCAATCCGGGCGGTGTCCCCGCCGTTGGTGTTCGGCAGGCTGTCGGTGTCCCAGTTGGAGGCGACGGTATATTCGCCGTCGCCGCCGTTCCAAGTGACGATGGCCGCCCGGCCGCTTGTCGATGCGGCGAGTATCGCCGCGCCCAGCACGATGCCGGCGAATGAATGGTTTCGGGTTTTCACGATGTTTGGAAACGGGGGTTTCTGAATGGCCCGGAACCGGCGTTGATCCGCCTCCGGGCCGGTGGTTTTCACTTCAACAGCTCGAACTCAAGCGCCTTCACGCGCTCGCGCGCGGCATCCGCCGGTTTCCAGAACCAGCCCTTCTCATCCCAGCACTGGGCGAAGGACAGGCTGTCAACCAGCGTCTTGTAGGCGGCCATTGCCTCCTTGGCCTTGCTTTCGCCCTCAAGCGACTGCCCGAGAATGTAATAACAGGTGCCGACGTCGTTGAGCGCCCAGCTCTTGAAAACCTCCTCCTTGTCCGTCGCCGGCTCCTTGAGGCCTTTCTGCATCTCGGCGGCCTGGGTGCCGTACATGTCGATACACTTCTGGGCGTAGGCCTTGGCCTCGCCGTATTTCTTGGCGCCATAGGCGGCCCAGGCCTTGCCCGTGATGGTTGACGAACTGTGGTCGCCGAAATCAAGTTCCTGGCTTTCGGCCGGCGCGGGAGCCGGTTTTTCCCCGGGTTTCGCCTCCTCGGCACGGAGTTGCGGGACGGCAAGCAGCGATACGGCCAGCAAGGCCGGAAGATATGGGTTCGGATTCATGCGTGGCCAATCATGCAAGCCTCCGGCCCGGCGTCAACAGAAAAATGCAACTTTGTGCAATTGATTTTCGGCCGGGCCGACGGTTGGGGATTCCCGCGGAAGTCGCGGATTGCATAAAGTTGCATTTTTCTGTTGACGTCGCCCGAAATCGGATGCAGGAACGCCCCGGCATCGCCGTCATCGTCCGGCAGGCAACCCATTCGCAACCCATGTCCCGCTTTCCAGGTTTCCGCGTTCTTCTGCCATCTCTGGGTCTCACACTGGGCATCGGATCGATATCGGCGGAGCCCGTTCCCGTGCGGATCACCACCGGAGCCGACGGCCGGCATGTCCTGCTGCGCGGTGGCAAACCCTATCACATCCTCGGCGCGGGCGGCACCCGCCATCTCGATGACCTCGCCCGCCTCGGAGGAAACTCCATCCGCACCTGGGGCATCGAATCGCTCGAAAACAGGATCGATGGCAAAACCCTTCTCGATTATTGCCACGCCAAGGGGATCAGCGTCACCGCCGGCATCTGGATCGGTCACGAACGCCACGGTTTCAACTACTCGGACCAGGCGCAGCTTCGCGAGCAGCGCGAGAAAGTCCGCGCGGCGGTGGTCAAATACCGCGATCACCCCGCCCTCCTGATGTGGGGCCTCGGCAACGAGATGGAAGGGCCCACATCGGACGGCAGGGACACGCGCGTCTGGAAGGAACTCAACGAACTGGCGGCCATCATCAAGCGCGAGGATCCCCACCACCCGGTCATGACGGTCATCGCCGGCGCGGCCGAAACCAAGGTCAGGGGCATCCTCGCCCATTACCCGAACATCGATGTGCTCGGCGTCAACGCCTATGGCGGCGCGTCCGGCGCCGTCCGCGCGGTGAAACAGGCCGGCTGGAAAAAACCCTTCGCCCTCACCGAATTCGGACCGCAGGGCCATTGGGAGGTTGCCCAGACCGCCTGGGGCGCTCCCATCGAGCCCCTCGCCGGGAAGAAGGCGGCGAGTTATTACGCCACCCTCTCCCTGCTGGACGAGCACAAGGACATCTGCATCGGAAGTTATGTCTTCCTGTGGGGCCAGAAACAGGAGGTCACCTCCACCTGGTATGGCATGTTCCTGCGCTCCGGCGAGAAACTGCCGTCCGTGGACGCCGTCAGCTACGTGTGGTCCGGCAAGTGGCCGGAAAACCGCTCGCCGCGCATCCGTTCCGTCGAGTCCGGACTCAGGGAGGCGCGGGTGCCGCCCGGGAAAACCTTCACCGTGAAAGCCACCGCCGAGGATGCGGAAAACGACGCGCTCAGCTGGCAGTGGAAGGTTTTCCATGAAAGCACCGATCGCAAGGTCGGCGGCGATGCCGAAGCCGTGCCGCCGGAAGTTCCGGGTGCGGTCGTCGCCGGGGAAGGCGGCTCCGCCACCGTCACCACCCCCACAAAACCCGGCGCATACAGGCTTTTCATCACCGTCCTGGACGGCAAGGGCGGCGCCTGCGCCGACAACATCCCGTTTTTCGTCAGAAACTGATTCCCGTTCCGCGATCGCTTGCCGGGAATTTCGCGCCCGGTTTGAAAAATATGCAATTTTGTGCAAACAATGCTTGCGTTCCGTTTGCGGACCCACTAATCCGATTGACCATAACCCACCGGCGCATCCGCGCCAGGAAACCTGAAACCCATCATTGACATGAACCCGACACCACTCCGCAAGGATCCGCATTCGTCCGCGGCGGCATCACCATCCCGGTGGAGCCGCATCACACGGCTTGCCGCTCCCGCGCTCACCGCGCTGGCACTTCACCAGTCGCCGCTCCAGGCAGGCGAGTTGTATCTCGATTTCGCCACCACCGGCGGAGTTTACGCCGCCGGATGGACCCCCGTCTATGCCGCGGGCGGCAATGCCAACGTCCCCAACGTCGGCGGCTCGGGATACGACTTCTCCTTTACCAACGTCGGGACGTTCCAGGGTGGCGCCTCTTTGCCGGCGCTCATTCGCGGAGGTTTCCACGACCAGAACATTATCACTGTTGCCCACACCTTCACCCTCAGCGGTCTCAATCCCGGGCAATCCGTCGGCCTCTATGCCTGTGCGGCGTGGGATGGCAATGCCGCCGGCGGATACATCGTGTACGGGGACACCGGGCCGGCCGGCGTCAAGGCGCAGACCATCGGTGATCCGGGCGCCAACCCGACGAGAGCCAATCTCACCTACATCGGCAGCGCCTTGGCGGATGGCTTCGGCGCGGTCAGCGGAGAACTCCACGGCCGCAACGGCGTGGGACTCGGCCAAGAGGGCCAGGTAGGCGCGTTTGTCTTCGTTCCGGCCCAAACCATCACCGCCACCGCGGGTGCGGACGGCACCATCAGCCCGGCCGGGACGACCGATGTGAATGCCGGTGACGACCAGACCTACACCATCACGCCCAACGGCGGATTCCACATTGTGGATGTCCTGATCGACGGCGTCTCGGTAGGCGCCACCTCATCCTACACCTTCACCAACGTGCAGGCGGACCGCACGATCCACGCGACCTTCGCCGCCAACACCTTCACCCGCACCATCATCGCCAGCGCGGGGCCCAACGGCACGATCAGCCCGGTTGGCACCGTGACTCCCAACAACGGGGTGAGCCAGCCCTTCCACATTACGCCCGACGAGGGTCATCACATCGTGGACGTCCTGGTGGACGGAGTCTCCGTCGGAGCCGTCACCTCATACATCTTCGCCAATGTCTCGGCCAATCACACGATCAGCGCCACTTTCGCCATCGACACCTACATCATCAGCGCCTCCGCCGGTGCGGGCGGCTGGATCGATCCCGCGGGCGACACCGTCGTCGAGAGCGGCGATTATCTGGAATACGCCATCACTCCGGACGAGGGATATTACATCTCCAGCCTGACCGTGGACGGCGTTTCCGTCGCGCCGGTGCCATATTACAGCTTCGGCAATGTGACCTCGAACCACACGATCTCAGCCACCTTCGACAACCGCGAGCGCCTTTATCTCGACTTCACCCAGACTGGCGGAGCCCATGCCGCAGGATGGACGCCGGTATATGCCAACACCATGGCGAACACCATGGTGGATGCCCCCAACGTCGGCGGAACGGATTACGGCCTCACCTTCGGCAACGTGGCCGCCTACGACAACGGCAACGCCACCCAGCCGCTGATCCGCGGCGGATTCTACAACATTGGCGGCACCTCCGTACCGCATCCCTTCACCCTCACCGGACTCATCCCCGGCCAGAGCGTCTCCCTATATGCCTCCGCCGCATGGGATGGCAATGCCCAGGGCGCCTACATCGTATTCGGCGACTCCGGCCCTTCCGGAGTGCAGGCCCAAACCATCGGAAGTCCCGGCTATACCCCGACCATCGGCAATCTCACCCTGATTGGAACCGCAGTCGCCAATGGCGGCGGCACCGTTTCCGGAAACATGTATGGCTCGGGCGGCGTGTCCAGCGGCGCGCAGGGACAGATCGGAGCCTTCCTCTTCGCGTTTGAGGTGCCGCCCACATGGACCATTGCCGCCAGCGCGGGGCCGAACGGTTCCATCAGCCCTTCGGGCAACGTCAGTGTGGCGTCAGGCGGGAGCCAGTCCTTCACCATCACCCCGAATGGCGGTTATCACGTCTCCGATGTCCTGGTGGACGGGGTGTCGGTGGGCGCCGTCACCTCATATGACTTCCCGGTGGTGACGGCGGACCGCACCATCAGCGCCGTCTTCGCGGCCAACACGGTGCAGCACACCATCACCGCCAGCGCCGGCCCCAACGGCTCGATCAGCCCGAGCGGCGCGGTCTCCGTCTTCCAGGGAGTGAACCAGCCTTTCACCATCACTCCGGCTCCCGGACATCTGATCGCCGATGTGCTGGTTGACGGCGTGTCCGTGGGCGCCGTTTCCAACTATACCTTCACCAACGTCTCGGCCGCCCACACGATCGCCGCGAGTTTCATCGTCAACACCTTCCCGATCACCGCCACGGCAGGGCCCAACGGCTCGATCAGCCCGTCCGGGGTGACCCAGGTGGCCGAGGGCGGGAATCAAACCTACACGATCACCCCGGCACCGGGCTATCAGATCGACGAGCTGTTTGTGGACGGTGTCTATATGAACGCCTCGGCGTCCCACACCTTCACCAATGTCACCGCCGCGCATACGATCAGCGTCACCTTTGACAACCGCAGCAAGCTGAGGCTCGACTTCACCCTGAATGGCGGAGCCTATGCCGACGGATGGACGCCGGTATACGCCAACCAGATGGCGGACACCATGGTGGATGTCTCCAACGTCGGCGGATCGGGTTACAACCTCACCTTCGATCACGTTGGCAGTTGGCAGACCGAAGCCGTTGATCAGCCGCTTACCCGGTCGGGATTCTATACCTATGGAAACCTGGCCAACGAGCACGCGTTCACGCTCTCCGGCCTGCAGCCGGGCCAGGAAGTGACCCTCTACGCCTGCGCCGGCTGGGATGTAAACATGGGCGGTTATGTTGTCTTCGGTGACAACGCTCCGAGCGGAGTGAAGGCCCAGACCATGGGAAATCCCGGCACGAGCCCGAGCATCGCGAACTTCACCCAGATCGGTACCGCCGTGGCGGACGCCTCCGGCGTCGTCGCCGGCAGCCTTCACAGCGCTGCGGGAGTTGATGAGGCGACAGAGGGCCAGGTGGGAGCCTTCATCTTCGCCATCGCCGATGGCGGAGCGCCTCCCGCCACTCCCTTCAGCCAGTGGGCCTCGGCCAACAGCCTCACCGGCAATGACGCGCTTCCCGGCGCGGATCCCGACGATGACGGAGTGTCCAACCTCCTTGAGTTCGCCCTCAACGCCGATCCGAACTCCGGTTCCTCGCTCGGCTTGCAGTTTGCCAAGGTCGCCACCGTGGACGGCCAGTCCGGCGTGTTGACACTGACCATCGCCGTGCGCGACGGAGCGGTGTTCTCACCGGTGGACGACCGCATGCGCTCCAACATCGTGGACGGCATCGTCTACACCGTGGAGGGATCGGCAGACATGGCCAACTGGGGCGGCCGGGTGGTCACCGAGGTCACCGGAGCCGATGCCGGAACGATCCAGACCGGGCTTCCGCCGATCGGATCCTCGGACTGGGTTTACAAGACCTTCCGGACCGAAGGGTCCGCCCCATCCACCACGCCCTCGTTCATCCGGGTGGGTGTCGAATGATTGTTTCCCCCCACCGGCCGTCGCCATGCCGGCGGCCGGTGGGGATTTCCGGCCATCGAATTCCGTGCACAAGAATCTCAAGAGCATCAGCCCCGGATCCGGATCCACAGTCGTTTCCTTCCCGCTCGACATCCCCGGCCCCCCGGGGGCGCACGGAGCCCGCGCCGGCTTCGATGACGGGGTGTCCAATGACGAAGTCACCATCGACGGCGAGCCCTTCCTCCGCATACGCCATGTGGACCGGATGCCGCCGTTCCTCATGAACGTGGTCTCGGACTGCGATTTCTGGCTGTTCGTATCCAGCAACGGCGGATTCACCGCCGGACGGGTGGATCCGGATCACGCCCTGTTTCCCTACCAGAATGCGGACCGCATCCTGCGCCAGCCCCGCGCGTCCGGCGCGCTCTGCCTGCTGGAGCCGGATGGCATCCGCTGGGAACCGTGGAGCGATGTCTCGGATGCCGGGGATGTGAGCAGGGATCTCCTGAAACATGCGGCGGGCACCAGCGTGCGCTTCGAGGAAATCCATCACCGCCTGCGGATGAAATTCGTGTGGACGCTCGCCGCGAGCCGTCGTTTCGGCCTGGTCCGGACCTGCCGTCTGGAAAACCTGACGGACCGGCCGCGCCAGGTGCGCATGCTCGACGGATTCCACCAGATCCTCCCGGCCGGCGTCTCGCAGGACGCCTATCTCCGCTACAGTTATCTCGCATCCGCCTACATGCGCCACGAGCTGGACCGCGGGACCGGCCTTGCGATCATCACGCTGAACTCCGGCATTACCGACCGCGCCGAACCGAGCGAATCCATGCGCGCCAGCGTGGCATGGGCGCTTGGCCACGGGGAACCGGTGACCCTGTTGTGCGACCGCCAGCTTGAGGACTTCCGGCGGGGCGGAAACCCGGCCGGGGAAACCGAGGTCCGCGGGGAATTCGGAGCCCATCTGACATTCGGCGAATTCGCGATAGGCGGGGCGGAATCCCGCGAGTGGATCACCGTTGCCGATACCGGCCTGGACCACGCCGGGCTGCTGCGGCTCCGCAAAAGGATGGGGGACAGGGAGGCGCTGCGGGAGGATCTCCTCCGCGACCTGGCGGAAAACACCAGGGGCCTCAGGCGGCGGATCGCCGGCGCGGGAGCCGGCCAGCAGACGGCGGATTCCCCGACCTGTGTCCACCATTTCGCCAACGTGCTTTTCAACTGCATGCGCGGCGGAACCCTCACCGACGGCTGCATCTATCAGCGCCCGGACTTCGCCAACTATCTGGAATCCCGCAACCGTCCCGTGCGCCGCCGCCACGAAGCCTGGCTGATGGCCCTGGAAGAGCGGGGGCCGATGTCCTCGCTCGCGGACAAGGCCGCGGAAACCGGAGACCCGCAGCTCGTCCGCATCGTCCGCGAATATCTGCCGCTTTCATTCAGCCGCCGCCACGGGGATCCGAGCCGCCCGTGGAACCGTTTCGAGATCCGCACCAGCGATGGCGACGGGAACCCCCTCTTCGGTTACTCCGGAAACTGGCGGGACATTTTCCAGAACTGGGAAAGCCTCGCCTTCAGTTATCCGGAGTGCTTCGCGCCGATGATCGCGGTGTTTCTCAACGCGTCCACCGCGGACGGCTACAATCCCTACCGGATCACCCGCAAGGGCATCGACTGGGAGGTTCTCGATCCGAAGGACCCCTGGAGCCACATCGGCTACTGGGGGGACCATCAGATCATCTATCTGCTCAAGCTGCTGGAAGGCCAGGAGCGCTTCTGGCCGGGCGCGCTCGCGGAGCAACTCGGCGACCGCACCTATGCCTACGCCAATGTGCCTTATGAAATCCGCGGCATCGATGCGATCACGGCCGATCCGCGGCACTCCATCGATTTCAACCAGGAGCTTCACGGACGCCTCTTGCGCCGCGAATGCGAGATCGGCGGCGACGGACGGCTGCTGGCGGATGCCTCCGGCGAAACCGCGCTGGTGACACTTGGCGAGAAACTGCTCGTCCCGGTGCTGGTGAAACTCGCCAACCTCGTTCCCGGCGGCGGCATCTGGCTCAACACCCAGCGCCCCGAGTGGAATGACGCCAACAACGCCCTCGCCGGCTGGGGACTTTCCATGGTGACGGTCTGTTATATCCGCCGCTATCTGGTGTTCCTGTCCAACATCCTTGCGGACAGCCGCCACGGGGAGATCGGCGTTTCCTCTCCGGTGCTGGCCCTGATGCGGGAAATCGCTGCCGTGCTCCCCGATTCCACCGCCATCGGCGGCGACCGTCACCGCTGGCAGGTCGCCCGCGCCCTCGGCCAGGCCGGGGAAACCCACCGCCGCGCGGTCTATCGCAGGCAGCCTTTCCCGACGTCCGCTGTCAGGGTTTCCGAAATCCGGGACTTCCTCGCGACCGCCATCACCGCGGTCGAGGCCACGCTCGCATCCGGCTGGCGGGACGACGGGATGTTTCACAGCTACAGTGTCCTCGCGCTCCACGATGGCCGCGCCTCGGTGCGCCACCTCGACCTCATGCTGGAGGGACAGGTGGCGGCGCTCAGCGGCGGCTTCATCGATGCGGACCAGGCGCTCAGGCTCCTTCGGGCGCTGCGCGGCAGCCCGCTCTACCGGAAGGACCAGAACAGCTACATGCTCTATCCGGACCGCGACATCCAACCCTTCGCCGAGCGCCACGCGCTGCCCGGCGACTGGCGGGAACGCGCTCCATTGCTGGCAGACGCCCTCGATCACCGGGCCGGACCGCTGGTGACGCCGGATGACGATGGCGGCGCCCGTTTCCATGCCGACTTCACCAATGCCCGCGACCTCCAGTCCGCGCTCGACCGCCTCGCCGCCGCACCCGGCTGGAGCGGGCGGGTCGGGGCCGGCCGCGCCGCGGTGATGGAGCTGTGGGAGGAAGTCTTCCGCCACCGGGACTTCACCGGCAGAAGCGGGGCGATGTTCGCATTCGAGGGGCTCGGCAGCATCTACTGGCACATGGTGGCCAAGCTTTTGCTCGCGGTGCAGGAAATCCACATCCGCGAAGCCGTCCGCAATCCGGGAGGACGGGAGGCGGCCGAACTTGCCGCCGCCTACGGCGAGGTCCGCGCCGGTCTCGGATTCACCAAGGACGCGCGGACTTACGGCGCGTTCCCCTCGGATCCCTACTCCCATTCACCCTGGCACCGCGGGGCGCAGCAACCGGGCATGACCGGCCAGGTGAAGGAGGAAATCCTCACCCGCCTCGGTGAACTCGGCGTCCGCATCGCCGGCGGCCGCGTCCGCTTCGAGCCCACCCTGCTGAAACGCGCGGAGTTTTTCGACCGCCCGCACGAATTCAGATACTTCGGGGTCGGAGGGAGCGAGGAAGTCTGGCCGATGGACGCCGGCACCCTCGCCTTCACCCTGTTTCAGGTGCCCGTCAGCTACCGGCTTGCGGCGTCCCCGTCGGTCTCGCTGGAGATGGCGGATGGCGGACGCGCGCGCTTCGAGGGCACGATCATTCCCGAATCTGAAAGCCGCTCGCTCTTCCGCCGTAGTGGCCTCATCCGCCGCATTCATGTGGCCATTCCGGAAACGGAGACACCGTCCCATTGCATCCCATGAAACTCTCGATCAAGGAGAAGGCCGGCTACGGGCTCGGCGATACCGCGAGCAACCTGGTGTGGGCCACACTGATGTCTTTCATCATGGTGTACTACACCGACGTGTTCGGCATCACCGCCGCCGCCGCCGGGACGATGTTTTTCTTCGCCCGGATTTTCGACGGAGCCACCGATTTCATGATGGGAGCCATCGCCGACCGCACCCGCACCCGCTGGGGAAAGTTCCGCCCCTACCTCCTCTGGATGTGCCTGCCGATGGCGCTGGTGACGGTCCTTACCTTCACCGTTCCCGACTTCGACTCCTCCGGCAAACTGGTTTACGCCTGGGTGACCTATAACCTGCTGATGATCGTTTACACGGCGATCAACATCCCCTACTCGGCCCTCTCGGGCGTGATGACCGACGATCCGCTCGAACGCACCAGCCTGAACTCCTACCGGATGGTGCTCGCCCAGTGCGGCGGCTTCATGGTCAACGCCGCGATGCTTCCGCTGGTGGCGTATTTCGGCAAGGACAACCCGGCGAAGGGCTATCAGATGACAACGGCCCTGTTCGGGCTGGTCGTGATCTGCCTGTTCCTCGCCACCTTCGCCACCACCCGCGAGCGGATCCAGCCGCCGGCCGGGCAGAAGAAGACACGCCTCCTCGACGATCTCCGCCGCCTTCTGGCGAACCCCCACTGGCTCATCATGTTCTTCGTCGGCATGCTGGACCTCACCTTCATCATCGTGCGCGCCGGATCGCTCGTCTATTACGCCAAATACGTGATGGGCATGGACGAGGGCGGCACCACCCGCTTCCTGCTGCTGGGAAACGTCGGCTTCATCGTCGGGGCGGCGCTCACCCGTTGTCTGGTCGCCGCCATTGGCAAGAAAAACACCTTCATCGCCGCCCATCTCATCATGGCGCTCTCCGCCGCGCTTGTCTTCTGGCTGCCGCCCTCGATGGTCGGCGCGGTGCTCGCGTTCCAGGTGCTCCACGCGCTCGGCGGCGGTTTCAACGCGGTGCTGTTCTTCGCCCTCATCGCGGACACGGCGGACTATTCCGAGTGGAAAACCGGCGTGCGCACCACCGGCATCGTGTTTTCCGCCACCACCTGCGCGCAAAAGGTCGGCATGGGCATCGGCGGAGCCCTGACGGGAGCGCTTCTGACAAGCTTCGGATATGTCGCCAATGCCGACCAGACACCCGAATCGGCGCGCGGCATCCTGCTTCTGGTCAGCCTGATCCCCGCGGCGGGATTCCTCGCGGTGGCCGCCCTGCTCACCCGCTACGGCCTCAACGACGAGGTGTGCCGCAAAATCAACGCCGACCTCGCCGCCCGGCGCGCCGCCACGGAGTGACACCCCCCGGGCGGGCCGGGTTTCACGGCCTTCGCCCTGGAAAACCGCGCGGTCCGGCCACCCGGTCGCATCTTCCCTACTTTGGCGCTTGGAACGCGGGGCGGCAACGGCTATCAGCGCGGCCATGCATGACTCACGC
The DNA here is from genome assembly GCA_964554865.1 of uncultured Luteolibacter sp. Taxonomy (GTDB): domain Bacteria; phylum Verrucomicrobiota; class Verrucomicrobiia; order Verrucomicrobiales; family Akkermansiaceae; genus Luteolibacter. The sequence goes on along the minus strand of CAZKQK010000101.1, from coordinate 3,679 downwards.
ATCGACGATCTCGCCCGCCAGTTGGTTCGTTATTCCACTTCGCTCAGGAAGGGTGAGAAGGTGCTCATCGATCTCCACGAGGTGCCGGATTCCATCGGCCTCGCCCTGATCCGCGAGGCCCGTTCGCGTGGCGCGCTGCCATTCCTGAAGATCCATCGCGGACGCCTCACCCGCGAGATGCTGCATGGCGCGTCCGATGACCAGTATGAGGTCATGTCCCGCCACCTGCTCGCGGAAATGAAGGACATGGACGCCTACATCGCCGTGCGCGGCAGTGACAATATCGCGGAAACCTCCGATGTCCCGGCCGAGCGAATGAAGCTCGCCATGAAACACCTGCGCCCGGTGCTCGATCACCGCGTCACCAGGACCAGGTGGTGCGTGCTGCGCTGGCCCTCGCCATCCATGGCCCAGCAGGCGGGCATGAGCACCGAGGCCTTCGAGGAGTTCTACTTCAGGGTCTGCCTTCTCGATTACAAGGCGCTGGTCCCGGCAATGAACGCGCTGAAGAAACTCATGGACCGCACCGGCCGCGTGGAGATCACAGGGCCGGGAACCGACCTGCGGTTTTCGATCAAGGACATCCCCGCCATTGTCTGCGGGGGAAACTACAACATTCCGGACGGCGAGGTTTTCACCGCTCCGGTCCGCAACTCGGTGGAGGGTGTCATCACCCACAACGCGCCCACGATCTATCAGGGCATTCCCTTCGACGGCATCCGTCTGGAATTCTCCAAGGGCCGCGTCGTCAATGCGGACGCCGGGGCGAAAACCAGGGAGCTCAACCGCATCCTCGATACCGACGAGGGCGCGCGCCACATCGGCGAGTTCGCGCTCGGTTTCAATCCGGTGATCCGCGAGCCGATGCGGGACATCCTCTTCGATGAAAAGATCGCCGGCTCCTTCCACTTCACGCCCGGCCAGGCCTATGGCGATGCGGACAACGGCAACCGCTCGCAGATCCACTGGGACATGGTCAGCATCCAGCGCAAGGACTACGGCGGCGGCGAGATCCGCTTCGACGGCAAGCTGATTCGCAAGGACGGCGTGTTCCTGCCCAAGGCGCTGGAGAAACTGAACGGTTAGATCATCAGCGCCATCCGTCAGTCCGTGATGGAATAGATCACCGTGTGCCGCAGCTCGCCTGCGGGCGTGATCCGCTCGTTGCGCAAGGTCGCCTCGTGGGTCATGCCCGCCCGCCCGCACACCGCGCGCGCCCGGTGGTTTTCCCGATCGGTGAAACACTCGATGCGGCGCGCCCCCTGCTCGCGGAGAAGATATGCCGTCAGGGTTTTCAGGGATTCGGTCATGAACCCCTTGCCGTGCGCGGACCTGCGGCACCAGAATCCGAGTTCGAATCTCGGGATGTCCCAATCAACCAGGGTGACTCCCATGCAGCCGATGATTGATGAGCTGCGCGCGTCCGCCACCAGATAGGGAAGCCGGATCCGCCGGATGAACTCGGCACAACTCCGCCGGCAGAAGGTTTCGGATGACTCCACGGAGGGCTCGTGCAACGCCCACGGGATCGATGCCGGCCACGCCCTGAGTTCGGCCAGGCTTTCGAGCACGGCTTCATGGAGCCGCGGACCGTCACCCGCTTCAGGCCGTCTCAGGATCACCCGGTCACCGTGAAGTTCGGTGCTCACCTCGCGCAGGATCGGTTGAATTCGCATGCGCTCCATCACAGCCGGACTCCCACCGCATGCAAGCCGTCTCCGGGCTCGGCCCCGCATGATCGCGTAGAAACGTCGGTAAATCTTGATGTTCGGGATGCGGTTTTTGTAGGGTGTCCGGGTGTTTCGAAAGAAACACATTCCCCCCATCCCCCCGAAGACATGAGAAGAAACCACCCCCCGAGTGGCAGGGGCATCGCCATGCGCGTGCTCGTCTATGGCCTGGCCTTTACCGCCGTCATTGGCGTCCGTGAAACCCTGACAGGCGAGGGCGGCCCCATCTCCGATGGCGTTGGCCGGGCCTTCAACCGGGTGCTCAAGGCATCGTCGAAGCTCGGACTCGGCATCGCCCTCATGAGCGAGGACAATCCGGGAGACATCACGCTCATCGGCCATGGCAGCCGGATGCTCGGCAAAGCCTCCCACAAGGGCTTTGTCTCCGCCTCCAAGGTGGATCTTTTCGCGCGCTGATCGCGGTCTTTCCCGTGCGGGCTCGGGATGGAAGGTCCGGATACTGCCGCACGGAGACGCGGATTTCTCCACCCTCTCGATGGCGCCGCGTTGACTTGCCGGTCCCGCCCGTCCCCGCCACGCCGGCCAACGCTCAACCGCCATCTGCCTTGATCCGCTGCTGCGCCGCTCCGGATGGAATGTAAGCGAACTCGCCCGCATTCTCGGGACCGGCACCCGCACGCTCACCCGTGCCATCGAATCATCCACTGGCATGACCGCCAAATCCTGGCTTCGGCGGCAGCGCGCGGTCACCGCCCGCCATTTGCTCCGCGAAGGCTGGAAAATCGAAGCGCTCTCCGCGGAACTCGGTTTCCGCAACCCCTCCGCCGTCACCCGCGCCTCCCATGCGGATCAATCCGCGGCGGGAGGAACCTCGCCGGATGCGACATCATCGAAAGCCGAACCGGCGGCTGACCAGGCCCGCATTGCGCGCATGGACTCCGAAGTAAACCTCATCGCCTCCCGCCTCGGCATGTCGGCCCCAATGGAGGAAGACGGGCAGATTGCGCCCGGATTCATTGAGCGGGCATATGCGGAAGGCGGGATAGTGGATGTCACCTTGGAGGAAGTCGAAGCGGCCATCGGCGCTGCGGCGAAAACCCCGGGAACCGGGGACGATATTGACGCCCAGGTTCTCAAACACAGGGGTTCTTACCGGTTTTTCGCCCCGGAGTGATCAAGACTGTTGAAATCCCCGTCTGTCGAATACCTCCCGATAACCAATAACTTGAAAATCATGAAAAACCGGATTTCCCGCAACAGGCCCGTGCTCTGCATCTCACTGGCTTCGATCGTGTTCGCCTCGGCCGCATGGAGCCCGCCAGGCGGTGATCACACGGTGCAGATCGGTTCGCCGAATACCATCGGCGGATCGACGGCGCCTCTTTCAAACCCATCCGCAGCCGTTAATATCTCTCCGTTCAGGGGCTTCATCGGAGGCATTAACAATGTCGTGGGCACATCGACTTCCGGGTTTCACGGACACGTCGCGGGAAACGGCAATTTCGGAAACTCCTATTGGTCCTTCGTTGGGGGCGCGCAAAACAGATTCGCCCTTACCGGGAATGCATCCGCCACAAGCGTGCGCATGATGGGCCTTTTCGGATCGTACAATGTCATTGCGAACTCAAACCAGTCATTGATTGTCACCGGTTACAGTAATTCGGTAAACGCGGTATCATCCCTGGCCGCCGGATCGGTAAACACGATGGAGGGTCCGGGAAGCGGAACGCACTGCAACTATTCCGCCGTTATCGGCCTGAGCAACCATGTCGTCGCGGCATCGGGGTGGGGAATCGGTCAGGGAAACACGGTGAGAAGTGACCGGGGCGTGGCCATCGGCACAGGCAACACCGCAGGCAGGGAAAGCGTCGGGAGTGACGTGATTCAGGGAGCCGTGGCGATCGGAAGGGGCGTCCTCGCGGAGAAAACCGATTCCACCGCCCTTGGCCGTTTTAACGCCGCAATGGAAGACAACGACGTGCTGGCCA
>CAZKQK010000100.1:0-20459 GCA_964554865.1 uncultured Luteolibacter sp. | reverse complement strand
ATCCTACGCCCAAACAGCTGCCGCGGGATAGTGGGGTTCTGTTGACCGCTTACGGCCCGGAAGATGGCTGGAGATCCTGATTGCGTGCGTCTCGGGATTGTTTCTGGCTCGATTGCTTTGGCGGCGTTGGAAACAGGCAAAACCCGCTTCCCATCCGTCGCGTTTGTGAAAACGCGTTTTCACAAACCGGCTTTTACGGGCGGGCTGCGAATGCATCTGCCGCCGTCCCCGTCCCGAGCGGCGGCGGCGGTCGTCTCCGCCACCCATCCGACCGTGAAGGACTTTTCCAGCGAGTTCCACGCATTGCGCAGTTGGCGGGGCGGACCTTGTCCGGGCATGGTCTGCTCAAGCCCCCGGACGTCCGGAGGTACCGCATACGGGCATGTGGGAATCATGGATTACGACGGCTCCTGGATCAATGCGGGGGCCGAAAAAGTCAACAAGTTCATCCATTTGCTGGATATGCTTCCCGATTACAAACCGAACACATTCCGATCTCGATGATACGTCTGGTTTTCATCACATTCATGATCCTTGCATCGGTTCTGGTTCATGCCGAAGTAGCTCTTCCCTCCAATATTGAGGAGGTCTTTCGAAAAGCCCATCAACCGTCCCCTACAAATCCGACCATTCCATACCGGGAAGAGCAGTTTTTCGTGGATTACCTCACCTCCAACTGGCGAAGCATCGCGGAAAACATCGAGTGTCTCCCCCCTCGTGATGGAATGGCCTTTCAGAAAGAAGTTTTGTTCAACATTTCGGTCATCAACTTCGGCTACGCATGCTGCAATCTGCCTCCGACAGAGTATGTGGAGTTCTTCGAACAGATTGTTTCACTCTGTGAACAACAGAGAATTAGTCTGACAGCATTTGAAAACCTGTATTCCGGAGGATACGGAAAAGAATTTTTCTGGTCTGTCAATTGGGAGCATCCAAAGGTTCAGGGAATTTTCGATAGAATTCGGCAATTCGATCCACCGCTCGATGCGTCCTTTATGAAAATGATGGAGAAACAGGCACGCGGCAAGCTCGCCGACAACTACATGTTAAACGCGGGTGCAGACACCCCGCTCCCGCAGACGCTCCCCGGCATCAAGCTCCAGCGGCCCTTCGCATCAGTGATACGGAAATACGAGGCGATGACCGGCAAGAAGGTGCCGCCGGATCCCGATTTCCCGGACCACAACATCACCCGGCCCGGCCGCCGCAGCCTCCAGGACATCGAAGTTGGCAAACCCGCCGCAAGCATCCAACCGGCCCGGCCCGGAAGATGGCTGGAGATCCTGATTGCGTGCGTCGCGGGATTGTTTCTGGCGCGCTTGCTCTGGCGGCGTTGGAAACGGACGAAATCCGATTGCCCGTAGCCGGGCTTGTTGGAATGCGGCATCCCATTCCCGCTATCACAGGCGGACTGCCCATTTGCCTAACGCCGTCCCCGTCCCGAGCGGCGGCGGCGGTTGCCACCGCCGTTGCCGTTTCGCGATGAACCGGCGGCTGCCTGAGCGCGCGCCGGTCCGCGGCCGTGCGAATCGGCGAGCGACTGGACATGCCAATCGTGATCGTCCCAGCGCGGGATGGGCATGCGGATGGTTTTTTCGATTTCGCGGAGAAACTCCAGTTCGTCCTCGGAACAGAACGAGACCGCCATGCCATCGGCGCCGGCGCGGCCGGTGCGGCCGATCCGGTGGACGTAGGCTTCCGGTTCGTTGGGCAGGTCGTAATTCACCACCAGGCCCACGTCCTTCACATCCACACCGCGCGCGGCCACATCGGTGGCGACGAGAACCGGGGTAAGGCCCTTGCGGAAGCGTTCGAGCGCCTTCTCACGCTGCGCCTGCGACTTGTTGCCGTGGATGGCGTCCGCGGTGAATCCCGCCGCGGTGAGACTCTTCGCCAGCTTGTTGGCTCCGTATTTCGTGCGGCTGAAAACGATGGTGAGATTCTGTCCGGCAGCCTCGGCGCGGGCGCGCAGCAGTTGTTCCAACAGCGGACGCTTGGACTCGCGGCTGAGGAAACAGATCCGTTGCTCGATCTTCTCGGCGGTGGTCGTCTGCGGCTCGATGCTGACATGCGCCGGATCGCGCAGGATGGTGCGGGCGAGTTCGATGATGTTCGGCGCGAGCGTGGCGGAGAAGAACAGCGACTGACGCCTGGCCGGCAGCAGCGAAACGATGCGTTTCACATCGCGCAGGAAACCCATGTCCAACATGCGGTCCACCTCGTCGAGCGCGAAAAACTCCACTTGCGAGAGATCGACGTGACGCTGGTCGATGAGATCCAACAGGCGGCCGGGAGTGGCCACCAGCACGTCCACGCCGCGGCGCATCGCATTGACCTGCGGCACCTGGCCCACACCGCCGTAGATGAGCGTGTGGCTGAAGCGGACCTCGCGGCCGTAGGTGGCGAAGCTCTTGCCGACCTGCGCCGCGAGTTCGCGCGTGGGAGCCAGCACCAGCGTGCGGCAGCAGCGCGGGCGGACCTGGACCGGCCGCTCGTGGATGGCGTTGAGAATCGGCAGGGCGAATCCGGCGGTCTTGCCGGTGCCGGTCTGCGCGCAACCTAACAGATCGCGGCCTTCGAGCAGCAGCGGAATGGCCTGCGCCTGGATCGGCGAGGGCGTGTGGTAGCCGAGTTCGCGGAGGACGTTGCGGAGGGGCGCGGCCAGTGGCAGCGCCTCGAATGGTGTCGGGGTCATGTCTTCAAATGGCCGTCCATCCCTGTTTTCGGGAGCCGGCGGTGTCGATGAGCGTGTTGCTTCAGTGAATCCTCAAACAATCTCTCATCGATGGAAGACCGGAAAAGGGCGGAGCCAAACAAGCGGCCCCACAAGGCGCCGGAGGACCGGCGCGCACCGGTTCTGTAGCGTGGATTCGACGCTTTGCAAGGCATTTCACCAAATCGGTGACAATCAGACATCCTGATCCGGTGGTTTCATGTTCCCGGTTTTCGGAAATCACCTTGGCACGGATCCACTCCGGCCACTTCACATCCGGAGCTTTGCCTCCCCGGAAGGGTTGGGTGGGACCGTACGGATCCTCGCCATGGACCGGCACGCGTCCGGATTGGCGCTATCGCGGAATCCGGGGCAATTGTTTGTTAGGGTTGTTCCCCGTCCGCGCCGGGTTTTGCCTTTGGCCAGGCGCGGATGGCTTCGATGATCATCCAGACTTCGACGGCCAGGGTGGCGATGGCGATGAAGGCGAGGCCGCCGAGGAGTTGGTTGATGGCGCCGAAGAGGGCCAGAGGATGAAGCCACCCTGGCCGGCGCTTGCGATGGACCACCGCTCCCCGGCGCGGGGGTCGGCGGCGAAGGAGGCGACCAGCGCGGTGCCTGCGGCGGTGGAGAGGCCGATGGCCCGCAGGAAATTGGATGCGCCCCGGACGAAAGCGCCGAGCGCGCCATTCGAGGCGGTGGGCCAATCGGCGTAGCGCGAGGCCCAGGCGGCGCTTCCGGTGAGCAATTCGCCATTGGCGCCGCTGCTGCCCAGTCCGATGCCGGCGACGCAGGCAAGGATGACGATGACGGCGAGGAAGCCCTCGACGAGCATCGATCCGTAGCCGACCATTTGCGCGTCGGTTTCACATTTCAACTGCTTGGAGGTGGTGCCGGAGGAGACCAGGCAGTGGAATCCGGAGATCGCGCCGCAGGCGATGGTGATGAAGAGAAACGGAATCATCACGGACAGCGGCGAGCCATGGCCGGTATCGACGGGGGCGCGACGATTTCGAGCGCGGCCCTGGTTTCCCCGCCGTTGGAGACTCCGAAGGGGGCGGCGACGACCAGACCGACGACCATCAGGCCGAGGGCGCTGAGGAGTTGCAGCGAGTTGGTATAGTCGCGCGGCTGGAGCAGCAGCCTCTGCATGGGGCGGGATGAAAAAAGCCCGGGATGGCGCTAGTTTATTCAGGCCGGTTTCCGAAAATCGGGCGGATGGATGCGGGCCGCGAAAAAACCCGCCTGCGGACGGGCCGGAGGCGGGTTTGGGGAGCGAGGATGGATGGCGGGACCGTCAGTCGGTATTGATGTGGCCGAGAACCTCGACCTTGACGGGGACCACGCCGCAGCTGCGGAAGCCGAGGCGCTCGGCGGTGCCGATCGTCACGTCGATGACGCGTCCACGAATGTAGGGGCCGCGGTCATTGATGGTGACCACTTCGGATTTGCCATTTGCCTGGTTGGTGACGCGCACCTTGGTGCCCATGGGCAGGGTTTTGTGGGCTGCGGTGGCGCCTTGATTGCAGAGGCGTTGGCCACTGGCGGTCCTGGTGCCGCGGTTGGTGGCGATCGAATACCATGAGGCTTTGCCGTGCTCGGTCGATTTTACGGCATATTCGGGCCCGCTTGAGCGAGCCGATGTTTTGGAGGTGGCACTCCCAATCGTCGAGCAACTTGGGAGAAGAATGACGCCGGCGATTGCCAGGGCCACGGACTTTGTTTTCCGGGTCAGGTTCATCGTGTTTGTCGGATGGTTTGAAACCCCGGCGATTGCCGCCGGAGCGCGGCGGCTTCGTAAGAGCCTCGAAATGAACAATCAAGGAAAAAGAGTCTTGCTGAAAAGCGGCCCAATCCCCCTGAAATCAATGGCTTGCGGGAAGTTATTTCACTTTTCTTAATAAATTTTCTCGCCATTTCGGGTCGCCAGCTGCTAATCCCTGCGGGTGAATGCTGGAGCACTGGATGCCGCTGACGAAGAACCGCTTCACCCGGGCGGATTTCGATTTCGTGGCGACAGCACTCGCGGCCGGCAGCAGCCGCCGGCACCTGGCCAAGCTGTGGGGTGACCCGGAGGGGCGGCGCGAAATCCTCGATTTGAAGGAGGTTTTCCGCAACATGATCCAATCACCGTCGGCGATAGGGGTTTCCCCGAGGTTTTACTTCTACGTGCTGGTGAGACACTCGTTTCTGGATGCGGACCTGGGAGACGTGGCGCTGGCCGACTATGTGGCCGGGTTGCTTGCGAGGAGGGTGAGCCTGAATGGTGGCGATCCGCTGGAGGATGTGACCCGCGGATTCACCCATGCGGCGCAGTTCCTTTCATTCATTTCGCGTTCGAAGGGGCGGATGCGGTTTCACCTTCAGGTGGCGGCCGGCGATCAGTTTCTGGTGCTGACCGGGCTTTATCCGCAGTTTTTGAACCGCCGCTGCGAGCGGGGCGAGACACCCGATCTGGAGTTTTACGAATCGTTCGCCCGCTGCGCCTACAAGGAGGCGGCTGAAAACCGGGTGGCGGCTTCGGTTTCCAGCCGCAGGATATTGGCGAGCCTTTCGGAGTCCCTGCCGTCCGCCCGCCGGTCATTGAACCGGGTGGCCGAGGAATATGTGTTCCTCGGCGATTGAGATTTTCATCATGAGCATCCCCAGCAATCCCCAAATCCCCTTTCGCGGCAAGAAACTGACGGCCGCCGTTGACATCCGCACGCTGCCGAAAGTCCTGCTTCACGAACACTTGGACGGCGGACTGCGTCCGTCCACCGTCATCGAGCTGGCCGCGGAACTCGGCTACGACCAACTTCCGACCACCGATCCGGAGCAACTCGCCGCCTGGTTTCACCGGGGGGCGCAGCGGGGGAACCTGCCGGAGTATCTGGAAGGCTTCCAGCACACCATCGCGGTGATGCAGACGGCCGAGACGCTTGAGCGCGTGGCTTTTGAGTTCATCGAGGACATGCACGAAGACGGGGTTGTTTATGCCGAGGTCCGCTTCGCCCCGGTATACCATACCGAACGCGGACTCACCCAGGACGAGGTGGTCCACGCCGTGATCCGCGGATTGAAGCGCGGGGAAAAGCAATACGGCGTGCAATGGGGGCTGATCATCTGTGCGATGCGCCACATGCAGTGTTCGGAGGCGGCGGCGGAACTCGCCATCCGCTGCCGCGACGCCGGTGTGGTCGGCTTCGATCTCGCGGGCGGCGAGGACGGGTTTCCTCCGAAAAAGCATGTCGATGCCTTCCAGGCGATCGAGCGGGCGAATTTCTACATCACGATCCACGCGGGAGAAGCGTACGGTCCGGAGTCCATCTGGCAGGCGTTGCAATATTGTGGCGCGCATCGCCTGGGACACGCGACCCGCCTGCGGGATGACATCGAGGTGTTTCCGGACGGCACCATGCGTCTGGGGCGATTGGCGCAGTATGTTCTCGACCGCCGGATTCCTCTGGAGATGTGCCTTTTGAGCAACCTCCATACAGGTGCCTGCGCGAGTCTCGGGGATCATCCCTTCGGTCTGTTTTTCAGGCGCGGCTTCCGGGTTTGCCTGAACACCGACGACCGCCTGATGAGCGACACCACCATGACCAGGGAAACGACCCTGGCCACCGAGTTGTTCGACCTGAGCCTGGCGGAATTGGAGAAACTCTCGCTCAACGCGATGAAGAGCGCCTTCGCCCCCTTCGACAAACGGTTGAGAATCATTTTCGACACGATCAAGCCGGGCTTCGCCAAGGTGCGGGCCGGTCTCGCGTCCGGGGCTTGAAACGAAACGGGCGCGGACCGATTTCCGATCCGCGCCCGAGATAGCATATTTCCCCCCAAAGATCCCGTTCGGGTGGCTGCGGGCGCTGGATCGACTTCCCCCCGGAGATCGATTTGGCCTTGTGGCAGCCGCTTGCGCGGGACTGAGAATATGTCGGAAAGGTTTTCAGTCCGCCGCAGCGTGCTGTCACCTTTCGTTGGACGTAAACTATGCCGGATTTTTCGGGTTTGAAAGGTTTTTGATGTCCCGAAAGCGGCCAAATGGTCCCAAAACCGGCCGTCGTTCCCGTCTTCTCCGCAGTGATTTTTCTCGGCAGATCAAGGCAACCCGGATAGGTTCCGCTATCCTGAATGCCTGCTTGCCTATCCATTTCCAAGCTGAAGACCCCGTTTGAAATGTTCCGCGGTTTGCTGGTGGCGTTCATTGCCATCGGGGCGGTCCATGCGTCTTCATTCGCCACCGTGTGGCAGCTTGGAGCGGATGACGACAGCTCGTCGCCGTTTCCGCAGGAGAGCTTCGGCCCTAACAACCCGCCGGGCTCGCCATCGGTGAAGGACGATGACTACTACTTCGCCGGCAGCCACCCGCCGCCGATCGGCACCCTGGCGGCGGATGAGGCGGTGGAAAACTTCGAGCGCGCGGTGACATCCGGCGATCCACGGAACCGCATCCATTTCCCGCTCACCGCCAGCCAGGCCTCGGCGGACTGCATGCTGCGGATCACCGTCGATCTGATCAACGGCGGCGCATGGGTGAACGGCCCCATTCCCGGGTATTCGACGCACGACATCACCATCCGGCTGAACGGCTCGGTGATCGCGGTGCGCAACGGGATCAATTGGAAAACCACCATCACCATCACCGGCGCGGCCCCATCGCTTCATGCGGTGGCCGGTGCGAATGTTCTTCAAATCGAACGCACCGGCGGAGCGGCAGGCGGCTACCAATCATTCGATTTCCTCAGACTGGAGGCGGACGTCACCGCCCTGCGCGACGACGATGGGGACGACATGCCCCGCTGGTTCGAGGACACTTACGGATTTGACGATCAGGACGCTTCAGACGCCGTACTTGATTTCGATGGCGACGGACTGAGCAACCTTGAGGAGTTTCACGCCGGCACCAACCCCACGGATCCGGACAGCGACAATGACGGCATCTCCGACCATGCGGAAACCCTGGCCGGAACCGATCCGCTCAATCCGGACACGGATGGTGACGGCGTCCCGGACAACCTTGAGGTTCTCACCAATCCGCTGTTGTTCGACAGCGATGGCGATGGTTTCCCGGATGCCTTCGAAGTCGATAGCGGGAGCAATCCCGCGGACGGCGCGTCGCAGCCCTTTGCTTTCCCCGGAGCGATCAGCCTGCAGTTCGTGAGCGAATACAAACAATCCGCCATGCTCGGCGATTGGGAAACGGCCGGTTTCCACCGGTTTCCCTTCTGGAACGCCAGCGCTCCCCTGCCCCATTGGGTGTCCGCCGGCACCGTTCTAACAGGATCGAAAAGCGCGCTTCGCAACCATCGCGGCCAGCCGACCGGCGCATCGGCGTCATGGACCTGCCATCACGCGGGCGACGGGCTGCACGTCGGCAACGGCGATGAAAGGCTGCTCAACGGCATGATCCGCACCCAGAACCGCGGCAGTCACAACACCCCGGTCACCATCCAGTTGTCCGGCATCCCCTACGGCACCTATGATCTGCTCGTCTATCCGGGATATATCTATCCGAATCGCCGCGGTCTGGTCCGCCTCGTCAGCCAACCGGCGAGCGGCCGCTATTTTCTAACCGATTCCGAACCGCCCTTCACCGGCTGGCGCGAGATCACCGCCACCAGCATCGGTGGAATCCGTAGCGGAAACCTCGTGCGCTACCGCAATCTCAGCGGAAGCGGACAAACCATCGTGCTCGAGTCCGTGGACCACGACGAACTGCCGGACAACCAGACCGATGTGGGCACCGTGGGCATTTACGGAATCCAGATCGTCGATAGCGCCACCGATACCGACGGCGATGGCATGAGCGACCTGGTCGAGATCGAATACGGATTCAATCCGGCCATCGCCGATGCGGATGCCGACGCGGACGGTGACGGGCTGGGCAACGCCGCCGAACTCGCGCTGGGAACCGATCCCCGCGACGCGGATACGGACAAGGACGGCATCCCGGATGGAGACGAGGCGGACCACGGCACATCACCGCTGAATCCGGACAGTGACGGTGACGGCCTGACCGATGGTGCGGAGTTGGCGGCCAATCCCTTCGCCTCGCTGCCGACGCTTGCCGACAGCGATGGTGACGGTTTCTCCGATCCGGTTGAACGCGCCCATGGCTCGGACCCGATGTCCGCCGCGAGCATCCCCGCACCGGTGCCCGTATGGGACGGACCCACCCGCACCTGGCTCTGGCGCATCGACAACCTGCGGGTGTTGTGGAATCACGACCGGTCGATGCTCGGCGCGATCGAAGACGATGAGACGATGCTCTGCGAGGCGGTGGCGGACATCGACCAGAGCGGATGGAGCCGGCAGATCGGCATCGGCATCAGATATGTGAACGGAAGGCTCTATCACCGCTTTCGCTGCGTGGAGGGAACCTTTCATCTGAACGGGTCGCCAGGCAGCGGGGTGTGGGACAGCGATTGGAGTCTGGCCAATGACCGCACCCGGGATTTCGGTTTCAGCGGATACGGGCATGCGGACGACTCCAGGCCGCTGCGGCTGGAGTTTTCCGCCACGCAACCGGTGGCCGGAGTCAACTCATGGAATCTCCAGTTTCTGATGGCGGACCTCACCAATCCCGCCACACCGGTCACGCTCGCCACTTATATCCGCAACAATGCGGTGGCCGCCCATCCCTCGCTGCTCGACGGCAGCACGGTGTGGAAAAACCGTGATGGTGAAACCGGGCGCATGCACTTCAGCGTGGAAACCGGTGTGAAGGCCCTCATCACCACCACCGCGCCGGGGACACCGGACGCCGATAGCGACGGCATGCCGGACGCGTGGGAGACACTTCATTCGTTCAACCCGAACCTTCATGCCGACGCGCAACTTGATGCGGACGGCGACGGGCTGACAAACCTGCGGGAATTTCTGGCGGGCACAAATCCACGGGATCCGGACACCGATGGAGACGGCGCGCCGGACGGCGTCGAGGTGAACCACGGCTCGGATCCCAAATCGGCAGCCAGCCTTCCCGCGTGGTTCACCTTCACTGGATCAATCGGCGATCTCGATGGTGACGGCCTCTCCGACGCGTGGGTGCTTTGGAGCGGGAAACCGAGAACCGCAGCGGCTGATGACGATGGCGATGGCATGAGCAATGCCGAGGAGGCCATCGCGGGCACCGATCCGGATGATCCAAACTCCCGCCTGGAAGCCATGGCATGGCGAGATGGCGACGCGCTGGTCCTCTCGTGGACGGATCTGCCTCACAAGCGGCACACTGTTTTCGAAAGCGATGCGCTGGCGACATGGGAACCGGTCACCGGGCTTCCTCCGGCCGCTGTGTCCGGGGGCAGGCGCGAGGTTTCCATCCCGGGCGTGTTTCCCTCCGCCGATGGCTCGGGTTTCCACCGTGTGGGAGTGGGTCCGCTGGATGGCGATGGCGACGGCGTCGAAGATTGGATTGAGAAAATGGTGCTCGGTTCCGCGATCGGCCAACCCGGCTCGATGGGCCAATCGATCGCCACAACCGGCGGACAAACGCTAACGGGAGACGCGCTCGCGCTGCTCAACCGCATGCAAGGAGCGTCTTCATCCGGCGGGCCTCCCGGAAGCGCCGTGCCGGGCACTCCGTCCCCGGTGCAGGCCTCCCGTTTCCTGATGCAGGCCAGCTTCGGCCCCACTCCGGAGTCCATCGCCGCAGTCCGGGCTCTTGGATACGGGGGATGGATTTCCCGACAGATATCCCTCCCGCCCTCCTATCTCCGGCCATATGTCAAAAGCATCAAGGCGGACGCGGCGGGGCCGCGCATCGATCCGACATATAACTTCAACGGGCAGGACAACTTCGTCCACGGCAACAACGTGACCACGCCCTTCGCCCGCACGGCCATCGGCGGCGAGGACCAGCTCCGGCAGCGCATGGCCTTCGCCCTATCCCAGATCCTGGTGGTGTCCCGGCGCGACGCGCAGTTGGAGGAAAAACCGGAAGGCATGGCCCATTACTACGATCTCCTGATCCGTCACGCGCTCGGGAACTACGGGGATCTGCTCCAGGACGTGACCTTCCATCCCGCCATGGGCTGGTATCTCAGCAGCGCCGGAAACCAGAAGGCCGATCCCTCGATCCCGCGCTATCCGGATGAAAACTACGCGCGGGAAATCATGCAGTTGTTTTCCATCGGCCTGTGGGAGCTGAATCCGGATGGCAGCCGCAAACTCGATGGACAAGGGCAGCCGATCCCCACTTATGACAATGGCGACGTCACCGAACTCGCCCGCGCCTTCACCGGCATGTACTTCGCCTCGCCCTACGGCTGGGGCGGCGGCGGTTGGGCGGACGAACATTACACGCTGCCGATGGTCATGTATCCGGATCGCCACGACTTCGGTGTGAAACGCCTGCCCAAGGGCTTTGTCGTTCCCGCCCGCGAGCCTTCCGAGGCGAATGCCATCCAGGACATCAGGGACGCGGTGGACTCCTTGTTCCGTCACCCGAACACTCCGCCCTTCATCTGCCGGCAGCTCATCCAGTTCCTCGTGACCGACAACCCCTCCCCCGCCTATGTGCGGCGGGTGCGGGACGTGTTCGCCGATGACGGCACCGGGACGCGCGGCAATCTCGCCGCCGTCGCCAGGGCGATCCTGCTGGATCCCGAGGCGCGCGGGCCGCAGCCGTCCGCCGGTGCGGGCAAGGTGCGGGAACCCGTCGTCCGCACCATGCATCTGGGGCGCCTGATGAAACTGGCGCAAACCCATCCGGACTTCGTCTGGTGGAACTGGACGGACAACTACTACGAAAAGACGCTGCAGGAGCCGCTCAACTCGCCCAGTGTTTTCAACTTCTACACACCCGTCTATCAGGCGCCCGGCGAGGTGCGCGAGCAGGGTCTGGCGAGCCCCGGTTTCCAGATCATCAACACCTACACCGCCGTCGCCTTCCCGAACCTCCTTTGGGACTACCTGCACCATGGTTTCAGGGCCGCATGGTCATGGACCTATCCGCTGGATTTCAGCGACTCCCTGCTCGTCGCGGACAATCCCGCGGCGCTGGTGGATCACGTCGACCTGCTGGTCTGCGCGGGAAACCTCGGCGCCCGCACCCGCGGGATCCTGCTCAACGCCCTGGCATATCCCGGCCTGACCCGCAGGGACCGCCTCGCCCTCGCCCTGTGGATCGCCATGAACTCGCCCGAGGGGGTGATCCAGAAATGATATCATCCTTCCAGACATGAAACGGACCCGCCGCCAATTTCTGGGAGAAACGAGTTGCGCCGCCATCGGCTCCAGCTCGATTCTCTCCACCCTGCTGAACCTGACCATGGCCAACCATGCGGCGGCCCAGGGCGGATTCGGCGCGCAGCGCAAGGCGCTGGTCTGCGTTTTCCTCTCCGGCGGATGCGATACCTACAACATGCTCATTCCACGCGACCAGCCGGGCGGCTATGACGATTACGCCGCATCCCGCTCCGGCCTGGCCATTCCGCGGGACAATCTGCTGCCGCTGAACTTCACCGACGCCCAGGGCCGGAGCTACGGCCTGCACCCCTCGTGCCCGCGCCTTGCCGAGATGTTCAACGGGACGGGCGGGGACGCCGGGAAAAAACGGGTGGCCTTCGTCGCCAACGTCGGCACCCTGGTGGAACCCATTCCCAACAAGGAAGCCTATCTGAATGGTTCGGTGGCCGTGCCCAAGGCCTTGTTTTCCCACCGCGACCAGATCGAGCAGTGGCAAACCTCGGTGCCGCAGGGCATGCAGGTGCTTTCCGGCTGGGGCGGCCGCGCGGCGGATGTGATCCACTCCGCCCACAACACCGAGCAGACCGCCGGTTATTACATGCCGATGAATTTCTCGCTCTCCGGCAACTCCGCTTTCCAGATCGGCCGGAGCGAAGGCCAGTTCGTCATCACCGGCGGCGGCGCCCTGTCCTTCGCCGGCGCGCTCGGAAACTCACCGGTGCATGCCGCCAAACGCCAGGCGATGCTGGAAATGGTCGGCAGCCCGATCGAGCAGCACTATCAGAACCTGTTCCAGCGCACCCACGGCCGCATCACCTCCAACAGCATCGAGCGCGGCGTACAGTTCCAGACGGGTTATGCCTCGCCGGGATCGCTCAACGGACAAAATGTCAACTCCGTGCTCGCCGCCGCGCCGTTTCCCAACCACTGGCTGTCCGACCGCTTCCGCGCCGCCGTACGCACCATCGCCATCCGCGAGTCGCTCAAGCTGCGCCGCCAGACGGTGTTCATTGACTACGGCGGCTGGGACCACCACTCGGAGCTTCTCAACAACCACGCCGGCATGCTGGCCACCCTGGACCGCGTGCTTTTCGCATTCCAGCAATCGCTCGAAACCCTCGGACTGGCCAACGACGTGATCACCTTCACCTGCTCCGACTTCGGCCGCACCCTGCGCTCGAACGGCCAGGGCACGGACCACGCGTGGTCGGGACACCAGATCGTCATGGGCGGACCGGTCGCCGGCGGCGCGATCCGCGGTCACTACCCGTCCCTGGTCATCGACGGCCCGGACGACATCGGGCGCGGCGGCCGGATCTTCCCGAAACTCTCGGCCGACGAATTCTTCTGCGAGATGCTCCAGTGGTTCGGCGTCACTCCCGGAGACATGGAAACGGTGCTGCCGAACATCACCAACTTCCACAATCCGTCCGGTGGCACACCGCCTGTGGGTTTCCTCGCGTGAGGCCGGGGATGGCCCGCCTCACATCGTCGAGAGTTGGACGAGTTTGGAGTAGTGATAGGAGTTTTTGGCGAGAAACTCGGACTGCTGGTTGCCTGCGAACCCGCGGTTGCGGAGTTGGTCGATACCGGCATCCGAGAGGACTGTCAGCGAGACCTCCATTGCCTTGAGCCGGCCGGCCTTGAGTTGGTCCGCGGTGATGGAGCCCGTACCGCCGGTCACTTCGATGCCGGTTCCTTTCACCCTGAACTTCGAAGCGGTTTTGCCGCCACCCTGGCCGATGGTGATGGGCACGGTTTTAAGGCTGGTGGTGGTTCCGGATGTTTCGGTGATCTCCACATGAAAGGTCACCGTGAACTGATAGATGTTTTCGCACACGAAGTTCTCCTTTTTCTCCAACTCGGATTTGCGGGAGCCGAAGGCGTTGCTCAAATCATCCCTGCCCAGAAGCTCCTGGAAGGTTTCATCCGGATTCACCAGCAGGCGGTTGAGCACGAAGGTTGGGTAACTCTTGTTCCCGCCACCACCGATGGGATCGCGGTAATCGAGCATGTAGGCGACACAGGAAACGTCACCGCCCCCGTCCTCGTTGGTGCCGATCGCGCCATCGTAGCGGTCGGTCGATCCGGCGAAGAAAATGAGTTCCGCGGCATTGGTGCTTTGGCCCGGCATGGTGCCCGGAGTGGCGGCGTAGAGCCACTCGAACTCATTGCCGCGGCGGGTGACGAGCGCTTCGAAATCGCGAGTCAGGCTGTCCACCATGGCCTTGGCCTGGCGCGAGGCGCGCAACTCGGCGCGGCTGCGGTTCCAGGTGTCGATGGCGATCGAGGTGATCGATACCAGCACGGTGACGATGATGGTGGTGATGGCCATGGCGACCATCAGTTCCATGAGAGTGAATCCGCGTTTGGCGGGCGAGTTGCGCTGGGTTTTCATGGCGGGAAACGGGTGGTGATATTAGCGGCGAACGGCGAGGTTGCGGGTGAAAACGGGATTTTTCGAGTTGGTGAAGGTTTTCGCAAAGCCGTTGGCGTTGTCGAAGTAGGAGCTGGAGCGGGCTGGCAGGGTGTAAAAGTCCGCGGAAAACGCGATGACGGCCTCGGGATAGCTGTCGGCATCGGAGGAAGCCGAGTTGCCTTTCGGATCGACTATCTTGCCTGCGGTTCCGGGTTTGAGTTCTCCACCCTCGAAGATGAGTTGCGTGCATTTCACCAGATAGATCCCGCCCTCGAGTGCGGCGAGATCCTCTCTGAACCCGGAGTCGCTGCGGCGGCGGGCCATGGTTACCACGGTGTAGTCCTGGCCCGGGAGCTTGCCCTTGATGTTCTCCACCGGCACCGGGGTGCCGTCCGTGCGCTCGCTGGAAAGGCTGCCGCGGTACTGATAGACGAGCAGCGCGTCGCCGGGCCTGTCCGAGCCCTCGATCAGTTCGTAGGCTTTGCCGAAGCCGGTCTTGAATTCGGATTGTTCCGACTGGCCGCGCAAAGTGACGAGTTCCTGCTCCAGTGTGGACGCGAGCCGGTCCGCCTCCTGCACGCTGATCGCGCGCTTGATACCTGCGGCGGCGGGTGCGAACACGACCATGAATCCGGTCAAAAGCACGGCGAGCACGCCGATGGCGATAACGGTTTCCAACAGGGTGAATCCCGTGCGGCGGGATGGATGAATGGGGTTTTTCATGGATCAGAAGGTTGAACCGGAACTGAGGTTTTTGATTTCGGAGCCCATTTGCTCGGGGCTGCGGAAAACGGAGGTGCGGCCATTGCGCCAGATGACGAAACCACCGAAGTCGCGCCGTCCGGCGGAAGTGACCCGGGGCGGCTGCTCGGTGGAGGATTTCACGGCATTTCTGGCACCAGAGCCGATGATGAAACTCGCACCCGGTGTCTTGGCGATGCCCTGGGAGTTGAACTCGTAGATGAAATAGGTGCCCTCGTAGGGAGCCTTGACGCCTCCTCCGCCCGTGGTTTTCAGCTTGTCGGAGGAAACGGTGTCGATCGCGCCGGTGCCGGCGTCGTGATTCTTCCTGCTGAACTTTTCGCTGAAGAATGTCTGGTCCGGCAACACCGCGCCGCGGCTGGAGAGCACCCAATTGGGAGTCGGGTTGTTCGGCTCCTTGGCCTGGCCGAATTCCGGACTGCCGGAATTGGTCTCGGTTTCCTCGTAGGCAACCACGATCCGGCGGAGATCATCGCCCTTGTTGTTGGTGAGGGTTTGGGCAACCAGCACGCAGGCTCGCAGGTTGCGCCCCACCGCCGTGGTGCGGGCTTCGTCAAACAACGATTCGACGGTGGCCACGCCGCTGGTGACGCCCTTGCCTCCCATGCCGCGGAGGCCGATGGAGCCTGCGGTCATCAGGATCGAGATGATGGCGATGACGACCAGCATTTCCACCAGCGTGAAGGCGCGGGCGGCCGGGCGATTGGCGGATCTTGGTGATGACGGATTCATGGGTTTGTTCGGATATGGGGAAAGATGGCGGTGAAACGGGGATTCGCAAGAGAAAATGTCAATACATCGCAAGTACGGTCAGGCGGAGTTTTTCGGGAATCGGCCCCGGTTGGGTCCGCTCATCCAGAGCCAGGCGGGACGCACCATGTCCCGCACATCCTTGCGGGACGCCTCCCACCCGAGCAGCTCCTTGGCGAGTGACGGATCGGCTACCAGAAAATCCGGATCCCCCGCGCGGCGCGGGCCGTATTTCACCGGGACGCTGCGTCCGGTGACCTCTTCGACGGCGGTGATGATTTCCTTCACCGAAACCCCGACGCCTGTGCCGAGGTTGCAGTGCAGCGACTCACCGCCGGCGGCGAGATGATCGAGGGCCTTGGCATGGGCGTCGGCGAGATCCTCGACGTGGATGTAATCCCGGACGCAGGTGCCGTCCGGCGTGTTGTAATCGGTGCCGAAAACCTCGATGTGGCCGATCTGCCCTGCCACCGCCATCAGCACCCGCGGAATGAGGTGGGTTTCCGGATCGTGGTCCTCGCCGATCAGGCCATCCGGCGAGGAGCCGCTGGCATTGAAATAACGAAGGCAGGCGCTGCGGAGTCCCCACGCCTCGCCGCAGTCCTTGAGTATCCACTCGACCATCAGCTTGCTGCGGCCGTAGGGGTTGATCGGGCTCTGACGGTTGGTTTCGGTGATCGGAAGCTTGTCCGGCACGCCGTAGGTGGCGCAGGTGGAGGAGAAAACGAAAACCTTGCAGCCGAACTCCCGCATCACTTGCAGCAGCTTCACGGGCTCGGCGGTGTTGTTCTGGTAGTATTTGAGAGGATCGGTCACCGACTCGCCGACGTAGGCGTAGGCGGCGAAATGGATCACCGCGCCGAAGCCGTGTTTCCCAAACAGCGAGCGGACCAGCGCCTGATCGCCCACATCGCCGACGACGAGTTCCACCGCCGGATCGACGATGGCCTTTTCATGGCCGAAAACCAGGTTGTCGAGGACAACGATCCGGCGTCCTTGGGAGGCCAGCAATCGAACGGTGTGGGAACCGATGTATCCGGCTCCCCCAGTGACAAGAATCGGCGCTTGCGAGTTGCTCATGTTCAGGCTGGGCCGATGAAACCGGAGAACCCGCCGGGATGTCAACCCAACGCGGGGATTGGCGGGAATTTCCGGAAAATTCGCTTCGAATAAATCCGGGTTCGGTGCTGTCGTAGGCGCATGAGGAAATTCATCCGCTCCCGGGCTCTGGCGGTCGCCGCGATTGGCGCCACCATGGCATTCACCTCTTGCACCTACCCCTACTACGGCAGCGCCGGCGGCTCATACTCGTCCGGCGGCTACAGCGAGGGCTATGGGTATGGCTACGGCTATGGCAGCGGCAATTTCAGCACCACCATGTTCGTGAGCACCGGCAACCCGCGCTGGGGCTATGACCCCTACTGCTACGCCTACTACGACTATAGCCGCCGCTGTTACTACGATCCGTATCTGAACGGCTACTATCCGGTCGGTTACCGTCCTCCGGTCATGATCGGCTGCCCGCACCCCTACGGCTACCGCCGGAGCTATTGCCCGCCGCCGCGCTACGTGAACAACATCACGGTGGCGAACTACCGCAATCGCGAGCAGGCCTATCGCGGCACCAACTACGACTGGGCCCGCCAGGTGCGCCAGAAACCGGTGAATCAGGGCAGCAACCGCAGCAGAACCAACTACGACTGGCAGCGCCAACCGGATCGCCGGACCTACGACAACCGCCCGCAGACCAACCAACAAAAGCCGATGTGGGCTCCCTCGGGAAATCGTGGAAACACCCGCCAGGAAGCCCGCCCGCAAACGTCCGGCAACCGTGGTGGCCGCGTCCCCTCCGCCTACAACACCCCGGTCACCCGCGAGCCCGGCAGGCTGGAAGCCCGTCGCGCGGAAAACCTCCGCCAGCAGCCGAGCCACCGGATTTCCGGCCAGCGCCAGCCCCAGGAAAACCAGAGACAGAGGGTTCAACAGGCTCCGAATTCATCACGCGGCCGTGAGGTCGCCCCACCTCGCCAGCAGGTGCAGCCCCGCCAGCAATCCCAGCCCCGCGGCGAGCCGCAGCAACCGCGCGGCCGCACCGAGGAGGATCGCGGCAGGGGTAACTCCCGCAGTGTTCGCGGGCTCGGCCAGGGTTGATTCACCGTTCACCTCGCCTCCCGCCGCGCGCGATCGCGGCGGAGGCTTGCGAGGTTGACCCGCGGGCGCAGGATCCACTTTCCGGTCAGCCACCCGGCCAAACCTCCGCCGGCGTGGCAGGCGTGGCCCAGGTCAAACCACGAACCGCAGCCGTTTCGCTCCAGCCAGTGTCCGATTTGCGACAGCCCGGGAAAACCGAGACCGGGATTGACCAGCGTGAGGATCAGTTCGGCGATCATCACCCCGATTCCCAGGCTCTTCGCCGAAACCGGAATCGGCAGCATCCGTGACTGGGGCGAGAGCGTGGTTAGAAGCAACAGCAGCGCCATGCAGCCGCCCGACAGCCCCACCAGCAGGCCGGAACCCAGAAGCAGGTGGGCGATTCCCCCGCCGAGCACACCGGCGGCGAGGGTTTTCCAGAGCGTCGCGGGCCCGGTCATGTGCTCGATCCGCGAACCGATCAGCAGCACGAACAAACCGTTCAGCGCGAGGTGAAACCAAGACCCGTGCAGGATCCCGTGGCTGCCGAGTTGCCACAGCCGACCCGACAGAAATCCTTCCCGGCTCAGCCCGAAAAGGTTGAACCATTCGTTGAGCGATCCTCCGCCGCCGGCAGCGTTCATCGCCAACTGCACCAGTCCCACCACCGCCAGCGCGAGCCAACAGGCCCGCGAGCGGCCGATCTGCGAGAGATTGCGGGCCGCGTTGGAGAATGGCCCAACGGAAGCGTTCATGGCGGGGGGAGCGATGTTCTACGGAGATGCGGGTGGAAATCATTCCACCACTCGGGCGCGCGGCTCGCGGCGGACCGTGTCCTCGCCACCGGCGCAGGTGACGAAGGGCCCGCCCTCCAGCGGGGCCACACCGGTGAAGGCCACGTCCGGCATCTCCGAAGGACGCCCGGCCAAGGGGAAATCCTTGCGCAGCGGGTGGAACGGGTAGCCCTCCCACATCAGGATGCGCTTGAGATTCGGGTGTCCGGTAAACGGAATGCCCATCATGTCATAAACCTCGCGCTCATGCCAATCGGCCCCCGGCCAGATGTCCGTGGCCGTTGGCACGCTCTCTTCCTCACTCACCGCCGCCTTCACGCGGAGGTGCCGGGAGTCGTCCAACGTGGCGATTTCGTAAACAATCTCGAATCGCGGATCGTCGCCGAAGTGATCGAGACTTGAAATATCCAAAACCATCTCGTAATCAAGATCATTGCGACATTTTTCCAAAACATCGTGCAACGCTCCCAATTCCACCACCAAGGTCTGCTCTCCCCGGAATTCCACGGTTTTCAGAACCTTTGTCCCGAAGATTTCGCGGAGTTTTTTCACATCGTCTGCGGCTGCCATGATCGTGGTGGTTTCAGGAAATCTGATCGAAGAACTCCTTTTTCTGCGCCATCGTGGACTCCTCGCCCTCGATCTTCTTCTGGAGCTTCATGAGACCTTCGATCAGTGCCTCGGGGCGTGGCGGGCATCCGGAAATGTAAACGTCCACCGGAATCAGGCGGTCGATCCCCTGCAAAACCGCGTAGCTGCGATACATCCCGCCACTCGACGCGCAGGCGCCCATGGCCACGCACCATTTCGGGTCCGGCATCTGGTCCCAGATCCGTTTCACCGCCAGCGCCATCTTGTAGGTCACCGTGCCGGAAACGATGAGCACGTCCGCCTGCCGGGGCGAGAAGCGCATCACCTCCATGCCGAAGCGCGAGATGTCAAAGCGGCTCGACGCGGTGGCCATCAGCTCGATCGCGCAACAGGCCAGGCCCATCGGCATCGGCCACAGCGAGTTTTTCCGCATCCAGTTGATGGCGGCGTCCACGCGGGTGACGATGACGTTGCCCTCGATCTTCGAATCGTAGGCGGTGTGCAGGGTGTTCTGGGAAGGGCTGACCATGGGGTGTCTCCGGTGCGGCGGACTCTCGCCCGCCGGCCGGCACCTCTCAAGCCGATTTGTGGGAAAAATCCGATCCCGCCCGCCGAGCCACCTTTTCCGCCGCCGAGCCCGCCTTCCATTGCCAGCTACAGAGGGAAAAGGAAATCCGCATACGCTTTTTCAGTGTTGAAAGCCGCCCTCAGGCTCGACGCGGACTGACACATCCTCCAGACAGGAGAGGGAAACCGGGGGTGGAGCGACAAGTTCGTGTGGACCCCGCTTCACCCCCAATTTCCGTCCGGCCCATGGGCTCGTGAGATAGGCTACGGATCACCGTCGCCAGTCATATCGGCGCGGAGGGGGGATACCGTCCCGATCGGCAACCCACGGAAGCGGGTCGCGGCTCGTCCGGACCAATGGGCGGCGAACGGAAAAAGAAAACCCATGATACCGGATCGCATTTTCCTGCCAAAATTTCCAAATTCGGGATTCCACAAAAACCGAATTTACACTTGCCGTTCCCGGCAAGTTTTATTCTTGTTTCCCTGCAACCGCGCTCATCACGCGAAGATTTTCCATTCACATCCGCTTTTGCGACCAACAAAAGCACTGGGCCAATCC
>CAZKQK010000099.1:0-20532 GCA_964554865.1 uncultured Luteolibacter sp. | reverse complement strand
CCCTGCCCACGCCCTGATTCCCCGGAATCAGCCTTATCTACGCACCATTCGAGTCCTGCACCGTTCCCATCGCGAAGCAGAGAATCCGCGAGGAGATTGTCATCGGGAACTGCGGCAACAGGAAGTGGCCGGTGGTGGTTGTTTCCCCGGGCAGCATCTGGAGCGGCTCCGGCTCCGGGCGTTTCTTCCTCTCGGCCGGCAGGATCGTGGCGAGGCAGTCGAAGTTCGAAAAACTCAAGTTCATCAACGACCTTTCCAGCCGCACCTATTTCGTCCGCTGCGAATTGCAGGACACCATTCTCGAGCGCGGCGGCATCTGGTGGGGTGAAAACCACGCGGGAAGATTCCATCTGGAGGATTCCCTGGCCAAGGGCGCCCTGTTTCCCAAGCGGGTCACCATGGGGGACTACGGCATCCGGGCGGAGCGCACGGTGTTTGTCGGAATCGATCTTCCGGAACTGGGCTTTGGGAAACACCAGCCTGCCGGCGTGGTCCCGAACCCATGGTTCTGCATGGTCCGGTGCCGCTTCGTGAAATGCAAGGTCTCCGCGAGTTTCCTGCTGGCCACATATCACATATGAGTGTGTCTTCGAGAACTGCACCTTTGTGGATGATGGCGGGCCGATCGCCGAATCGGTCACCGAGGCGATGGAGGCCGTGATCTACGCCAAGGACTGCAAAAACCAGATAGGCAAGCTGCCCGCGCCGCTGACAATCACGGTCAAGCCGGATACCGCGCTGGGCGGGGTCACCGTTCCCACCGAGGCGGCGGTTTCGGCCGGGATCGCCCGTTAGGCGCGGGGCATCCGGATCCGAGGGTTCCGCCGCCCGGGCGGACGGCGGAAATAAATCATGGGAATCGTCACCGTTTGACGTTAGAAACCCGGTCGAAAACCCGTTTTCAGACCATGCCACGCGTCACCATCACCGTTCCCGAGAAGACCCCGCAGCCTTACCGGTTCCAGCTCGAACGCGAATCCGTGACCTTGGGTCGGGGGAGCGAGAACGACATTGCCATCGATTGCGGCTCCGTTTCGGTGAAACACGCCGAGATGCGGCGGGTCGGCGGCGGATACGAATTGCGCGACCTGGGCTCGACCAACGGCATCAAGGCGGACGGCGAGCGGGAGTCGGTTGTCGCGCTTCGCAGCGGGATGACCGTGAAACTTGGCGATGTGTCCTTCGATTTCCTCCTCACCGACGAGGAGCTGAACGCCCTGGCGGATGAGAAATCGGCCACCACCCGCCGCAGGGAGCTGCCGGTCCTGCCCGATGAGGGGGAGGCCCGGCCGAGGACAGAGGTCCGGCCGCTGGCGGACACGGGAGGAGGTGGCGGATTCGGGATGATCCTGCTGTTCATCATTCTGGCGGCGGCGGCGTTTTTCGCCGGGATGGCGGTGCGTTTCCAGAAGGACACCGGCGCTTCGCTGATCGATGCCATCCGCGGGAGTTCCCCGCCGCAGGCCGAGACTCCGGCCGGTGCGCCGGGTGAGGCGGACACCAAGGCGCCCGATGCGGATGACGGCCAATGATTCTCGCGCGGTCTTGCGGTCGGGCCGGGATTCGCTAGCATTCCCCAGATGAGTCGCAGATCGAGAAAACGCGGGAGATCCGCTGGCGTGGGCTGGGTCGGCAAGGCGTCGATCGGTCTGGTCATCGGCCTGGTGGTGCTGGCGGGTGTGGTTTTTCTGGCGATCCGCAGTTACCTGCACAGCGATTCGTTCCGGACTTTCCTGTCCGGCCAGGTGAGCGAGGTTGCCAAGGTGGACGGGATGTTCACGCCGTTCCGCTGGCAGGGTTTGGCGGTGGATGCGAATTCGTTTGACGCCACAGGCGCCGGCCTGGTCCGCGCCCTGAAGGTGGACGGTTTGCACACCGAAGTGGGCTTGGGTGGCATCGGCCGTGGCGTGTGGGAGTTGAAGGGTTCGAACGTCCGGCGGCTCGACGTGAGCGTGGATCTCAGGCAAAACGCGGAACCCGCGCCTGCGCCCGAGCATACCTCGGGGAAAAAGCCGCCCCCCGCCACGAAGCGCTGGCTGCCTCACGATGTGGAAGTGAAGGTGGCGGACGTCCAGGAACTGGTGGTGCGCGCCCGGACCGACTATGGCCCGGCGATGTTGGGCGGGATGAGGGTTCATGCCGAGCCTGCGGGCCAGCGGCGCTCGTATCGTGTGGAAACCCTGGGTGGCACGGTGAACCTGCCGTTTTCCTGGATACCCGATGTGCGGATGGACCGGGCGAAACTCCGCTGGCAGAACGGCCAGGTTTTTGTGAACAGCGCCAGTGCGGCGTTATGGGAGGACGGCCGTCTGGACGCCGCCGGCGAGTGGGACCTTTCCAACGGCCGGTATGCCTTCGAAGGCGGGGTCACCGATGTGAAGTGCGATGACATTTTCAGCGAGGATTGGGCGAAACGTTTCACCGGTGACGTGGCGTCCGGCTTCACCGTCAACAACCGCGGCGGCAGCCTCATCGCCCGTGGCACGCTCACCATCCGCAACGGCACCCTCACCGCCCTGCCGGTGCTCGACACGCTCGCGGCCTATGCCGACACCCGGCGCTTCCGCATCCTGAACCTGACCGACGCCCGCACCGACTGGCGCTGGCGCGATGGCGAGTTGTTTTTCGGCGATCTTGTGCTGGCCAGCGACGGGTTGGTCCGGCTGGAAGGCGCGGTCACCATCCGCGGCCGGGAGATCGATGGGAACTTCCGCCTCGGTCTTGCTCCCGGCACCCTGGCCGGCATTCCGGGCGCGGAGACCCACGTTTTCGCACCCGGGGAGAAAGGCCTGCTGTGGACGCCGCTGCGGGTGACCGGCACGCTCGATGATCCGAAGGAGGATCTCAGCGACCGCCTCGTCGCCGCCGCCGGGGCCCGGATGTTCGATGTCATACCGGAAACCGGCGAACGGGTGATCAAGTTCACCCGCTCGGTGATCGGAGACAGCCCCGGCAAGGCGGTGGACGGCGGAGTAAAGGCCATCAGGGAAGGGGTGGGGATCGTCCGCGATGTGGGCGGCGTGCTTGGCGGCATCTTCGGCACCGGCGGTGGAAACGTTCCGCCGCCCGCCGATCCGCCACCGCCAACGGAGGAAGAACAGTGAAACCGGACATCACACTGGTGGTTCCCGCGCGCAATGAGGACGGCTTTCTCCCTGCCTGCCTTGAGGCCGCGCGGCGGATCGGCGGATCATTTCTGGTATGACGCCCGGTCGAGGTGAGGCGGAATCCCTTGCGATCCGGCGGAAATGAATTTTGTTCTTTCGGCGTCCGTGTCGGATCTGTCACAGAGTGCCGGTTGAATGCGGTTATCGGCATTGTTCCTTGGCCCGTGTTTACCCGGTGTTGGCACGAGCCCTGCAACCAGACCCCAAAAATCGACATTTCCAGCGCGTGATTTCATCGGAAAAACCGTCAAGAATCCTGCGACACCCCGCCTTTTCACTGGTCGAAATGGTCGCGGTGATTGCGGTCATTGTCGTTCTCCTGACTGCCGGGGTGGCGGTGCTCGGCGGCACCGGAGCCCAGGCCCGGCGCACGGCGACCGACCAGCTCATGGGCATGATCGAACAAGCGCGGATCACCGCCATCACCTCGCGCTCCACGGTCATCCTGGCCGTGGCCGAGCCGGGGGACCTGCCCTCCGGAGACGAACGCTGCCGCCTCGGCCTGTTCCGGGTGGAGGGCGAATGGACTCCCGGTTCCTCCGCTCCGGTCAAGGCCGTTTTGTTGAGCCGCTGGCGTAACCTGGAAACCGGCGTGGTCCTCATCGGCGGCGAGGTGGAGGGCGCCGACAACCCGCTCGATAAATCCGGGGAGATCACCGTTTCCTACGAAACCTCCAAGGCCTACAACGTGACCGTCAACGCCCTCGCCTTCAACTCCCGTGGCGGGCTGATCCATCCCGCCGGATCCTCTCCGGTTGTCATGCGCGTCGCCGAGGGCGGATACCGCAATGGCAAGGCATCCCCCAACAAACGCGGCGACTCAGGCGCGATCCCGGAAAGCCGGCTCAAGGTTGGCCGCGTCACCGCCCGCCCCTACCGAATCAACTGATGGAATCCACCCCGCCCATACCCGCCGCACGGCGCGGAGCGACATTGGTCGAGGCGGTCATCGCCGTCGGCGTCCTTGCCGTGGCCATCCCGCTGGTTTTCGGGGCCATTGCCGAAGCGGGAAAAACCGGCGGCAGTGCCCAGGCGGAAACCCGCAGCACCTGGATCATCCCGATCTGCCTCGATGAGGTCCAGGCCTCCCGCAACGGCGTCCCGAGGTTTTTCACATCCACCAAGACCGGTCAGGCCTTTCCCTCCGGCAGCGACATCTGGGCACTCGCCTTCAGCGAGGACGGAAGCCCCATCGGCAAGATCCCGAAGTCCGATTACGACAAGGGCCTGCGGCAAATGGATGGCGAACAGGTCCGCTACATCGCCACCATGTCCGCCACCCCGATCGCCACTTCCAAGTCCGGCGTCACCCCGATGCTGCGCCTCACCGTTTCGCTGGAGTATCCTGCCGCCGCCGGTGCCGGGAAGCGCTCCAAACTCGATTTCCACTCGCGCATCCCATGACCGGCCGCCTCCATCACGCCCGGGGATTCTCGCTCATCGAGCTGATGTGCTCGATGGCTGTGGGGACCATCGTGCTGCTGGCCGCCGCCTCTCTGCTCGGCACCTCGGGCGATGGCTACGAACGCGTTGGCGGCACCGTCGCCTCGGAACGCGAGGCCCGCGCCATCCTCACCCAGCTCTCGTCCGACCTCTCGACCGCCCGTTTCCACAAGGACACCAAGCTCGAACAGGAAGGCAAGGCGTGGCCCTCGGACAAACTCGGTTTCCTCACCCTGCAACCCGCCGAGGCCCAGTCCGAAAAAGGCCGGATCGGCGACCTCTGCGCGGTGAACTACCATCTCTCCGACCTCGCCATCGGCGGACGCACCGTGCGCTGCCTCATGCGTGGCTTCCGCGAGAGTTCGGAAACCTTCGAGGCACTCGCCGAGGACCGCGTCGGATCGCTCTTCACGCCCGGCGACGGCGGCCCCAACAACGACGAACCCGTCGCCTTCGGTGTCGTTTCCTTCGAGGCCCGGCCGAAATCCCGCGACAACTCCGGCGAGTGGATCGACTGGGTGGAAAACGAAACGGCCGGCCCGGACGCCCTCGATATCCGGTTGATCATCGTCCGGCGCGACCTCGCGGGCCGTCTGCGCCAGCCCTCCGATTGGGACGGCGCATCCGGTCCGGGCAAGGCGCTTGGAAATCCCGCCGAGGCCGGGCGCAATGCCGACCTCCGGGTTTACCGCACCCTCATCCGCTTTGGAAACGATGACCATTCCAAGTAACAGTCCCAAGGGAAAACGAATCGCGCCGGCCGGCTTCACCCTGCCCGCCGTGCTTGTCGTCGTCGGCGCGCTGCTGGTGCTTGCCGTGGGAATCCTGTTGGTGGCCTCCATCGAACGCAGCACCGCCCGCTCGTTTGTGGACCGCGAGCGAGCCGAACTCGCCGCCCGCAGCGGGCTTGAGGACATCCGCGCCATCCTCACCACCGAGGCCGCCAACGACGAATACCTCGTCATCCGCTCGGAAGCCGCCCAGCGGATCGATGACTCGACAGACGCCAAGGAACGCCGGCGCGCGCCCTTCCTCTTCATCGCCCGCGGCAGGCCGGGCGGCGATGCCGGCACCTACGATTACGCGCCTCTCTTCAGTGCCACCGCACGCCCGCTGTCCGGCGCGCTCGCCATACCCGTCGTCGAGCCGCTCCTCGGCACCGATGAAAACCAGCGCATCGATTTCACCACCTTGCCCCATCAGGACAAGGTTCGCGCCGCCTGGCTCCCGGTCGAGGACGAAAAAGGCCTCGTCGTCGCCCGCTACGCCTACTGGGTGGAGGATCTCCAGGGCCGGCTCGATCCCACCCTCGCCGGCAACGAGGATGGCAATGGCGGTGCCCACATCCGCACCCCCTGGCCCTTCCCCGCCGCCGGCATCAACCCCGACCCGCCATCCGCCGACGAACCCGCCCTCAACCAGGTTCCGCTCTTCGCCTTCGACCCCGCCGCCAACGACGATCAGCAGGGTTCCCTCGGCAAAACCCTCTTCAAAAACCGCCAGGTCCTCATTTCCCCGGACTCATCCCTCGCCGCCGCCGGTTTCTCTCCGCCACTCGCCCGCCTCGAACAAAACGAGGCCGCCGATCCCATCAACCCGGAGGTCTTCGGCCGCCCCGGCCAACTCGTGGACAAGTCCATGCGCGCCGTCGAGGAGGGCCTCTTCCCGGGCATCCAGCCCTACAGGGAAAGAGCGATGGTGCCTTACTCCGCAGGCATCGATCCCTCCGTCCACGGCCAGCCGAAACTCAACCTCAACAAGCTGCTCGCCACCGGTGGAAACGCCGCCGTCGAGGAAATGGCTTCGTGGATTCGCAAAGGTTTGCCGAAATTCGATGATGCACCTGATACACCACCGGGAGGCCGCAAGGGAAGCTTTCCGGACGACTACATCAAAACCCTCGCCGCCAATGCCATCGACTACGCGGACGGGGACGGTGATTCCACCACGGTCAGGGGCGAATACCGCGGACTGGACTCCTACCCCCTCGTCAGCGAATTCCTCATGACCTTCAAGTGGACCGGCGTGCCTATCGTCAATGGCCGCAAGTTGATAGAAATCAAGGTGGCCACCTATGTCGAGTTGTGGAACATGTCAGACAAACCGGTCACCGGCACCGCGCAGTTGACCTACGAAACCGGATTTGAGTTCTCGCTCGGAGCCATTCCGGACATGACACTCGCCGACATGTCCGACGTGGTGGAGCCAAAGCCCGTCGAAAGCGAGGGCTACCGCTGGTTCCCGCCGATGAATGTGAGCCTCAGGCCCAACCAATATTCGGTCTTCCGCTGCGGTGAGGTCACCTATCGCATCGATGTCGGTCCCGCGAGCGTGTTTGTCGCATCACCTTTCCAGTTGGACGGAGAGACGTATGGTGCCTCCAAGGCCGGATACCGCATGCGTTGGAACGGCAGGATGGTCGATGAGTCGCGCGGCCACGTTCATCGCAACAGCGTCAGCCTCCATTTTCCCGTCCGGCCCGCCACCCGTGCCACCGTGCCCGGTCATTCCTACAAACTCGGCCCCTCGACAAAGGATTGGCGTGACAATATGGGTGATCCCCGCATGTCAGCCTATCTGCTTGCACCGCAGGATGCGAACTCCTTCCCGCAGAACTACAGCCCGAACCGGCGCAACATCCGCTTCGGCAGCATCTATGGCAAAGACCCACCCGCCAAGCCGACTTTATACGGGCGAGTGATGCCGTCCGAGTGGCCGGACGGAGGACATAACTCGTTTGTGGGCACCCTGCCGATCAGCGGTGTGAGCGAAACCTCGGACCCGAACCATCCGAACTTCATCAATCTTCCCTCGAACTCGCCGCTGCTCAACCCTCCGGTGGATGAGGCACCCTTCCGCGTATCGAACCTCGGCCGCTTCTACAGCGCCACCGAGCTGGGCCGGGTCTATGATCCCATCATGTGGGCGGTCAGTCCGCCCTCGGGTCCGAACCTCCCCTATGGCGATGTGTTGTCGAACACCGCGCGCAGCACCGACTACGGCGGCGGCAACACCCTGCGCATCGGCCGCCCGGAGCATCCGAAGTTCGACGAACCAAACACCCCCGGCCTTGAGGCGTGGAGACTGCTGGATCTTTTCCATGCCGGCATCTCCCGTTCCGAAAACGCAGCCGAACGCGAAGGCGCGTTGTGCCTGGTGGAAGGAAACGTGAACCTCAACACCGCCAGCCGCGAAACTCTGCGCGCGCTAGCCTATGGTGCGCTGAGGATGGACCCCAAGATGGCCAAGCGCACCAGCGAGAACCATGTGACAAGCGGCCAGATGGGGCCGCCGGTGAGCCTCTACAAGGCAAACCCCGCCGACATGGACGCGGAGGCCGCCCGCATTGCCGGTGCGATCATCAGCCTGCGCTCCGAGGCACCGCTCGTTTCACCCGCCGCCATCGCCGAGGCACGGATCCTATCCAAAGATCCGAAAATCAACAACCGCCTGGTCTTCGGCAACAAGGACCTGATCAACGACGGGGCGAAGATTCACCGCACCGATTCGGCGGCGGAAGAGGTTTTCGCCCGCGTTTATGAGGCATCCACCGTGCGCTCGAGGAACTTCCGCGTCTGGGTGGTGGGGCAGGCGCTCGCCCCCTCCGCCCCCACCAACACGAAACCCGAAGTGCTCGCCGAGGTCCGCCGCGCCTTCACCGTCTTCGCCGATCCGGGCGACCGTATGCCCGACGGCGCCATCGATCCCGCCAAAGTCCGCCTTCGCATCCGCCATGAGAACGATTTCTAACATCCTCGCCGCCGCCGTTCTCCTCGCCGTCCCGGCCGCATCCGCCCAGGAGCCGCCGCCAGAGGTTGGCTTCATCCGCTTTGTCAACGCCGTGGCCGCGGGCACGGGGAACGTGAAAGTCACCGTCAACGGCGAGGATCTCCACCCGAAGGGCTATCGGCTCGGACAGAAAACCGGAGGCCTCGGACTCAGGGTGGGATCGCACACCATCACCGTGAAGAGGGAGGGTGTTGGGACAGGCAGCACGAAGATCACCCTCGCCAAGGGAGAGACGCTCACTCTCATCGGCTTCGCCGAGCGCAAGCCGCCCGGGAAGGAGGGCGATCCACCGGTGTGGGAAACCCGCATCCTGAGGCTCAAGCAAAGCGATCCGGGCCGCGGTTATCATATCACTTTCGTCTCGGTCTGTGACAAGGAGGAGATCCGGGTCGGCACGCTCTTCGAGGGCCAGAACAAGCCGAAACAGGATTCCGTCAAACGCCTCTCGACCGCGGGCATGCGACTCGGCTCGGGCCGCGGCGAGGCGCAAGTCTCCGTCGATGGCAAGGTGGTCACCATGGTTTCCACCGACGATCCCGGAAACTACGTGGTCCTCCTCTATCAGGACGAGGCCGGCGAGATCAAGGCGCTGTCGTTCTTCGATCCGAAGTTCGTCATCGCCGGTTGAGGCGGCACGGTGAGGCGGCCGCAACGCATCATTCCGGCTGGCGGCTCCGCGCCCCCGTTTCCCCGGGCCGCTCGGAAGCAATTCGCTCGACGAAACCGGAATCCCTGCAATGCTCGGCGGCACCTCGGCGGGATGGAATCCGCACAGGCCCCAATCCCGAATCCATGAAACGCAAGGCACCGAAGTCCGAACCAGCGCACGTTTGGAACAAAAGGCAGCTATCGCTCCTCGGAAAAATCTCCGATGGCGCTCTGGCCAGGCAACTTGGCCTGAGCACTTCCGCGGTTTTCCTGAAACGCTCGTCAATGGGCATCCCGTCTTCCCGGCCGTTCGGATCCATCGGGTGGGGGCCCCGGGAAATCGCCCTTCTCGGCAAACACCCGGATGCCGAGGTCGCCAGACGGCTCGGCATCCCCTACAAGTCCGTCATCAAGAAACGCCTCGCCCTGGGCATCGAGTGTCATGCGCGCAGCTCGAATTCGTGGCACCGGTGGACCGCAAGGGAACTCGCGCTTCTCGGCACCAACTTTGATCGCGTGGTCGCGGAGGAAATCGGCATTTCCTCCATGTGCGTCACCACCAAACGCCGGGAAATGGGAATCCCGTCCTTCCTGAAACGCAAAAGCACCAACCGCCCCCGCCGGAGCGTCGGCGATTGGACGGCTGCGGAGATGGCCATCCTGGGGACCATGACTGACAAGGAGGCGGGTGAGGCGCTCGATCTCAGCCCGTCAACGGTCCGCCTCAAGCGCATTTCGCTTGGCATCCCGCCCTGCCGCCGCGGCAAGTCGCGCCCCGCGAGTGTCTGGACTCCCGATGTGATCAGGCGCCTGGGCAAGGAATCCGCCGCCGTCATCGCCCGCGACGTTGGCGTCAGCCGCCAGCGTGTCTCCCAGAAGCTCCAGGAGCTGGGAATTCCTCCATTCGTTTCCAAGTGATTCCGATTGCCGCTTTGGTGGTGGCTTTCCCGGCCGGGCCCCGCGTCTTAGGGCTTCGCATCGGCCGGGATCCGTGGCATGTGATGTCGCATGCGCCGCCTCCGCAACGATCTGCCCTACACCTTCCGTCCGCCGAAGGTGCGGCCGTGGATCCGTCCCGCCGGGCTTTGGGTGAACCGGCGCGTGCATCTGGAGCGGAAGTATCGCGTCCATAGCATCGAGGCGCAGGGTTTCGAGACCGTGCACGGGCTTTGCGCGGAAGGGCATTCGGTGTTGCTCGCGCCGAACCACTCGGATCACTCGGACCCGCATGTGATCATCGAGATTTGCGACCGCCACGGCATGAAACCCCGCTTCATGGGGGCGCGGGAGATTTTCGAGGTCAGTCCGCTCGCGTGCTGGGCGCTGCAATCGATGGGAGTTTTCTCCGTGGACCGCGACGGCCCGGATCTTTCCGCGATCAAGACCGCCATCTCGCTCATCGAAAACGGCGGCGAGCCCCTGGTGGTCTTTCCGGAAGGCGAGATCTATCATCATCACCGGCGGCTCGATCCGCTCAACGAGGGAGTGGCCTCCATCCTGCTCAAGGGTGCCGCGCGTCTGCCCGCCGGTCGCAAGGCCTTCCTGGTGCCGGTGGCGATGCGCTTCTTCCATGATCCCGCGGTGGAGAAAACCTTCCGCGACCGCCTCTCGCGGCTTGAGGACCGGATCGGCTGGCAGCCGCGGCCGGGCATGCCGTGCGACGACCGCATCCTGCGCCTGGCCACCGGCGCGCTCGCGCTCAAGGAGACCGAGTTTCTCGGCCGGGCCGGCGGCGGTGGCATCCAGGAACGGCTCGCCCAGCTCTGTGACAACCTGCTCACCGAGGCCGAGTCCCGCTACCCGCGGGACAACCGCGCCACCACTCCGCCGGAGCGTGTCCGCGCCTTGCGCTTCCGCATCCGGAGGCGTCTGCTGGATGCGGAGAATCCGCCGGATGCCGCCGCCCGCGAACTTTTGTTAGATGATCTCGACCGCGTCTTCACCGCCCTGCAGGCGCACAGTTATATCGGAGATTACATCACCGTGGATCCCACCACCGACCGCCGGGCGGAGATGATCATGAAACTGGAGGAGGATCTCCTCGGTTTCCCCAACTACCCGGTGCCGCGCCGCGCGGAGGCAAGGGCGGGGGAGGCGATCCCGGTAAGCGATCTGCTGGCCTCCGGCGAACTTGCGGCCAAGGGCGGCGCATTGCCCCTCACCGGGCGGCTGGAAGGCGCGCTTGGAGGCATGCTGCGCTGATGCGCCGCGCGCGCCGGATTTTCCGTTTGCAAAGGCGGTGTGCGCGGACAAGCTCCGCCGCGCCATGAAGATCACGGTTTATACGGGAGGTTTCGTCCAGACCAATGCCTACCTCGTCGAGACGGAGGACGGCAATCTGCTCATCGACGCTCCGGCCGGCGTGGCCAAGTGGCTGGCGGCGCGCGGTGTGGCGGTGGGCGATGTGCTGCTCACCCACCAGCACTACGATCACGTGGAGGATGCCGCCGCCATCCGCGAAACCGGCGCGCGGATTCACGCGCATGCCGCCTATTCGAAGGATCTCACGCTGGAAACCGCCGCCAGCGGGTGGGGGCTGCCGATTTCGGTGACTCCCTATCAGGTCGATGCGGTGCTCGACATGGCCGCGCCGCTGTCACTCGCCGGCCGCGGGATCCGCCTCGCCCATGTGCCGGGACATTCCACGGACTCGGTGATCTATCACTTTCCCGCAGATGGCGTGGTGTTTTCCGGAGATACCATTTTCGCCGGTTCGATCGGCCGCACCGACCTGCCGCTGGGCGACACGCGGACGTTGTTAGATGGCATCGACCGCCACCTGCTCACGCTTCCGCCTGAGACGCGGGTGTTCCCCGGTCACGGACCCGACACGACGATCGGCGGGGAGGCGGAGAGCAATCCGTTTCTGACGTGAAACGCGGGAGTTATGACTGTCCCGGGTTTTCCTCGGTGACGGTCAGTTGCGTGCCGGGAGTGTTGCCAAGGCCGGGGATCACCCTGCGGACGAGTTTTTTCAGACCGGACTCGGCGGCTTCCACTTCCGTTTCCGCCTGGCGGATGGCCTTTTCCCACGCGGGGGCGAAACCTGGCGCCTGCTCGCGCATCGCGCGGATGGCGAGATCGTAAACCTGTAGCTGGCGTTGTTCGGCGCGTCCGGGTTTCTGCTGGAGCGCGGCGTGGTTGATGCGGAGGTTTTCGTTCTGCTGCTTGAGCGTGGCGAGTTCGGCCTGGAGCGACTCGTTGCCGCTGGCGTTGATCTTGAGCTGGGTGTTGAGGTGGCCCTGAAGCTCTTTCATTTCACCTTCGACGCGCCGGATTTCCCGCTGGAGGTTGCGCCGGGCGCTGAACGCGGCCTTCCAGATGAAGGCGGCGACAAGAAGACCGGTGAGAAGTCCCCAGGTGAAGGGCTGTTGCAGCGCGGAATGGAAGAGTTCCATGAATGTGGGGATCAGCGGTTGCGTTTCGCGTCGGCGTTCTTGGGCGCGGACTTGTCCGCTGGCGGCGCGGGCGCCGCCGAGGTGGCGGGTGCGGCGGCCATGTCCTTCAGGACGGCTTTCACGTCTTCCGTCAGGTCCGCCGACTGGTTGTGGTGGAGGATGAAGGAGACGCCGGTGTTGGTGTTGCCGGAGCTGTCGAAGACGATGTCATACCCGCGCTCCTTGGCGAGCTTGCGCGAGGTTTCGGTGATCAGGTTGAGGGTCTCGCGCATGCCGGCGACCATGCTCCGGTTGATTTCCTTCTCGCGCTCGGTGTGGAAGGCCTCGAATTCACGTTGCAGTGTCTGGGCCTCCTGGCGTTTCAGCTCGTATTCGCGCGCCAGCTTGCGCCCGGTCTCCTCGTCCGGGGGATTGGCCTTGTCGCCGAGCTTGGACTGGATCTGGTTGAGTTCGTCGAGCGCGCGCCGGAGTTCGTCGGCCCTCGAATCCTTCATGATGTCCTTGCGCTCCTGTTTGATTCGCTCCTGAAGACGCAGGGTGGCCGGGTGTTGGGAATAGACTTCCCTCACCTTGACCAGGGCGACCCGCGGGGCGGCGGCCGCGGTGAGCAGCGAAACACCGAGGCAGGCAAGGGTGGCGGACAGGCATCTCGTCATCGGCGGGGACGATGCCTCGTGAACCGGCGAATGTCGATAACGGATGCGGAGCGGGGGAGGGATCGCCCGCCGGGCTTGCAACGCCCGCTTGCATGGTTCCGGATTTCTGCTTCACTGGCCGAACGTCCCCGAGCGGTCCGCCTCCCGGGAGAGACGCCCGTTTAAACGTTCACCCACTCCAAGTCATGCCAAAAGTCCGCCTGGCCGGCACCGTCCGCGGTGAGCGCGATCCCAACCGGGAAATCCGCGCCCGCCTGCTTTACAGCCTGTTTTCCCGGGGATGGGACATCTACAACTCGAATGGCGACCAGCGCGTCACGCTTGGCAACATCGAGCGCAAGATCATCGAGTCCGACGCCTTCGTTTTCACTCCCGGGGCCACCCTTGAGGATTTGTTCAAGGCGGTCTCGATCTTCGTCGGCTACCAGACGCTGGACCGCAATCTTACGGGGAAACCCACGGTGCTGCTCAATTCCGACCGCTCCTGGGACGGATTCTTCAGCCTGCTGGACCACCTGAACTCGCTGGGTACCATCAAGCAGAACCACGCGGACTACCTGCTTCCCGTGGGCACGCCCGACGAGGTGCTGGACACGCTTGAACGGGCGCGCGGTGAAGGCCTGCCGGACATCGGGCGGGAAAAATCCGGAGCCGGCGCGGTGGATTCGTTCGAAACCCCGCTTCCCGCCGGGCACGCGGGAAATGTCTGCGTTTTCTGCTCCGCCTCGATCGAGGATCCCGCCTATCTCCGCGATGGCTACGACTTCGGCCGCATTCTGGCGCGGGGTGGCTACGGCTGTGTCTCCGGAGCGGGAAATTCCGGCATCATGGGCGAGGTGGTCTGCGGCGCGGTGGACGCGGGCGGCTGGACGGGCGGCTCGAACGTGCCCCATATCATCGAACTCGAAGGCCTGCCCGAGGGGCTTTCCAGTTTCTGGCTGCGGCCGGACATTTACACCCGCATGGAGATCATGATCGAGCATTCGGACGCGTTTGTGATCTTCCCCGGTGGTTCCGGCACGGTGCAGGAAATGCTCGCGCTGATGATCTTCAAACACCAGCGCCACCCCGGTGCCCTGAACAAGCCGGTGGTCGTTTACAACCGCACGGACGAGTCCGGCCGCCGCTTCTGGGATCCGCTCATCAAATTGCTGGAAACCTGGTGCTTTGACGGCGAATTCACGGTGGTGGACCAACTCGACAAGCTGCTCCCGGAAGTGGCGGACCGCCTGGACCAATCCCGGCAGGCTGCCGTCTGATCACTGCGGGTGCGCCGTTTCCCCAAGCACCCACGCGGCATAGGCGGGCGCGACGTCCCGCGGCTCGATGGCCACGATTTCCGGAACCTCGTAGGGATGTTGCGAGGCGAGCGCACGCTCGAATTCCGGGAAAACCGCCGCGCTGGTCTTGAAAACGGCGAGGGTTTCCCCGGAGGTCTCCACCGAGCCGTGCCAGCGGTAAATCGACTCGACCGACGGGATGAGATTCACGCAGGCAGCCAGTTGCATTTCGACGAGCGATGTGCCAATTTGTCGCGCCGCTTCCACCGACGGGAAGGTGCAGAGGACGATGCGGATCGTTTCCATGCCCCATCCGAGCACCAACCGCCGGGACTTGGCAAACCCTGGATGAAATCCGGCTTTCTCGAAAAACTCGTTTCCCGTCTGGACCGCGTCGAGCACGGCGAGGTGCAGCAAATCGTCACGCGCCTGATCCGTGAGAAGGGTTTCTTCGAAAAAGTCTTCGAGGCCCTCCAGGAAGGGGTGATCCTGCTCGACCCGCAGGGCACCATCGAGTTCGTGAATCAGGCCGCATGCCGCTTCTTCGGGTTGGATCCGGACAGGGCCGTCGGCGAGCCGCTCGCCTCCCAGGTGCGCGGGCTGGACTGGCGCTCGCTCGGCCGCCCGGGCAAGAGCGTGAGCCGTGACCTTGAAGTGTTCTATCCGGAAAACCGCTTCCTCAACTTCTATCTCGCCCCCATCGACGGCCAGGCGGACGCCGGGGAGAAACTCGGATTCGTCATGCTGGTGCGCGATCTCACCCGCACCCGCGCCGAGGCCGAGGAAACGCTGGAGTCGGAGCGCCTCAACGCCCTCACGCTGCTGGCCGCCGGTGTCGCCCACGAAATCGGAAACCCGCTCAACTCGCTCGACATCCACCTCCAGTTGTTAGGCCGGCGCCTGCGTAAACTGCCGCCCGGCGACCGCAAGCCATTGGAGGAAAACCTCGCCACCGCCCGCGCCGAGATCGGCAGGCTGGATTCCATCCTCAAGCAGTTCCTCAACGCCGTCAGGCCCACCGTGCCGCGGCGCGAGCGGCAGGACATCCACTCGCTCCTCCGCGAAACCCTGCGCCTGCTCGAAGTCGAACTCGAATCCCGCCACATCTCGGTGGAACTCGATCTCGCCGAAAACCCGCCGTCCGCCGTGATCGACGGCGGACAGTTCCAACAGGTCTTCTACAACCTCATCCGCAACGCCTATCAGGCGCTGCCCGCCAAGGACGGCCGGATTTCCATCCGCACCCGCTTCAACGACTTCGAATACGTCATCGCCATCGAGGACAACGGCACCGGCATCTCCCCGGACCACATGGGAGCCATCTTCGAGCCCTACCGCACCACCAAGGTCTCCGGCTCCGGGCTCGGCCTGATCATCGTGCGCCGCATCATCCGCGAACACGGCGGGGAAATCGCCATCGAAAGCGAGGAAAACCACGGCACCCGAGTCATCATCCACCTCCCCCGCGCCGAACGCACCGTCCGCCTGTTAGGTTCCCCGGACCCGGTCATTGATCTCTGACATCCATCCAATGCTCCCCACGCTTCTGATAGTCGATGACGAACGCTCCACGCGCGACGGGTTGCGCAGCGCGCTGGAGGAGGAATTCGATGTCTATACCGCCGCCGGCGAGGCCGAGGCGATGGCCATCCTCAGGTCCGAGCCCGTCCAGCTTCTTCTCACCGACCTCAGGCTCGGCGGAGAGTCCGGCATGAATTTGTTAGAGAAGGCGCTGGCCCTGCCCGAGCCGCCCGTGGCGATCATGATGACGGCTTACGGCTCCGTGGACACCGCCGTCGAAGCGATGCGCCGCGGCGCGTGGCACTTCGTCACCAAGCCCCTCAATCTCGACGAGGTGGAGATGCTTCTCAAGCGCGCCCTGCGCAACCGGACGCTCGAGACCGAAAACAAACAACTCGTCCAGCAGGTTGGCAAATCCCACAAGCTCGACCGCCTCATCGGCAGGTCGCCGGAGATCCAGCGCGTTTCCGAACTCATCCGGCAGGTCGCCCCCACCCGCGCCACCATCCTCATCGAGGGTGAGTCCGGCACCGGCAAGGAAGTCGTCGCCGGGCTCATCCACCACCTTTCCGGCCGGCCTGCGGCCAAACTGGTCACCGTCCACTGCGCCGCCCTCTCGCCGCAGTTGTTGGAGAGCGAACTCTTCGGCCATGAAAAAGGCGCCTTCACCGGGGCCGCCCAGCGCCGCATCGGCCGCTTCGAGCAGGCGGACGGCGGCACGCTTTTCCTCGACGAGATCGGGGAGATCGACGCCGCCACCCAGATCAAGCTCCTCCGCGTCCTGTCCGAGCGCACCATCGAGCGCGTCGGCTCAAACGCCCCGATCAAGGTGGATGTCCGCGTCGTCGCCGCCACCAACCGCAATCTCCGCGAATTGGCCGACCGCGGCGAGTTCCGCGAGGATCTCTACTTCCGCCTCAACGTCGTCCGCGTCGAAATGCCGCCGCTCCGCACCCGGCGGGAGGACATCGTGCTGCTGGCAAGCAGCTTCCTGCGCGAATTCGCCAAGGAAAACGACCGCCCGGTCAAGCCTCTCACCGACGAGGCGCTGGCGCTGCTGGCCTCCTACTCATGGCCCGGCAATGTCCGCGAGCTTCGCACCGCCATCGAGCACGGCGTGGTCATGAGCAATGACGCGGTCATCGACATCCGCCACCTGCCCCGCTTTCTCGTTTCCCCTGAGTCCGTGGCGCCCTATTCCGCGCCTGCCGCTCCGGCCATGTTCAAAAACACCCTTGATGCCCCGGCGGAATTCAACTTGCATGCGCTCGAAACCAACACCATCCGTGCCGCGCTCGCCACCGCCAGGGGCAACCGCACCCGGGCGGCCGAACTCCTGGGCCTCAGCCGCCGCACCCTCCAGCGCAAGCTGAAGGAACTCGGCATCTGAAACCGGGACCTCCAATTTTTCCGATCCTCAATGAGCAACCTCCCCACCACACCGATTGACGCCGGCATCCTGATCCGCCGGAGCCTTTTCTTCCTGGTTCTCATTGCCCTCACCCTCGGCAACCTCTTCGCCCTCTTCCAGGGGCTCAACTCGCCCCAGGCCATGGATCAGGCCCAGATCTCCCGCGAGATCGCCCGCGGAAACGGATTCACCACCAAGGTGATCCGCCCGGTGGCCTACTATCAGGCCGAGAAAACCGAGAAACGCTCGGTTTCTCTCATCGGCTTTCAGGACACCTACCACTCGCCCCTCAATCCGCTGCTCAACGCCGCCGTCCTCAGGCTCCTCGGGGCTGACGATTCGGATGCCTGGCCGATGGGCGAAAACGAGATGATCTATCCGCTCGACCGCGTGATCGCCACGGTGTCCACCCTGTTTTTCCTCATGGCCATTGGCGTGAACTACCTGCTCGTCTCGCGCATATTCGACGCGAAAATCGCGGGGGTTTGCGCCATCCTCATGCTCTTCTGCGAGACATTCTGGGAGTATTCGCTCAGCGGTCTGCCGCAGATGCTCATGCTGCTGCTGTTCTCCTGCGGCATCTATTTCGTCTACCGGGCGGTGGAGGCCGCCACCGAGGGCCGTATCGCGATGACCCCCGCCGTCATCGCCGGCATCTTCTTCACCCTGTTGGCGCTCACCCACTGGATGACCGCGTGGATCGCGCTTGGCTACATCATCTTCGCCGCCATCGCTTTCCGGCCGCGCGGCATCGTCGGCATCACGGTGCTCGCGATGCTGATCGTGCCCGCTGTTTTCGTGATGCTGCGTAATCAGGGCATCAGCGGTTCGCCATTCGGCACCGCCTTCCTCACCCTCTACAACGGCCTCGGCAACGGCTCGGAAACCTCCGTCATGCGCAACATCGATCTGGAGGCCGAGCCGCTGGTGCTTGACGGACTCATCGGGAAAATCCTGCGCACCACCCTGCTTCAGGCCACCGACATCATTCCGCTTCTCGCAGGCATCATCGTCGCGCCGTTGTTTTTCCTGTCGCTTCTTCACCCTTTCAAGCGCGCCTCCATCGCCAGCTTCCGCTGGGCGCTCCTCCTGATGTGGGTCAC
Organism: uncultured Luteolibacter sp.; assembly: GCA_964554865.1. Taxonomy (GTDB): domain Bacteria; phylum Verrucomicrobiota; class Verrucomicrobiia; order Verrucomicrobiales; family Akkermansiaceae; genus Luteolibacter. The sequence goes on along the minus strand of CAZKQK010000099.1, from coordinate 2,116 downwards.
CACCGCTTTCGGACTCGCGTTTTTCGGCGTTTCCTCCAACAAGCTCGACCCCAACCAACTCCATCTGCTCTTCGCACCGGTGATGACGGCCTACGGTCTGGCCTTCGTCTCCATCCTCTGGTCGCGGCTGGAGTTTGTGGCCGCCACTCCGGCGCTGCGCAATGTCCACCTCTTCATCATCGTGATCATCTGCGCCCTGCCCCTCGTCCTTTCGCTGCCCCTGAAGGTCCGTGTGGGCATGCACCACCGCGACAAGGGAGGCGTGCCCCACTGGCCGCCATACTACGCGCCCGCCCTTAACAGCAAAACCTCCGGCATCAGGGGCTGGGTGACCGATAAACAGGTGGTCTTCTCCGACCAGCCATGGGCCGTCGCATGGTATGCAGACCGTGTGAGCATCTGGCTGCCTCCCACCCGCGAGGGTTTCCAGAAACTCGAAACCGTGGCCGCGGACTTGCAGACCCCGGCCGTGGGGATTCTGATTTCACCCACCTCCCATGGCTCCGGAAACCTCGCGGACGTGGCTCTCGCCTACAAGGATTTCACCCCGTGGGTTCTTGACGGCAGGGTGTTCCGCTCCACCTATCCCGCGCCTCAAGGGTCCCAGCCGGTTTCCCTTTTCGACAAGGCTCCGCGGCTGCAGGATGTTTACAAACGCTACCCCTACCGGCAATGGATGCTCGGCACCGAACTCGTTTACTACAGCGAGCGCGCCATCCGCACCCAGGGCGATGCCAACGAATAACGATCCCATGGCCAAACGCAGGAACCCGGCGGACCCCGATCCCTCCGCACCGAATTTCGAGGAGGCGCTCGCCGAACTCGAAACCATCGTCGAGGCGATGGAAAACCGGCAGTTGCCTCTCGAGGAACTCGTCTCACGCTTCGAAAAAGGCTCCGCCCTGCTCGACCGCTGCGAGTCCATCCTGCGGTCCGCGCGCGAACGCATCGAACTGATCACCCTACGCAACAGGAACGAATCCGCGGGCTCTCCGACCGCGGATGAAGGCGCTTTCCCCGAGTCCGACGAGCCGGACGATACCGACCACGATGACATCCGACTCTTCTGAGCCTCCCTCGCTGGGCCCCTTGCTGCGATCAATCCATTCGCCCGACGAGGTCAAAAACCTCGCCGACGACGATCTGCCCGCGCTTGCCGCCGAGATCCGCCACTCGCTCATCACCTCGCTTTCGCGCACCGGCGGCCACCTCGGCCCCAACCTCGGTGTCGTCGAGTTGAGCATCGCCCTGCACCGCGTGTTCTCCACGCCGAAGGACAAGTTCGTCTTCGACGTCGCCCACCAGGGATACGTCCACAAGATGCTCACCGGCCGTGCGGACAGGATCCACACCATCCGCACCCACAAGGGCCTCAACGGCTTTCTGCTGCGCTCCGAATCCGAACACGACGCCTACGGCGCGGGCCACGCCGGCACCGCCCTTTCCGCCGCGCTCGGCATGGCCGCCGCCCGAGACCTCGCCGGTGGCGACAACCACGTCGTCGCCGTGGCCGGTGATGCCGCCTTCACCTGCGGCCCCACGCTTGAGGCGCTCAACAACATCGCCGAAACCACACGCCGCTTCATCGTCGTGCTCAACGACAACGAATGGTCCATCGACAAGAACGTCGGTGCCATCGCCCGCTACTTCAACGACCTCCAGACGCACCACACCTTCGCTTCCGTCAGGGCCAAGGCCGCCGACTTCGTGGAGAAAATCGCCGGCAAGGCGGCCCGCCATCTCGCCCACAAAATGGAGGAGGGAGCCAAAAACCTGCTGTTTCCCAACGTGCTCTTCGAGAAATTCGGACTGCGATACTACGGCCCCATCGACGGCCACGACCTGCCGCTGCTGGTGCGCACCTTCGAGCATCTGAAAACGCTGCACGAACCCGTCGTCCTCCACATCATCACCGAAAAGGGCCGGGGATACCAGCCCGCCATCGACAATCCCGGCAAGTTCCACGGCCTCGGCACCTATCAGATCGACGACGGCTCCACCGAAACCAGCGCCACACCCACCTGCTCGGACATCTTCGGCCGCATCGTGACCGATCTCGCGAAGAAGGATCCCAAAATCGTCGCCATCACCGCCGCCGGGCATGGCGGCGGTGATG
>CAZKQK010000098.1:0-20584 GCA_964554865.1 uncultured Luteolibacter sp. | reverse complement strand
GAGCCGTCCCTGCCTCAGTCTTGCGAAATTCGGCTTATCTACGCGCCATTCGAGTATCACCCCATACTCTCCAAAAACCTTCGCCTTGATTCGCTGTATCTTCAGCAATAATAATATCATGAAAGAATTCAGAAACTTCTTCCGCATGATTGTCAATGGCAGCCGCTAAAGGCACCCAAGCCCACGAAGCGGACCAAGGCGGCGGAGTGAGTTGTTGAGCTGGTAGCCCCCCCTCATTTCCTTCATTGGAACTATTTTCCCCTTGTTGACGAGGTCATGGAAGGTGCTTGTTGGGAGGGGTTTCTCAAAGTAGCGGTTGAAGTGCTCTCTACTGACAATGAACTCAGGGTAATCGGATGTCGTCGCCGATGATCCATTGATTCGACGGGAGGTGGCTTCCTTTGGGGTGTGCTTGGGTGGATTGGTTTTCAGATTCATCCCCGCCATCTTCGATCCTCTTCTGGGAGGGTACCAGCGTTTTCTTTGGAAATTTCACTCAGGGAAAGCCTCCGGGAAAGTAGTTAAGAAACCTAAAATAGTTGCCGAAACAGTTGCCAAAAATGCACCGCTTTTTCGGAATCCGGCGGATGCCGACGGAATGAGACCTATCAGCCCGAATACGAAAAAGCCCCTGAAACCAGGGGCTTTTCACGTATTTTGAAGTGGTCGGGGCGGCCAGATTCGAACTGACGACTTCCTGCTCCCAAAGCAGGCGCTCTACCAGGCTGAGCTACGCCCCGTGACCGGGCGCGAAGAATGCGGGCTCCGCGGCGCGAATCAAGAACTTCTTTGGGGCGTTCCTTGGGCGCATCCGCAGCTTGCCATGGCGGCGGGCGGCGGCCAGTTTCCCCCGCATGTCACGCCAACATCGCATCACCATCCTCGCCGGAGACGGCATCGGGCCCGAAGTCATGGCCGAAAGCCTGCGCGTCCTTGACGCGGTGGAGGCGAAATTCGGGTTCTCGGTTTCACGCGGCGAGCACCTGGTAGGCGGCGCGGCGATCGACGCAACCGGGCATCCGCTGCCGCCGGAAACGGTGAGCGCTTCCGAGCGGGCGGACGCCATCCTGTTCGGCTCCGTGGGCGGGCCGAAGTGGGAATCGCTGCCGCCGGACATCCAGCCGGAGCGTGGCGCGCTGCTGCCGCTGCGCAAGCATTTCGGGCTCTTTGCCAACCTCCGCCCGGGCGTTTGCCTGCCCGCCCTCACCCACGCCTCACCGGTGAAACAGGAACTCATCGCCGATGGTTTCGACGTGCTCTGCGTGCGCGAACTGACCGGCGGCGTCTATTTCGGCTCGCCAAAAGGCCGCCACGAGGAGAATGGCGAAACGGTGGCGCTGGACACCATGATCTATCGGAAATCCGAGATCGAACGCATCGCCCGCGTGGCCTTCACCGCCGCGATGGGCCGCGGGAAAAAGCTGCTTTCCGTGGACAAGGCGAACGTGCTCGCCTCCTCGGTGCTGTGGCGCGAGACAATGGTGGAAATCGCACGCGGGTTTCCCGAGGTCGAGCTGTCCCACATGTATGTTGACAACGCCGCGATGCAACTCATCCGCCGCCCCGGCTCCTTCGACGTGCTGGTGACCGAAAACCTGTTCGGCGACATTCTCTCGGACGAGATGGCGATGATATCGGGTTCGCTCGGCATGTTACCCTCCGCATCGCTCGGCAAGCGTGGGGAAAACGGTCTCCACTTCGGCATGTATGAGCCCTCCGGCGGTTCAGCGCCGGACATCGCCGGCCAGGGCATTGCCAATCCCATCGCCCAGATCCTTTCGCTGGCGATGCTGCTGCGTTTCTCGCTGGGAGAAACGCGGGCCGCGGAGGCCATCGAGGCCGCCGTGGCCAAGGCCATCGCCGACGGTTTCCGCACCGGCGACATCGCCACCGGCCGCGAGGGCGAGACCAAGGTCGGCACCTCCGGCATGGGCGATGCGATTCTATCAAGACTCTGATTCAAAACCCCTGGCGGATTTCAAAGGCACAGTCCCCGGTAGCCCGCCGGGAGGTCACGGAAAACACCGCGCTGCCGCCCGGCGCGAGCGTGGACGGCGGGGCCGCCTCCTCCGGAATAGGGAAATCCCCGGCGTGGGTGCCGCCGATGGAAGCGGCGTGCCGGTGAGTTCCGCCGTGCCGGTGTTCCCGACGGTGAACTCCAGCGACGAGCTTCCGCCCGTGGCGGCGGTGCCGAAATCCGCCTTGGCCAAGTAGGGGGACACCTTCCCGCCAGCGATCCAGAACCCGCCCGCCGCGTAGAGATCGCCGCCGCTCACCGCGAGGGCACGCACTTCAGGATATTCCCCGCCTATCCCCGGGCCGAGCGCGGACCACGCACTGGCCGGTGGTGAGGGCGGCGCTGTCCCGCTGGCGGAGGAAATCGCTGCGGGTGACGGCGGCGTTCCCGGCGAGTTCCTGATCCCCGGCCACACCGGCATAGGCGACGAGCGCGCCGGAGACGGGCAGCGCGGCATCCGCGAGGGCGAGGTACATGCTGAGTTTGTTTTCCTGGCGGTCGGTCATGGGGTGGTGCTTGGTTGGTTGTTATTGGTTATGAAGGGGGAGTGCCGGGTGATCAGTGATCGGTGGAAGAAGCGATGGGATGGCTGGAAGATTGAGGCGGAGAGGCGCGGGATGCGTCCATGGCGATGCAAGAGGCGGCTGGACGGGTGAGAGAGAGTTTGAGAGACGCGAGGGTTGATCGGACGGGTGCAAGGGTGAACCTGACGGGAGCAAGGGCGAATCGGACTGGAGCAAGGGCGAATCGGACTGGAGCAAGGGCGAATCGGACTGGAGCAAGGGCGAACCGGACTGGCGCAAGGGTGAGCCGGACAGGTGCGAGAGTGAGCCGGACGGGTGAAAGAGAGGCCCGGAGGAGTGGAGGGATGGGCCGGACGGGCATGGGTCAAGGTTATTCACAGGATATCCGCGTGGGATCTCTCCATTAGGGGGAAAGGAAGATTTCCGAACCACGGATTTCACGGATTCACACGGATGAAAACTCATCCAATCATGATCCTGAAAGAGAAAATGACGAACACGGAACACACCGGATACACGGAAAATGAAAGAGTTGGAGGATAGGTGGGGTTCATCCTTCGGATGCGGGTAACCAGGCTCCCAACTTCCTTACTTTCCGTGTGTTCCGGGTATTCCGCGGTTCCCATTCCGGAATCCGGGATGATGGATTGGAAGACTTTGGAAATGCCACCGGGCCGGGTGCCGGAAAAACCATCGCATGGACGCGCTTTTCATCCGGCGTGCCGTCCATGCAGGCGATGTCGGCGAGGATGCGGACGACGGCGTGGAAATCCTCTTCGGTAACGGGGGATTGGTGGAGATCCATGGCCGGGCTCCCCGCAGGTGGTTCAATCGTCGCCGCGATGAAGGCAAGAAAAACGTGAACGATGGCTTCCCCGGCACCGCGTCCGTGCCATTTGCGGAATGCGGCGATGTCCGCCGGGGCGCAAGCTTGCCATCGGTGAGGGCGACGCCGTCCCCGGGGCGGTTTCCATGAGGCGTCGAGGCCGGCGATTCCGGTGAAAAAGTTCCCGCCGATTTCCGGCTTGGAAAGCAAGGGCATCGCCCGATGATCGCCGCGTGCGACTGCTGGTCCTGACGATTTGCGAACCCCTGCCCGGCCGGGTATTTCCGGAAATGATTCCCGGTCACGGCCCGGAAGAGGCGGCGCGGCGGTATCGGGCGGTGGCGCTCACCACCTTGCGGCAGATGTGCGGACTGGATGGGACGCGACTGCGGATCATTGCCAATCCCGGGGACGCGGCCGAGGCGATCCGTTTCTGGCTCCTGCCCCGTCTCGCGGACCGCTGGCAGATGGACGGCGGGGTTTTCCGCAGCGAGGGATGGGAGATCGATTTCGGTGAAACCGGCGAGGAATTCCCGGTTCATGCGCGCGGCGAGGCCATGTGCCCGTTTCTTGGAGCGCGCTGGCTGCATGCAGCGCTGCTCGGCCTGGATCGCGGCGAGCACCGGGTGATCGGTCCGGCGACCGGCGGGGGCGAGTATCTGCGCGCGGGGAGACGTGATTCGGGCCGCTTTGAACCGCGAGTCCTGCCGGAACTTCCGGTCATCCACAGCAATGGCGACTGGCTGCAAGCCCTGGGCAGCCCGCTCGGCGCCGCGTTGAAAAAGGCCTGGGAAGCGGAGGTCTGATCTCCCGGTTCGCGGCGTGGACATCACGGCTCTTGCGTTGGGGAGATCACCGCCGATAGCCTCGCCGGGTGATCCGTTTCTCGGTGCTTGGCAGTGGCAGTGGTGGAAACTCGGCGGTGGTCGAGTGCGGCGAAACGCGTTTGCTCATCGATGCCGGACTCAGCGCCAAACAGATCACCGCGCGCCTCGCCATGATCGGCATCGAGCCGGCGTCGCTCGGCGGCATCCTGCTCACCCACGAACACGGCGATCACGTGAAGGGCCTCAAGGTTTTCCTCAAACAGAATCCCCTGCCCGTTTACGCCACCGCATCGACCAGCCATGTCGTGCGGGAAACCGGCATCGGCGGCGGCACCTGGCGCACCTTCGAGTCCGGCCAGGCATTCGCCATCCGCAACCTGGAAATCCGCAGTTTCGCCGTGCATCACGACGCGGTGGATCCGGTCGGCTTCGTCATCGGCGGCGGGGAAACGAAGCGCCTCGGGTTTCTGTCGGACGCCGGCCATGTCACGCACAGCATGACCGAAAGCCTGCGCGGCCTGCACGGGCTGTTCATCGAGGCGAACTACGACGAGCGCCTGCTGGAGATGGACACCAAGCGCCCGTGGTCCATCAAGCAGCGCATCAGCTCGCGCCACGGCCACCTTTCCAACCATCAGGTGGCAAACTTGTTAGATAACATCGCGCACGCCGGACTCACACGCATCGTGCTGGGCCACCTCAGCCCGGACTGCAACACTCCGGAAACCGCCATCACCCACCTCCGCACCTGCCTCAGCGCCGCCGGACACCCGCATATAGGACTGCACTGCGCCCGCCAGGACGAGCCGACGGAGTGGTTTGAGGTGTGAGTTTGGTGAGCTCGGGAAACCGGCGGCTCACCGCTTCTTCACCAAGCCGGGAGGACAGATCACAGGAATCACCTGCCGGCGGTTTCCGCGGTAGCGGAGGAAACCGGAATCCGTCGTCATCACACGGCTACGCGGCGAAAGCTCCGGCAGATACTTCCTGTCGGTCGAGGCATCCCGGCAGCCCCCGAAAGATCCCACCAGACCGGCAACCGAATCAAGGCACGACGGGCCTTGCCCATGCTCGCGACTCTCGGAGAGCGTTGGTTCAATGCTCTCGCGAATCACCTCGGACTTCGGCAACCCCCGTCGCTTCGCTGCGTGCGCCAGTTCGCGGGACAGCGCCTCGGGGAGTTTGACGCTCACAGCAGGCATGACCGCGTGGCAATACCGATTCCAGCGGTGGCAATACCGAAACCCGTTGACGCCGGATCGCTCACAACCGAGCGCCCATCGCCTCCACCATCCCGGCAATCCGCTTCTCGGAAACCTTCGCGAGGCATGGCACGTCCGGCGCGAAAAGCGAGACCCGCCACTCCTCGAGCGCCCAGCCCACCGGCCAGAGCGCCGGGTTTTCCGGTTCGCCGGTCCAGCGCAGGAACCATGGCTCCCACAGTCTGCGGAACCGCTCCATTTTCTCGATGTCCCTGATGATCGGAAGCGACTTGATCCGGCCGAGCCGCGAGCGGATCGCACGCAGGCGGCGCGGATAGTCGGTCAGCACGGAAAACCCGGCACGCCATGCGAAACGCCCGCGGAAGAGCCACATGAGTTGCTCGTCGATGTCGCTGGCAATGCCCCCCAGATTGCGGTCGGAGCGGTGGGTTTCGATCCAACTCCGCAGTTCGGGCAGCGTGTCGAGCGTCTCGTCCAACGCGCGGCCGATCCGCGCCGCCGCGTCATGCCAGTTTCCCCGGCCGGCCTCGGCCAGAGCGCGGAACTCGTCGGGCGACTTGGGAAAAACCCCGCCGGCAGCGCCCTCGGCGGAGAGCAGAACGAGATCGGCGACGGACGTGCCGCCCATGCCCAGGCGGGGCAGCTCGACTTTCGCCATCATGCCCAGCGGGAATTTTTTTGTTAGATATTCGGCCTGCGCCGCTTGCGCGAGACAAAGCAGCCGCGCCCCGCCCGCGCGATGGGATTCGGCGGCCTCGGCCGCGCCGGCGAATGCCCGCACGCCGACGGATTTCCCTTCGTCCACCAGCGCGGGAAACGCGGGACCACCGGGTGTTTCGACGCGTTCGGGCAAGCGTTCGCCGTCCCACGAACTGATGCCGTTGCGTTCGATGTCCGCGTTTGCCGCCGCCTCGAAGCGCACGCGCATGCGGTCGGCGAGCTGGAGTTTCAGCACCGCCACATCGGTTCCCATGGCAAGCTCCTCGCCCTCGTCATCACAGACCCAGACGCGGGTGACGAGGTGATCGGGCAGTTTTCCAAAGTCAAATTCCCCGGGCGGGATGCGCGCGCCGTTGCGTTCGTGAATGTGCTCGGCCAAGGCATGGTGGATCGGCCGGTCCTTCGGCGCGAAGCACCACAGGTCCGCGAAACCCATCGCCGCCGCCCCGATGGGTTGGCAGACGCGCCGGTAGTCCTTTGGCAGCGCGCGCAGAAGGATTTCGGCGCGCTCCGCGAGGTTTCCGTCCACTCCCCACCCCGGCAGCCATTCGGGCAGCGCGGGCAGTTGGTCCACATGCACGCCGATGGTCACTCCGTCGTCACGCCCTCCGGGATTCACGCGGTAGTAGATCGGATAATCGTTGCCCTCGTGATGGATCCCGTCGGGGAAACCATCAAGTCCCAGCGAATCGAGACCGTCATCCACCACATCGGCGATGGAAAGCATCAGCGCGCTTTCGTTTCCCGCCGCCCACTTGTGGAAAGCCGCCGCCGTGTTAATATCTTCCGGCACGCGGGATTCGAAGAAACGGAACACCGCCTCCTCGCTCCACAAGCCGCCCGGACGCCGCAGTTTCTCCTCGATGCCTCCGATGTCCTCGCGCATCCCGTCGAGATGATCCAGAAAGCGGCAGCGCTTGCGGATGCCGCCACCTAACAGACCCTCGCGCAGAAAAACCGTGTGCGCCGCCTTGGGATCGACGCGCCCGTAGTGCACCCGCCGTCCGGAAACCACCGGCAGTCCGCCACAGATCACCGTTTCACGGCCGTAAACCGCTCCCTGCCCCTCGTCCCAATGCGCCTCGCCGAAGCGGCTGCGGCACAGGTGCGGGGCCACCTGCTCCACCCACTCCGGATCGATCCGCGCCACCCGCCGCGCCCACAGCCTCGTCGTTTCCACCAACTCCATCGCCACCACCCACTCCCAACGCTTTGAAATGCCAAACAACCCGGAGCCGGGAAACACGGCGAAAAACCCTCCCGAAGCGCCGCGGTAAGCCTTGTTCTCGCGGTCCCACAGCCCGAACTGCCGTGGCACGCCCGCCAGCAGGCTGCGGTGGATCGCCGCATAGGGAATATCCCCGCCCTTGTCCCGCACGTCCTTTTCCCGCCACCCGCGTTCCAACAACTCCGCGAGTTCGTCCGCCACGTTCGCCCACTCGATCACCCGCCGGGCGTTGAGGAATGCGCCGTTGCAATACTTGCGCAGGGCGTTGCGTTTCCAGCGCCCGCGTTCGTCGCGGTGTTTGCAAACATCCCGCCACATCCTCAGGATGCCGGTGAAATCGCTCTCTCCGTCCTTCCATCGCGCGTGCGCCTCGTCCGCCTCGCGGGTCTTCTCCGCCGGCCGCTCGCGCGGATCGTTGGACTCCAGCGCGGCGATGATCGGCAGCATCTCGCCCAGGCATTTCTCATGCCGCGCCTCGATCAACATGCGCCCCAGGCGCGGGTCCACCGGCAGGCGCGCCATGCGGCGGCCATTTTCTGTTAGATCCCGCCCGCGATCAAGCGCACCCACCTCGCGCAGCGTGCGATAGCCCTCGGACACCGCCTTGGGCGAGGGCGGATCGAGAAACGGAAACTCATCGATCTCCGGCAAACCCAGCGATTTCATCCGCAGGATCACACCCGCGAGCGAACTGCGGCGGATCTCCGGATCGGTGAATTCCGGCCGTTCCTCAAGTTCGCTTTCATCGTGGAGCCGCACGCAGACGCCGTCCCGCACGCGACCGCAGCGTCCCTTCCTCTGGCGCGCGCCGGCCTTGCTCACCGGTTCGACCTGCAGGCGCTGCACTCCCCGCCCCGGACTCCAGCGGTTTACCCGCGCCACTCCTGAGTCGATCACGCAGGCGATCCTTGGAATCGTCAAAGAGGTTTCGGCCACGTTGGTCGCGAGGATCAGACGCCTGAGACCACCGGGATTGAAAACCCTTTGCTGGTCCGCCAGTCCAAGACGCGCGAACAAGGGCAATACCTCCGTGCCGCGATATCTCCGACCCTCCAGAACCTCGGCACACTCGCGGATCTCGCGCTCACCGGGCAGGAAAACCAACACATCACCCGCCGGTTCCACCTCGGAAAGCCACTCGACCGCCCGCGCCACATGCTGCGGCAGGTCCTCCTCCTCGTTGGGCGGAAGAAAGAACTCGGAAACCGGAAACATCCTGCCCGGCGCCTCGATCACCGGCACCACCCCACCGTCCGTCGAAAAGAAAGCGGCAAACGATCCCGCGTCCAGCGTCGCCGAGGAAATCACCAGTTTCAAATCAGCACGACGCTCCAGCAGCCGCTTGAGATAACCTAACAGAAAGTCGATGTTCAGGGAACGCTCGTGCGCTTCGTCAAGAATCAGCGCCGCATACTGCCTCAGCTCCGCATCGCCCTGCGTCTCCGCCAGCAGAATGCCATCGGTCATGAACTTGATGCGCGTGTCCGCCGAGAGTTTCTCCTCAAACCGCACCTGATAGCCCACATAACCGCCGAGCGGCACGGTCAACTCCTCGGCCACCCGTTTCGCCACGCTCGCCGCCGCGATCCGCCGCGGCTGGGTACAGCCCACCCGCCCGCCCTCCGGACCCAGCGCTTCGGCAACCATCTTCGGAAGCTGCGTTGTCTTGCCGGACCCCGTATCGCTCACCACCACCACCACCCGATGCCGTGCGAGCGCGGCAAGGATCTCCTCCCGGTGCTCCACCACCGGCAGTTCCCGTGGATAGTTCCAATTTCCAGAAAATCCGCTCATATGAAACACTTGCGTCCGGAAACCTGAACCTTGCCGCCGGTTTTTGGCAACCGCCGATTCCGATCACTTCCGGCTTGCCTTTCCCCCGCCGGATATCCATCCCGGCCAGGGCATGTCCTCGCGAATTTGTTTCCATACTGCTGATTTTTCACAGTCCAAATTGATTTGACCGTTCGAAAGACATTCCCACCGGAATTCCGTGATCACGTAATGTAAAGTCTCCGGATATCTGACATAACTCCCTCCGGTTTCAGAATTTTCGCTCCTTCGCCCGAAACGCAGGAGCGAGAATTCTGTTGAACTGGCATGAATCCCGCCACACAATAGTCGCCGTTCCCCCACTCCCCATCCCCCCCATTATGAAGAAACTCGCAAGGATGTTTCGCGCCCTGGTCGTTGCCACGGTTGCCACGCTCTCGTACGCTCCCGCCGCCGAGCCGCCAGTGCGCATCATGCCGCTCGGTGATTCCCTCACCTCGGGTGTCAGTGACTCGACTGTGATCGGAGCCTACCGGAACAGACTCCATACCCTGCTGACCAATGCCGGGTACAACGTGGATTTCATCGGCACATTCCAGGATGGAACGAACCCGGGACTTCCAGACCGCGATCACCAGGGATTGGGCAGCGTGCGTATCGACCAGATTCAGGACAATATCGCCGGCTGGCTCAATGCCGTCGAAAACCCGGATGTGGTGCTGCTTCTGGTTGGAACCAACGACTTCTGGCAGAATTACCAGATCTCCACCGCGGGAACCCGTCTCACCAATCTCATCGCCGACATCGCGACGCGACGGCCTCATGCCAAGATCATCGTTTCCACCCTGCCGCTTCGTACGGACAACACCACCATCAATTCCCAGCAGGTGGCATTCAACAACACCATCCCGGGGATCGTCGCCCAGCAAGTGGCGCTCGGACGCCAGGTCTCAATGGTGGACATGTATGCGGCACTGGGGGCTTCGGACATCAACGGCGACGGTGTCCACCCGAACCAAACCGGATCCAACAAAATGGGCGACGCCTGGTTCCCCGCCATTGCCAACGTCATCTCTCCACAGGGCACAACGAATCCGCCGGTCATCGCACGGATTGGCGCCATCACGCCCACCCAGATTCCGGTCGTTTTCAGCAAGCCGGTTTCCGATGCCTCCGCAAGCGCCGCCAATTTCTCCATTCCCGGCGTGACCATCACCGGAGCCACGCTTGACTCCGCCACCAAGCGGACCGTCACCCTCACCACCACGGCGCTGACTCCCGGCGTCGTTTACAATTTGTCGATCACCGGCGTGCGCGACCGCACCGTGCTCCAGACCCTGATCGCCCCCGGGTCCATGGCGAGCGTCTCGCTTGAGGCACTCACCAACGGCGGATTCGAAGACAACCTCGTCGGCTGGACCTCCAGCGGCAACCTTTCCGTCAAGAACGCGGCCCCCTACGTAACCACCGAAGGCGCGAAACTCGTCGCGTTCAACTCGGACCAGCTCACCCCCAACGGCGTTCTCTCCCAAACCTTCGCCACCACCGTCGGCCAGTCGTACCAGCTTTCCTTCGATGTCGGTGCCCTCGGGTACAACACCAACGAACAACGCTGCCAGGTCAGCCTGGTGGGGTCCTCATCGCTCGTTTCCGAAACCATCGCCATCCGCGCCCCGAATGCCGGCAACACCCGCTGGGTCGCGAAGTCCTACAACTTCACCGCCAACAGCACCAGCACCACCCTTACCTTCACCGACGTTTCCACCAACACCGCCAACATCGACCTGGTGCTCGACAACGTCAGGCTCGGGGCTTCCACCTCGCGCACACTCGCGGTGACGACCGTTCCCACCGCCGGAGCGAACATCACCATCTCCCCCGCCGACATTTCCGGCAATTCCAACGGCGGCACCGGCCTGCTCCGCCGCTACAACAACGGAGCCACCGTCACCGTCACCGCTCCGACCTTGCTCGGAGCGGACAGCTTCGTCCGCTGGCAGCGCGACGGTGTGGATCTCCCCGGTTCCCTTCCCGCGATCTCCGTGACGATGAATTCCAACGTCACACTCAACGCCGTTTACGGATCCAACACCGCCCCCGTCGCCGCGGCGGACAGCTATTCCACTCCGGCCGGAACCCAACTGGTGGTTCCCGCAGGCGGAGTCCTGACCAACGACTTCGACGCCGACGGTGGCTCTCTTTCCGCCGTTCTCAACGCTCCGCCGATCAACGGCACCCTGGTTCTCAACGCCAACGGCGGATTCACCTACTCGCCCAACACCGGCTTCACCGGCACCGATTCGTTCACCTACAATGCCAACGACGGCGTCTCCGGCTCGAACATCGTCACGGTCTCGATCAGCGTTTACTCCAACCTCGCCCAACTGCTCGTCAACGGCAGCTTCGAGTCCAACTTCACCGGCTGGACCCAAACCGGCAACATGCTGGTGCAGTCGGCCTCACCCTACGTGATGACCAACGGCAGCAAGCTGATCGCTTTCAACGCCGGCCAGGCCCCCCCCAACGGTGTCCTCAGCCAGTCATTCCCGACCACCGTCGGCCAGACCTACCAACTTGCCTTCGACGTGGGGGCCTTTGGTTACAACACCAGCTCCCAACGCCTTGAGGTCAAGCTCGACGGTTCGTCCAACCTCGTCAACCAGACCATCACCATCGCCGGCATCGGCGGTGGAAACACCAACTGGAGCGCGCGGACCTTCAACTTCACGGCCAACAGCACCACCACCACCCTCACCTTCCGCGACACCTCGACCACTTCGAACAGCATCGACCTCGTCCTCGACAATGTCCGCGTGATCGGCACCGTGCCAAACCACGACCTCGTGGTGGAATCCTCGCCCTCCTCCGGCATCGCCGTTGCCATGAGTCCGCCTGACAGGAACTCGGCGGCCGGTGGCGGCACCAGCTTCACCCGCAGCTTCGGCCAGGGAGCCATCGTCAATCTCAGCGCTCCCGCCTCCGTTTCGGGCTCGGCCTTCCAGAAGTGGCGGAAAAACGGCGTGGACCACTCCACCAACCGCAACACCAGCGTGAGCATTGACGCCACCACCACCATGACCGCCGTCTATGGTGTTAACAGCGAGCCTGTCGCCGCCGCTGACAGCTACAACACCCTGCTCAACACCCCGCTCGTCATCGCCGCTCCCGGCGTGCTCTCCAACGACACCGATCCGGACTCCAATCCGCTCACCGCCTCCCTCGTCACTCCGCCCGCCAATGGCACCCTGATCCTGAATCCGAACGGCGGTTTCACTTATACGCCCACCACCGGCTACACCGGTCCGGACTCCTTCACCTATCGCGCGAACGACGGCGCCGCCCATTCGAACACCGTCACCGTCAGCCTCAACGTCGCCGGCATCGCCCCGGGCTCACTGGCCAACGGCAGCTTCGAGTTCGGTGAAACCGGATGGACCATGACCGGCAACCGCCTGATCGTGGACTCCGCCGCTCCCTACACCGCCACCCACGGCACCAAGCTCCTCGTCTTCAATGGCGCGCAAACCGCTCCCAACGGCGTCATTTCCCAAGTCTTCAACACCGCCGCCGGCCAAGCCTATCAGTTGGAACTCGACATGGGCGTGGTCGGTGCCAGCGGCACCTCGCAGCGTTTGCAGGTGACCCTCGCGGGAACCTCCACCCTGCTCACCCAACTTGAAACCGTCAACGGCTCCGGCACCTCCGCCCCACACTGGGTGGCAAAAACCTATACCTTCATCGCCAACAGCGCCACCACCACCCTCACCCTTGAGGACAAATCCACCACCACCAACGCGGTGGACCTTCTGGTGGACAATGTCCGCCTCGCCACCGGCAACTCCCGCGTGCTCACCGTGGCATCCTCTCTCGGCAATGGCGTCCCCATCGCCGTCAGCCCCAATGACCTGGCCGGCCTGGGCAATGGCAACACCCAGTTCACCCGCTTCTACGCACCGGGCGCCAACGTCGGCATCACCGCCCCCGCAAGCCACTCGGGCAATTCCTTCCTCAAATGGCAGAAAGACGGTGTGGACTACGCCAGCACCGCCGCCACCAGCGTTTCCATCAGCTCGGCGGATGTCACCATGACGGCTGTTTATGCGGTGAACACCGCACCCGTCGCCCAGGCGGATTCCTACTCCGTCGAAATGGAATCCACCCTCACCGTGGCTGCTCCGGGCGTGCTGGACAACGACTCCGACATCAATTCGGATCCGCTCACCGCCATCCTGGTCGCCAACGCCTCCAACGGCACAGTCACCCTGAATTCCGACGGCAGCTTCATCTATCAGCCTGCCTCCGGATTCTCCGGCAGCGATTCCTTCACCTACAAGACGCACGACGGCAGCCTGGACTCGGACATCGTCACCGCCTCCATCACCGTGGTTCCCTTCGCCCAGGGCACACTGGTCAACGGCAGCTTCGAACAAGGTGAAACCGGCTGGACCATCACCGGCAACCGGCTCGTGGCGGATTCCTCGGCCCCCTACCTTCCCACGGACGGCGCCAAACTGATGGTCGCCAACGGTGGAAACGTCACGCCGAACGCCAACATCTCCCAAACCATCGCCACCACTCCGGGCAAGACCTATGTCCTCGACCTCGACATGGGCATCATCGCCAGCGGCAGCGGCGCGGTGGGAGCCCAGCAGCGCCTGCGCGTCATCGCCACCGGTACCGCGGAGCTGCTCGACCAGCTTGAAACAGTCACCTGCACCGTGGCCAACACCGCACAGTGGACTCCCAAGTCCTTCCTCTTCGTTGCCGACAGCGCCTCCACCACCATCTCGCTGCTCGACCAATCGACCTCCGGCACCAACCGCGACCTGCTCATCGACAACGTCCGCTGCGCCATCCGCATCCAGCGCAACCTGACCGTCACCTCCTCGCCAAACACCGGCTTGGAAGTCGCCGCCAGCCCGAACGACCTCAACGGCGCCGGCAGTGGAACCACCTCCTTCGCCCGCGTCTATCAGAACGGTGCCGAAGTCACCCTCACCACACCGGCCAGTTCCGGCGGCGAGGACTTCATCAAGTGGACCCGCAATGGCATCGATTTCGCCAACACCGCCACCACCACCGTCACGATGGCCGGTGACTACACCATGACCGCTGTCTACGGTTCAAACACCGCGCCCGTCGCCGTCGGAAACAGCTACACCACTCCCGAGGGCCAGGCGCTCAATGTCCCCGCTCCCGGCGTTCTGGGCAACGACAGCGACGCCGACGGCACACCGCTTGCCGCCGTGCTCGTCACCGGCCCCGCCAGCGGCACGCTCAACCTCAATCCGAACGGATCCTTCACCTACACGCCGGATTCCGGATTCACCGGCGGGGATTCCTTCACCTACCGCGCCAGCGACGGTGTGCTCACCTCGAATCCGGCCACCGTCAACATCACCGTCCAGGCCTCCGCCACCGGCGCGCTTGTCAACGGCAGCTTCGAGCTCGGTGAAACCGGCTGGACCATCACGGGCAATCGCCTGGCCGTTGATTCCGCCGCTCCCTACCTGTCCACGGATGCCGTGAAACTCATGGTTCTCAACGCGGGTCAGGTGGCAGCCAACGCCACCATGTCACAGACCTTCGCCACCACCCCGGGACAAAACTACGTGCTTGAGTTCGACGTCGGAGCCCTCGGCACAAACGGCGCCCAGCAGCGCCTCGGCCTCACGGTCGTCGGCTCCAGCACACTGGTCTCGCAAATCGAGACCGTCACCGCCGCAGGCACCACCGCCGCCGTCTGGGCCGCCAAGAGCATCCCCTTCACCGCCAACAGCGCGACCACCACCCTGAACTTCGCCGACCTCTCGACCACCGGCACCAACGTGGACCTGCTGCTCGACAACGTCCGCGTGAACGCCGCCGGCACCCGCACGCTCATCGTGTCCTCGCCCGGCACCGGCCTCGCCGTCAATGTCAGTCCCAACGATCACGCCGGCAACGGCGACGGCACCACCCGCTTCCACCGCTTCTACGGCAACAACACCGAGGTCACCCTCACCGCACCCGCCAACCACGGCGGCGGCAACTTCCTGAAGTGGACCCGCAATGGCGCTGACCACGCCAGCACCGCCGCCACCACGGTGACGATGGACGAGGATGTCATCATGGCGGTCGTATACTCCAGCCCGCCGCAGTTGCTTGTCAACGGCAGCTTCGAGGACGACTACACCGGCTGGACCACCACCGGAAACCAGGAAATCAAGTTCGGCAGCCCCTACACCGCCACGGACGGCGCCAGGATCGCCGGCTTCAACACCGGTCAACTCACTCCCAACGGCGTCCTTAGCCAGTCCTTCCCGACCCTCGTCGGCCAGACCTATCAGGTGGAGTTCGACCTCGGCGTGCTGGCATACAACGCCAACTCACAGCGCATGCAGGTGACCGTCACCGGCAGCGGCACGCTCCATCAGCAGACCATCACCATCCAGGGAGTCTCCGGCACCATGCGCTGGCTACCCCAGTCGCTCTCATTCGTGGCCAACAGCAACACCACCACGCTCTC
The DNA here is from genome assembly GCA_964554865.1 of uncultured Luteolibacter sp. Lineage (GTDB taxonomy): Bacteria > Verrucomicrobiota > Verrucomicrobiia > Verrucomicrobiales > Akkermansiaceae > Luteolibacter. The sequence goes on along the minus strand of CAZKQK010000098.1, from coordinate 4,938 downwards.
GTTCCGCGACACCTCCACCACCACCAACAGCATCGACCTGCTGCTCGACAACGTCCGCGTCTCCGGCCAGGCCGCGCAACGCACCATCACCATCGCCTCCTCGCCCGCCGGCGGCGCGAGCGTCACCGTCAGCCCGGACGATCTCGGCGGAAACGGCAACGGCACCACCCAGTTCACCCGCACCTACGACAATGGCGCGAGCGTGACACTCACCGCTCCGGCCACCCACGAAGGACTTCCCTTCTCCAGGTGGACCAAAAACGGCGCCAACCTCGGCAGCAACCTCACCGTGATCACCCCGGCCGATGGCGACCATACCTTCACCGCGGTTTACGCGCCCAACACCGCTCCGGTCGCCGTGGCGGACTCCTACACCGCCGTCGCCGACGCCCCGCTGACAGTAGCCGCCCCCGGCGTGCTGTCCAATGACACCGACGCCGAGTCCAATCCGCTGACCGCCGCCGTGGTCACCAATCCGGCCAACGGCACGCTCGCGCTCAACCCGAACGGCTCCTTCACCTACACGCCGAACTCCGGCTTCACCGGTGGCGACTCGTTCACCTACAGGGCGAACGACGGCACGGACAATTCGAACACCGCCACCGTTTCCATCAACGTGCAGTCCGTCACCCCCGGAACCCTCGTCAACGGCAGCTTCGAGGACAACGAAACCGGCTGGACCATGAGCGGCAACCGCCTGGTCACCAGTTCCTCCGCCCCCTACGCCGCCACCAACGGCTCCAAGCTGATGGTCTTCAACGGCGCACAGTCCGCACCCAACGCGGTGATCTCCCAGTCCGTCGTCACCATCCCCGGCCAGACCTACGCGGTCGAGTTTGACATGGGCATCGTCGGTGCCAGCGGCTCGCAGCAGCGCCTCCAGCTTCTCGTGGCCGGCAACACCACCCTGGTCAACACCACCGAGACCATCTCCGGCATCGGCGTGAACAACGCCCGCTGGCTGCCCAAGAGCTTCTCATTCGTCGCCGACTCCGCCTCCACCCAGATCACCTTCAGCGACCTGTCCACCTCCACCCAGAGCATCGACCTGCTGTTGGACAACGTCCGCATCATCACCGGCACCAACCGCTCGCTGATCTTCAACACCACCTCGTCCACTCCGGTCGCCGTCACCGTCAGCCCGGCCGATCTCGGAGGCGCCACCGGTGGCTCCACCACCTTCACCCGCTCCTACAACGTGGGCGCCGTCCTGAGCATCTCGGCTCCCGCGATGTCCGGCACCGCCTCGTTCATGAGCTGGGAACGCAACGGCACACAGTTCAGCACCAACGCCTCCACCACCGTCACCGTCAACGGCAACGAATACATCACCGCCGTTTACTCCAGCACCGGAGGCGGCGGCGGCGGGGAAACCGGCAACACCCGCACGCTCACCATCAACTCGACCCCCGCGGCCGGAAGCGCCATCACCGTCACCCCGGCGGATAACACCGGTGCCGCCAACGGCAGCACCAACTTCACCCGCACCTATCCGACCGGCACCGTGGTCTCGCTCGTCGCCCCGCACCAGAACTTCGTGAAATGGCTGCGCAACGGACTGTGGTATGCCACCGATCCCTCCATCACCGTCACGGCCGACTCCAGCTACACCATGACCGCCGTTTACACCGAGACTCCCGTCCTCGGACCCTTCACCAACGGCAGCTTCGAGGACGAGTTCCGCGGCTGGACCTGGACCGGCAGCCAGCAGACGGTCAAGGTCAAGGATGGCCTGCCCGCCACCGCAGGTCTCTACGTCATTGAATTCAACAGCAACAGCTCCGCCCTCAACGGTGCGATCATGCAAACCTTCACCACCACGCCAGGCACCGTTTATACGGTTGCATTCGATCAGGGCGTGCTGGCCTACAACACCAGCAGCCAGGTGATCCGGGCACGGGTTGACAACGCCGGCGGCACCGCCCTGTTCAACCAGACCTACTCCCTGAAGGGCATCGGCAACGGCAACACCGTCTGGGCCGCCCGCAGCTTCACCTTCACCGCCAACAGCGCCACCTCGAAGATCACCTTCAGTGACGCCTCCACCACCGGCGCGGGCCTCGACCTGCTGCTCGACAACGTCCGCATCACGCCACCCGGCCCCGGCGGCGCCATTGTCACCCGCACGCTCACGGTCAGCTCCAGCGGAGTCTCCGCGGTGCCTGTCACGGTCACCCCGTCCGACAACGCGAGCCAGGGCAACGGCGCCACGCAGTTCACCCGGACTTACAACGAGGGAGTCCCCGTCACACTCACCGCCCCGGCCACCTCCGGCACCGGCACCTTCAGCAAGTGGCAGCGCGGCGGCACCGATCTCTCGACCAACCGCACGGTTTCCGTGACGATGGATGCGAACTACACGCTCACTGCCATCTACACCGTGCCAACCGCTCCGGGCGGCACACTTAACAACCCCTCCTTCGAGTCCGGCCTGACTGGCTGGACGGCCGGAGGCTCTCCCGGAGCCGTCGCCACCGATAGCACGCTCACCGGCACCAACGGCACCACGCTCGCGAAGTTCAATGCGAGCAACACCCCGAACGACGGCACCCTGTCCCAGACCTTCGCCACCCTCAGCGGAGCCACCTACAGCGTGACCTTCGATCAGGGCGTGCTTTCCTACAATACCCAGAACCAGATCATCCAGGTCCAGCTCGCCAATGCCTCGGGCGGAGTGCTCGCCAGCCAGAATTTCACCCTCAAGGGCGTCAGCAATGGCGGGATCAACTGGGCCACCCGCAGCCTGAGCTTCACCGCCAACAGCACCAGCACCACCCTCACCTTCCGCGATGTGTCGAACACCGGAGCCGGTCTGGACATGCTGCTCGACCACGTCCGCCTGGTGAAAATCTCCGATCCCGGCGTCGGTCCCAACGTCATCGTCAACGGCTCCTTCGAACAGAGCCCGGACTACTTCGGCTGGACTCCCACCTTCAGCACCCGCATCGAGAAACCCGGACCGTTCTACGCCACGCACGGCAACAACATCCTCTCGTTCAACGTCGGGCAGGAACCCGTCGGCGGCTCGATCAGCCAGACCTTCCCGACCGTCGCCGGCACCACCTACAAAATCGCCTACGATGTCGGCGTGCTCGGCTACTTTGCCAAGGTGCAGCGCCTCAACGTGAAGATCATGAACGGCCCAACCACCCTGCTCAACCAAACCACCTCCATCACCGGCCGTGCCGACTTCGTGATGATCTGGCAGGCTGTGGAGTTCACATTCGTCGCCCAAAGCGCATCCTCCACCCTGGTCTTCACCGACACCTCAACCGACGGCGGCGGACTGGACCTGTTTGTTGACAACGTCCGCGTGAACTCGCAACCCTCCGCCGCTCCGGAGCCAGCCGCCCTGCCGATGGCCTCCGCCGCCTTCGATCCCTCGCTGCTCATCGGGGAGCCCGGCTCCACCACGCCTTCACCACTTCCCGGCACTCCGGTCATCACCGGCACCCCCGGCGCGTTCCGGATCGGCATGATGGCCGCCGAAGCGGGACGATACTCGCTGGAACGCTCGCCCGACCTGAAGGTCTGGACCTTCCACAGCGCGCAAAACATCACCGAACCCGGATACATCGAGTTCGAGGACAACAGCGCCGCCGAAACCCGGATGTTCTACCGCATCGGCCACGACCCGGCCGACACCGGAAACTGACCGGTCGCCCGATCATTCCCAACCCATGGCCGGTTCCCCCGGCCATGGGTTCTTTTTTTACCCGTTCGGAAAATTTTTTCACTTTCCGGGTTGACGGGCTCGACAAACCGTGTTCCCTTCCCGCCGTCGCAAGACATAGGCGGCCCGACTGAGGTTCCCTTTGGGTTTTTGGGTTTTTCCCGGGGATGATCGGTCGGGCCGCTTCGCGTACGCGGTGGAAGCATGCATGAATGCGATTCCTCGGCGGACGACCGTCTCTTCCACCTCTTGACAGCTGTCCCTGCTGTTCATCCGTGACCAACTTCCGCATGCGGGCAACAACGAATGCCCGGCGCATGATTGGCTGCCATTCAAAGCCAAATGCAGCAACCACCTCCACCCGAAGGAAAAGCTGGCGTGTGTAAGTGAGCCACCTCGTTCCCGCCCGAAAATACGACGGTTTCCAGGTCGACGGGCGTTGAAACGGTCCGGTTGGCGGGAACCGTGATGGTGAATGGTTCCGCCGTCTGCTGCCGCTCCCCATCGCCGATCTTTGTGCCGGCCACTTTCAGGGAATGGAATTTCCGGACGTATGCGCCCGAAGGGGCGTGGAGCCGGAGCCGGGACACCGCAAGAGAACCTGCGCGGAAATGGGAATCATTCTCAATCTGGCGGAAATCACGACTGTGAGAAAAACCAGATACCCCGTTCAACCGCCTGTAGGGGGCAGTCTTGGGTGGATTCTGCGGAGGCGCGAGCGCGGCGATTCCGGCTGTCGCAGGTCTTGCACAGGGTCGGCATGAGACGGGCCGCCGTCCCACGCAACAGTCAGCAGACTGTGGAGAGGCGCTTCGTTTTCATGGGGAGACTGCCCATGCTCCGCGCCCCAGGCCTGGATTCCGGAAACCCACGGCCGAAAGAGGCCGACTCGCCGTTGATCGAATCGGGGCAGCCGTCGCCGTCCCGGTCGTTGGGGGTGGCGCCGGAAGAATATGCCATAACTCCCGCCTGACAGACTCCGGGGTTGGTGACGTTCCAGCCGCCGCTGCCGAACGGGTGGTCGGAGCGCGCGGGCGACGTTGGGTCCGCGTCATCAGCGAATTCCAGAAAATCTTTTCCAATCCGGAAAACTACGGCCCCTTGGATAAGGTGAAAGGTGCATCCGTGAGGTGAGCTGGTGTTTTGGATTACTCCCTGGAAATTGGTGGAGAATCTTGTTTTTCAAGAGTATGCTTTTCAAAAGATCTTGCTGGAATGGCGCGTAGATAAGCCGAATTTCGCAAGACTGAGGCAGGGACGGCTCT
>CAZKQK010000097.1:0-20872 GCA_964554865.1 uncultured Luteolibacter sp. | reverse complement strand
TTTTGGAGGCGACCATGCGCTTGATGCTTTCGATTTCCCGCTCGTCGGTCCCGTCCTCAAGCATGGAGCCGATCTGCGAGACGAGCCCGCCGCCCGCGCGCGAGCCGCGCATGCGTTTCCCGGCGGCGGCGGCCTTGGCGTCGATGCCCTCTTCCATGGAGCCGATCTCCTGCTCCCGGCGCTGGCGGGCTTCCTGCTCGGCTTTCCTTTCGGCGGCTTCTTTCTCCTTTTGATCCTCGTCCTTTTTCCGCTTCTGAAAATTGCGGACCTCCGAGTCCACCCTGCCCTCGGCCCGCTGATCGATTTCGATGCGGCGGTAACGGTTGATGTCCCGCATCTCCTCGTATTGATCCCGCAGCCGCTCGAACTGTTCCTTTAGCGTTTCGACGTTCCTGTTCGCCTTCTCGATGTCTTCCGGTGTCGCCTTCTCGTCACCGCTCACCTTTCCCGCCATGAATTCGGCATCCTTCCACGCCTCGAAGGCGGGCTGGACGGCGGAGCGCTTCGCCTCTTCCTCCCTGCCGATCCGGGCTTTTTCCACTTCCGCGTCGTGCCTCGCCCGCTCGGCCCTGACCTTTTCCGGATCGGCTCCGGCGGCGATGGCAGCCGCGTCCTCCCTGTCCCTGCCAGCGGCGTTCGCCCGGTCCTTCACCGCGAGCACCCGGTTGTTTCTTTCCGCTGCGTCAGTCTGTTCCCTGATGGATTCCGTGACCCGTTTGGTCATCTCGTCGAGTTCCGCCCCTGCGTGGACGGCGGCCCAATAGTTCTCGGCTCCCACCCGCGTGGCCTCGGCCAACTTGCGCTGCATCTCAGCGGCCTGTTCGCTGGATTGCTCCCATCCTTCCAGGCTGTCGATTGCGCCGAGAGTGGCTTCCTTGAAATGCTTGAGCCCTTCCATGCTCACGGCAAGGAACATTCCGAGCGGACCTCCGCTCGCCATTCCCGTGGCACCAGCGGTGACAAGGTTCCCCACTTCCTCCGCCGCCTTCCCGGTGGTTTCAAGCATCCGGGCGAGTTCGGCATCGTATTCCCTTATGTCATTCGCGGAGTCCTTGAATTTTTTTCCGACATCCGAGACATATCCTCCAAGCTCGGCCGTCGCCTTGGCCATGGTGGCTCGTTTGATCTCCCTGACGTTTTCCGCGACTTCCTCCTCGCGCCGCTGCTTTTCAAGTTCCCTGGCATATTCGCGGGTTGCGGCTTCCTTTTCCCTCATCGCGGCGATCTCGGCGTCCGAGGACTCCTGGACGGACTCCCCCATTTCCACGACCGCCTCCTTCACGCGCTCGATCTCATTGGCGGCCTGGGGAGCGCCGGTGGCCGCGATCTCGATGGTGATGCGTTTTTCTGCCATGGTGGTCAGAGTCAGAGTTTCCGGAGTTTGAGGTAGGCGAATTTCCGGACGGTGGTGCTGTCCGCGCTCAGGTTGTTCTGAGCCCAGGTGACCGCGACATTCCCGGCGGTTCCGGCGGTCTGAACCATGCCCCGGATTTCCATGTGGGTGTTTTGCGCGCTGCCATTGTTCTGGCCGACTTCCGCTCCGGAATTGTGCAGCCGTCCGGCCACGCCCATGGCCGAGTTGACGCTGGAGGTGACGTTGCAGCGGATTTCCCCGCCGGCCGGGAAGGCCAACCCCACTTTAAGCCCGCTGGTCGTTCCGGCCGGAGACGACGTGTAAGGCAGGTATGCCTCGACCAGATAGACCGAGTTGGCCGCCACCGCAAGCGTCAGATCGGGATCGGCCGCCAGGGTGTCGGTGTTGCTCCGGGCAAGGTCGGCCGACTTCCACGCCACTGTTTCCGCGCCATACCGCGCGTCTCCCGTGGCGCGGGTGATGACCGTGCTTGGCGTGGCGACATTGGCGTTAGGTATGTAGAGATTGCCCCCCACGGATGCCGAGTATGTGACAGTGAGGTCCGCAAGCACCTTGAACTCGTCCACCTGCCATGAGGCGACCGCGCCGTCCACGGCCAGCAGTTTGCATTCATCCCAGTCGATTGACAGGTAACCATCCTTGGTGAAAAGCCTCCGCTCCTTCGGCATCATGAAAACGTCCCCATCCGGGTCCGACAGGGTGTCCGCGCTTTCGCCCCATATCAGCACAGCGTTTCCGTTGATGTCACACAGGAGTCGACCTCCCCAGTTCACGCTTGGCTTGCTCGCCGCTCCGTCGGATGAAAACAGAGATTGCTCTTCGCTTGAGAAAAGCATGTGGCCGTCCGAGGTTTTTATATAAACCATATCCCCGTCGGACTCGAGAACAGCGGGTGTGGAATCGTCATATTTCACGACAAGCCCGCTCACCCGGACCTCCCGGAAAGTCTGCACGCCGATCTGTATCCAGCCTCCGGCGTCGGAGGGATCGTCGTTGCCAGGGTCCATCATCCACACCGTGCCGTCGTTGTTGTCCACCACCGCGGAACCGACGGCATCCTCAAGGGATAGGGCGAGGCGGGCGGCCTGGTTGGCGACAACCCTGGCGGAGGTCGGGGAATACCTCGCGTCCGCCTGTTCCAGCGTGATGGCCGTGCCGGGGTTTTCCGGAGGCGGATCGCCCGGCGCGTTGTTGTCCTCGTGCCAGATCACCGGCCCGGCGCAAAGCGTCACTTCCTCGCCGCCGGTCATCATGGCGGTGATGACCAGCCACCAGGTGGCGCGGTTGTCTCCGGGATCGAGGTTCATCTCCGCGTTCGAAAACGAGAACTCCGCGTGCTGTTTCGTGCCGTCCGCCCAGGTCTCCTGGGTGACGGTGAGATCCAGTTCTTCCGCCGCGAGCGTCTTGTCCGCGAGGATGGCGCTGCCAAACTGCTGGCTCGCGCGGACCTTGAGGTTGAGGCTCTGGACGCCCGAGAGATCGTGGATCGCGCCCGCCGCGTCGAACACCGTCGTTTGAAATGCGGTGGCGTTCCCGCGCACGGTCTCGACGGTGCGGGATGTCGCCACATCGAGCGGCGGCGCGGTGAGGAAGGGACCGCGCACGCGCGAGACGAAGCGGACGATGCGGCTGGATAAAAGAGTCATGGAATTGATTATTGAGTATTGAGTATTGGAGATTGGAAGAGTCTGGATTCTGGTCTCTGGAATCTTCAGCCCGGCGGCGTGCTGACGATGGCGGAGCCGATGACGCGGTAGTTGAGATCGACCGACACGCCGATGACCACGCGGGCGGGCGGCTCGACCACCGCGTCAGCGAGGTATTTCTGAGTCACCCCGCCGCCGGGAATGACGCTCTGTAAAATCAGGTGGCCGGTGCGCGGATAGGCGGCCTCGTAGTTCATGGCCCACTGCTCGGCGGCATCCGCCGTCGCGAACAGCCGGTGGGTGGAAAAGCTGATTTCGGTTTGCAGGTTCCTGCGGTCCCGCGGCCTCGCCCGCGCGGCGCGGATGAAGGTGTCCACCTGCGTGATGATGGCCGGGGCGATGCGCAGATTGCCCGCGCCGGTGTGCTCGCGCTCGTCCAGCGCGGGGTTTCCCGCGAGCCAGTGGGCGACTCCGTTATGGACAAGGGCGATGCGCACGGGTGGTGGAGTTAAGAGTTATTGGTGAATGGTGGAAGAGATCCGCCTCATCCGTCAGACGCCCCGATCTCGAAGAGGGGTGCGGCCACTCCCTCGGTGATCGTCCGGGTGGGAATCCACTCGCAGGTTCCGATGCGCTTGCGGGTGGCACCGTAGCCGATGTCCGCATCCACCAGCGCGGCCTTGGTGAGCAGGATGTAGGGCGCTCCCTCGATGGCGGGTGTGATGAGAAAGTTGTTATCCCCCGCGAGCGATGAGCCAAGCGCGGTGTCGCTCTTGAGCGCCGCGAGGATGTCCGCCACGGACGGCCCCACCGGGATGCCCTTCAGCGAAACGTCGATGTTTTGGAGGGTCATGTCCACGGTGCCGAGGCCGTCCACCTTCTGTTCGGCCAGCCGCGTCTGGAAGGTGACTTCCCAGCCGGATTCGGAGAGGAAGTTGTGCCACGGGGCGCTTGCCCCCCACCAGGCCGTCGTGGCGGCGCTGAAGATGTCCGCCACGCTGAATCCCGCGTCTCCGGGATACGCCTGCGCCGCTTCCGTTAGATAAGCTCCGGCGGCGGAGGGATCGGTGTTGTTTTTGAGCAGGCCCGTGAACTTGACGTTGCCGACGGACGTCTTGTCCACGGCGAAGCGGATGGCGGGCATCTCGGTGACGGCCGCGTTGTGCAGCGTCACCTTCCGGCCGTCCCGGCTGTGGACCACGAGCGCGTTGTCCGCAGGGCCGAAAACGGACGCCCCTGCGGGCGTGTCGGCATACGGCCAGAGCACCGCCCCGAGCGCGGCGGTGAAGCGGCCGGAGGGCTCGAAGGTCACTTCGTAGCGCCGATCCGAGAAGCGCTCGCCGAGCTTGCCGAAGTGCGCGGTCTCGACGTTCCAGCGGGCGTGGACGGGCTTGATGACGACGTCCCCCTTGGACCAGAAGGACTGCCCTGTGAACTGGACCAGGGCGGGGCCGGAGATGATGGTGGTGCGGTTGATGCTTGGCATTGGAGTGAGGGGTTATTGGTGAGTGGTGGGGGAGATCGGTCCGATCAGTCGGATCTTCAGTCTTCGACGATGTAGTTGAATTCGAGAACATCGCCCGGAGCTTGCATGTCCGGCGCATGCGCCGCGCAACGCAGCGGCCTGGTGGATTCAAACGGCCCGATGGGGCCATCGTAGCGGACCGCTCCCGGTGAAAAGGGGGAGGGGTGGGAGCCATCCGCCGTCCACCAGATGGCCGCGCCGGGCGTGGCGCAGGAAAGGGTGATCCGGCCATCGCCATCCACTTCAGGATGCACGGCCGCGGGCTTGCTCGGAGCGGGCAGGGAAAGCGGTATCCGCAGCCGCACGACGTAGGAGAGGAACCCCGGCTTCACGGTCAGCGGCAAGATGGGGGGTTTTTCCGCATACCACGCGCGGGAACCCGCCGCGTGCAGGTGCAGCGCGCGCAGCACGCGGAGCGCTGCGAGGCTCGCGCGGATGCCCGTGCCTTGCAGCGGATCGCGGTTGAGGAGCGCGTGCTCGATCACCTGCACCGTCTGGAGCGCCACCATCTGGGGGCCGGGAAGGTTTTGATCCACATCCTCCAGCGAGGGCGCGATCACCAGCAGGGCGAGGCCCATTCGCCCGCTCTCGTCATCAAGCGTTGCCAGCGATCTCTCGATCGTCGCCTCCAGGTCTCCCTCGTTGTCGAGATGGTGCTTGGCCAGTGCGAGTCCCGGCGTGGCCCGCAGCGCGGCCGCCGTGTCCATCTGGATGCGGGAGAGGATGTCGTCTTCCATGGTGGGTTGGGAGTTGATGGTTGAGGGTTGAGAGAAAGAGCCTTCGAGGTTCCTTGGCTTAGGTAAGGGTTTGTTCCAAAAAGGCGTCCAGGCGCTCCGCCGCCTCGTCGATGTAGGCTTCCGCGCTCCGGAGGGCTTCCCGTTCGAGGCCCTCGAAGGGGAACAGCTCGCGGTTTTCCGGAATTTCCGCCTTGGGCGTCAGGAGATAGACAACCTCCAGCCGCTGGCCTCGCCGGCCGTCTTTCCTGCGGCGGCCCGGCGCGGCGCGGTTCTCGTAACTTTTCCCTCCGCTCACGCGGCGGACAAGGACCGGGGTTTTCAACGGACCGGTGCGGATCGGGAACAGATCCTCGAACTCCCCCGCCCGGCGGCCGTAGGCTTCCGCGATGGCGGGGATGGTCAGGAACCTTTTCCCGTTTTTGGGAGTTAATACATAGGGACCGAAAGCGGCGCGCAGGCGCGTGGCGGAAGGGATCAGCAGCCGCGCGGACTCCGCATCATAAACACTCCCGATCCCCGCGTAAGCCGCCGCCAGATGTCCCGTCGGCACCGCGCCCAGTGTGTCCGCGGTGCGGTGCAGCCCTTTGGCGATCTCCCTGCCCGCGTCTTTCACGAAGGTCTCCGCGTCCACCGCGATCCGCGCGTTGAGCCCGCGGCGGTCGCGGACCGCCTCCTCGAATTGATCCAGCGCTTCCGGGGCGAGGCCCTTGATTTTGAGTTCCACTTTCAGGCTCATGATCGTTTTTCAGTAAGTGGCCATGGCGCGGCGTTTCCATTCCTCCTGGTCCCGCTTGCGTTCCTCCTCGCGTTTTCTCCGGCGTTCCTCGCGCTCCGCCCGGCGTTGTTCGATCTCCCGCAGGACGCGCACCCTCGCCTCCTCCGGCGTTTCCCCCGGCATGACGGGAGTGGCCTTGTCATCCGCGGTGACGATGTCCCCCGGCGTTTCGAGAGCCTTTTTCAGCGGATCGGGAATCCCTTTCACGGAGATCACCGGCGGCGGAAGCGCGGCCTGTGTGCCGAGCAGGACGGGCCGGTCCTCCGCCAGCCATTGCCCGATGCCTTCCCCGTCCGGGCCGGTCACACCCAGCGCCCGGCACTCCGCCGCGTCCACCGGCCGCCAGCCCATCCCGGACTGGAAGGCGAAGGGAGGGAAGTCCACATCCAGCGCGTCATCGAAATTCCCGGCGCTTCCCAACTCACCCCACACCGGATCAGCTTTGAACGCGATCATGCGGCCGTCGTAAAGCGTGCCGCCCGCGATGACCCAGCGGCCGGGCCAGTCGCGCGGCACTTCCCTCGGGTGAATCCGCACCAGCTCCCATGCCGGGAACTGCGCCAGCACTTCCTCCCGCATCCCGCGGAGTTGTTGCGCGCGGCCTCGCACCAGCGCCAGTTGCGTCTCGATGATCAGGTTGATCCTCCGGTCGCTGGAAAGGTCTTGCAGGCTTCCCCGCATGGCGGGCGGAACCGTGCCCGGCCCGTCCTCGGGAAACCCGCCCTCCGGCGTGTAGCCCAGATTCTTGAGCATCTCCTTGATATACCACCGGGCGTCCGCATGGTTCGTGTTTCCGGCCGCCAGCTCGTCGATGGCAAACTTGATCGCCGCGAGATGCACCGCACTGGTGGTCCGCGCGGAAACCACGCTGCGCGCGCGCACGTCCGCCGCGATCATCGCGCGGATCTCCGCCGTGCCCAGCGATGTCGGCAGCGCATCGCGGATCGCCGAGACTTTCGCGGCCTCCAGGGTTTCCCCGCTATGGAAATCGTCGTCCATCAGATCTTCCTGCTTCGCGTCTTCGCGCCTTGGCGTTTCAAGTCATGCCGCCCGTCCCTCGGCCGGATGATCAGCTCGTGATAGGTGCCCGCCTTGTGAGTGATGCCGTTGTTGCGGGAGAAGGAGCGGATGTCGCAATCGCGGAACAGGCCGCGGTTGGCGGGGGTGTCGTCGATTGTCAGAATCCAGGTGCCTTTCATCTGATCGAGGCCGGTCTCGCGGAACCCCGCGAGTTCGTCGATGGTCCACGCGCCGTAGTGCGCCGCACCAGTCGTGTAGGGAGGGTCGCAGAAAAACACGGCTGTCTTCGAATCGTAAAGCTCGATGCATTTCCTCCAGTCCAGGTTTTCGATCACCACACGGTCCAGCCGCAGGTTCATCGCCCGCAGAAGCATCAGCCTTCCGGCCTTTGACGAATGCGCCGCGCCGCCTCCGTTGCGCGCGCGGCCGAAGTGTTCGCCGCTCCCGCCGAAACCATTCTTCATCCGGAGGAACCACCGCGCCGCGCGCTGGATGTCCGTCAAACCGCGCTGTTCCTTGAAATCCCCGAATTCCTGCCGCGAGTTAAGGCACCAATCAAGTTCGTCGAGGAGCGCGGGGAGATGGTATTTCACGATCCGGTAAAGATTCACCAGCTCGCTGTTGAGGTCGTTGATCACCTCGCTCTCGCTCGGCTGTTTCCCGCAAAGCAGCGCGCCGCCGCCGCAGAAGAGTTCCACGTAGGTCCGGTGCTCCGGAATCATCGGAAGCAGTTCCTTCACCAGCCAGCGCTTGCCACCCTGCCACGCCACCACCGGCTTCACGCCGCGGACTTCCGGCACGGGACGGCGGATCACCTCTGCCAGATTCTCAAGGAACGTGGTCAGATCCTCGCTTCCAAGCGTCGTGCAGTTGTGGGTTTCTTGTTTCAAAATTCAAAGTCCCGAAAGTTGTTCACGGCTGGCGATGGTCGGCCTCGTTTGGATTGTGCCGATCATCGGCGCGCCACCCGTGTTTTCCACGGCCCCTTCCGGTTGCTCGATGTCCACCTTGCATTCGGCGGCGCGGCGAAAGAACGCGACCGCGTCCCGCTGCTCGATCTTGCGCGCCTCGTCGATCTCCTGTCCCGGCACTCGCGTCAGCATCCGGAAGCGGATCAGGGCCAGCGCATGATAGTGCGCGCGTTCCGGCAGGGTGTTTCCCGGCGCGAGCTTGTTGTGCGGGCAGTCCGCGATGTGCGCGCGGCACTCCTGCACCACCTGCGCGGTGATCTGCGCGAGCACGTCCTGCCCCGATGCGGTGGCCGCCGCCCGGTAGGCGGACAGCTCCGGCGCGCTCAAGGCGCTCCGCGTGTCATCTTCGGTGATTTCCCGCCACATGGCTGTTAGAGTTGAGGGTTTTTCCGGATCGGACGGATCGGACGGATCGTTCTGATCCGTCCGATCTTGTCTTGCGCCGGATCAGGTGAAGGTGATGTTGAGCTTGCGGATGCCCAGCGGGCTGGTCAGCGCCAGGCGGCTGTAGTGCTCCACGCACACGAGCGTCCGCTTGAGGCGGCTCTCGATGTAAACGCGGAACTTGCCGCCGCCCGGCACCGGGGAGAAGAAGCGTTTGATGTTGCTCGGATCATCCGGCATCGCCCCCGGCCTGGCGTAGTAGGAATACACCTTGTCGGCCACGATCTTGGTCTTGGCGCTCGCGGATGACTGGTAGCGGAACTTGCTGACGAGCACCTTGTCCGCGCCCACCAGCAGACCGACCTGCTCGGGCGTGAAGGTCCGCTCCGGCAGGGAGGCGCGCGTGGCCGTCGGCCCCATCGCCCGGAAGCGCTTGAGCCACGCGCCGCCGCCGTAGAGCACCATGTTGGAGTCGATCCCGCGGGCATCGCCGCCCGTGTCGATCTCCACGGCGAGATCGCCGTCCGGATCAACCGCGTCGGCGGCCGGTCCCCAGTTCTTCGCGGTCTGCGTGTCGTTGGCTTCGAGCAGGGCCTCGCCGCGCAGCAGGTCGGAGCGCAGCAGGCGGTTGCGGAGGTTGGTCACGGCGCGTTGCTGGATGGCCGGTTCCTCGCCTCCGAGGTCGTTGTCCAGGACCATGATCAGGCCCTTGTTGTCCGTGCGGCCGTCGGCCTGCGTTCCGGTCCGGCGGATCTGGGCGAAGTCGCCGCCCGGCTCGCGGATGTCCTCGTCGTTGAGCGCCGCCTGGAACGATTCCCTCGTGTCATGCACGCGGTAGGTGAAGGAGCGGCCCACCGGAACGCCGGGGAAGAGCGCTTCGATGAGCGTGTCCAGCCCCTCTTCATCGGGGGTGTCCACGATGTATTCGGTGAGCGGCTCGCTGAGGTGGGTGGAGTCGAAGTTCGCGTCGTTGGCCGCCATGATGGTGCCGTGGCGGGCGTCGAAGTTGAACTTCGGGAACGCGAGTTCCTGGTTGTTGAGGTCGCCGACGTTCGCGGCGAGAGAGAGGAATCCTTTCATGGTTTCTTGGTGTTATGTTGATTGGCGTGGTGTTTGCTCAGGCGTTGGTTTTGACCGGCGCGCAGTCGTTGACTTCGATGATGTCGCCGTCCGCCGCGGCGGCGGTGAGCGAGATGCCAAGCTGGAAGGCATTGGCTCCATGGGTGTCCGTCGCCTTGCCTGAGGCGGCGGTGAAGACGCGCACCCCGGCGGCGATGGCTTTTGAGGCGACCATCTTCTTGGTCGGGCCGCGCCCGAGAAGATGCACGGTCTGTCCCTTGCCGGTTTCCGGCTCGGTATTGTCCACCGTGCCGAGCGGCGGGTCCGTGGCTCCGTTGAGCGCGATGGAGCCGTCCGCCGCCCCTTTTTTCCAAAGAAGGTGGCGGTCGGTTACGGCGGCATCGTTGGCGCGGCGCACGGTGGCCTCGTGGGTTTCGACGGCGGCGTCATAGGTGTTCGCCGCCAGGGTGTTTCCGCACAGCCGGTGCAGGCACGCGGCGGCGAGGGCGATCAGTGTCATCAGGATCGGTTGTTTCATGGTGTGTGTGGTCTGTGGTTTGTCGCGTGGTTGGTTTTGCCCGGTTCGTCACGCCGCCGCGCCGGGAGAACGGTTGGAAAAAAGTTCGGGGTTGCGGCGGGCGGCCCGCTCGTGGGCGATGCGCTTGCGCTCGCATTCGGGCATGGCCCGGTTGGTCCGCTCGTATTCGTTGGCCACGGCCACGCGGCGCTCCTCGCGCCGCGTGGCCGCCTGGTCGTTCGCCGCCGTGACGACCCGCACCTTGGCCGGGCCGAGGCTGCCGGTGACGCTTTTCGTTTTCATCGCCGGAGGGAGATCCCCCAGCGAGCGCAGCGCGGCGGCGAGATCGTTGGCGGCCATCAGTTCGGCGGTTTTCGTTTCGGCGTCCGCGGGGAGCACCTGTCCGGATTCCACCGCGCCTTGCACGGCGTTGCCGACGGCCACGCGCAGGAGCTTTTCCGTCGTGGTGATTTTGTCCCTCGCGGCGGCCAGTTCGTTTTCCGCCGTCTTGCGCGCTTCATTCTCCGCGTGCAGATCCGTCTTGAGCTTTTCCTTTTCCGGATTGGCGGGCGGGGTTTTCAGGACGCGGATGGCTTCGAGAACTTTCGCGAGATCGGCCGCATTATCCAGCCCCAGCAGCTCGCGGATCTCGGCGGCGATTTCCTGCGGGGCGGCGGGCGTGGGTTGCTCCGCCGCCTGTCCATCCGTCGCGGCCTCTGTGGCGGCGGCGGACTCCGCGTCGTTGGCCAGCGCGGGGACGGGGATGTTCGGATCATTGGTCAGCCCCATGCTTTTGAGCGCCACGGGGCGCAGGGCGTTCCCGGCTTTGCGGAGCCACCACATCGGGCTGTAGAATTTGAAATGGCCGTTCTCGATCAGCTCCCGGCCCGCCGGGCTCCACTTCACCCGGAAGCGCATCCCTTCGTTCTCCGCCACCATCGTTTCGATCCATCCGTAGGCGCGCTTGTCCGCGTCCTTGCTGCCCGGCAGATCGGGGTGGCCGATGTAAACGGGGTAGGTGACGCCCATCAGCCGCTTGAGCCTGCCGAGCGCGCTGTTGTGCGCGGCCACCATCTCATCGGCGGCGGCGCGGTCGAGTTTCTGCAAGCCTTCCCTGTGGGGGTATTCCCCGTAGGGAATGAAGAAGCCATCCTCCTGCTGGATGGCGAAGGGCATGCCGCTTTCCGTCGCGTTGGCGAGCAGCGCGGTGTTGGCGGCGAGGATGAGGTTGAATCGGCGCGGTTTCATTTTTTCGGTTGATTTTCGGTTGGTCTGTTGGATATTGGCGGCGACCACTCTCCCGTCGGAGGCATTCGCCTTACGTTCGGAGCCAGCTACGGCAGGGTTCGCGAGGAGGGTGGTTTCTTTTTTCCGCGGGGGCCGAGGTAGTGGATGGTCTTGAGCGCCATCACCCCTTGTTTGATCTGGCGCTCCTCCACGATGGCCAGTTCGCCGCGGGAGGTCATGACGGTGGATTTCAACGTGGGTGGTTTTTTCCCCCGATGTCTCCAAACCTGATCGAGGGGCCGTTGCAATTTGTTCATAACGTCCAGGACATCCTCTTCGGTGAGCGGGATGTCGTCACCCTGATGGAGCATTATGTGGTTCGCGTCGTGCGCTGTGACGATCCGCCGCATCCCCGACAGATCCATCGGCAGGCCGGTGGCGCGGGCAATCGCGTCCGAGGTTGTCGTGTCGATGGTTTGATACACCGCATACGCGCGGCTCGCCCCGTCGGCCCACGCGCTGTCGAGCACTTCACGGATGCTGCCGACTTGATGCACCTTGCCGGGCAGTGCCGATCCCTTGGGTCGCTGGTCTTTTTTCCAGGAGCGTGGACCTCCACGGGACTTCGGCCTCCAGCCGTTCCGGCGGCGTGTCTCCCATCCTTTCCGCGCTCCCTCGGATGTCCCGGAATTCTCCGCCAAATCCCCGCCGCTCCACGCGGCGATCATCTCCTCCCCCAGCAAATCCTCCAGCGCGCCGCTTTCCAGAAAGTCCGGCGCACGCTCGGAAATCTTCCGCAGCGCCGCCCGCATCGCGATCACATCCCCCGTTTCATGGGCGCTCCACAGCGCGTCACCCAGAGGCCGCAGATCATCCGCAAGGGCCGCGCGAATGCGTTGCAAAACGTGGCGGGGATCATCGGTCGCCGCATTGCCCGCGAACGCCCCGGCCAGCGGGTCGCCGCGTTCGGAAAACTCCGCGACAAGATCATCGCCCGGCTCTTCGTCTTCATCAAACGCATCGATCAGCGGATCGAAATCATCCGGCCCATCCTCGTCGGCCAGCGTCCGCCCGTAGCGTTCCGCGAGGTCTTCCGGATTTTGCCGGACGCCGAGCTTCGACAGCCCCGTGTCGATCTCCAGATCGCGGGACGTGTTCTGGCTGCTCGGCGGGGCGACGACGATGTTCGCCAGCGGGCGCTCGTCGCCGTGGACCATGCGGATCACCAGCCGGTCGAGCTGCGTTTGCAGCACTTCCGTCACCAGCGCGCAATCGTCCTCAAGCAGCGCCTCGGTCTCCTTGGCCTGGAGGCTCGCCCCCTCGCTGTGGGCGCGGCTG
This sequence comes from uncultured Luteolibacter sp., assembly GCA_964554865.1. Taxonomy (GTDB): domain Bacteria; phylum Verrucomicrobiota; class Verrucomicrobiia; order Verrucomicrobiales; family Akkermansiaceae; genus Luteolibacter. The sequence continues at coordinate 8,298 of CAZKQK010000097.1, read as the reverse complement.
AGCGTTCCAAGGTCCGCGCCGCGCACCAGCGCGGAAATCATCCGGTCCATGTATTCCGCCAGTTCCTTCTGCGGCAGGGACGCGCCGCCCGGCGCGGAGAGGATCTTGATCGGGTCCGGCGTCGATCCGTCGTCGCCGGTGATGAGGCCCACCCAGGATGAGACGAACTCGGAGAGCGAGCGGCGCATCGCCTCCGCCTCCGGCGTGCCTTCCTTCGCGGAGGTCCGCCCCAGCACGCCGGGGATGGAAAACTTTTCCGAGAACGCCAGCAGATCCTGAATCCCCAGCCGCCGGAACATCCAGCAAACCGAAAGCGCCTCGCCGATCCCCTCGGCCACCGTGACCATCCAGCCGCCCTCTTCCAGCGGCACGCCGTCCGCCCGCGTTTCCGGGCCGATGAAGCGCAGCCGACCCGAGCGGTTCTCGAAGAAGTAAAGAGGCACCCGCCGCAGTTGCGCCGTCAGCCCGTGGCCGTCCGGTTTCCAGACGATCTCATGCACCGCGTAACGCTGCACGATGGAATCGAGCATCTGGCGCAACAGCCCGCTGACGCCGGTCCGCACGTTTTCATCCGTGGCGTCGGTCACTTCCAGGTGATCGTAAAAATGCTCCAGCGTCTTCTTGTGCGCCTCGGCCACCGGGTTGTCCGGATCGCTCGTCACGATCTGCCACGGCCTGCGGGAAACCGCCGCCTTGCGCTTGGAAATCACGCTGCGGCAGATCGCGTCCCGTTGCTCGATGGTCTCGAAGATCAAAGCCGCCTCGCGCAGCCATCCGGCGGCGTGCTGGTCGAGCGCCGCCGCCAGCCGTTCGGGCGTCAGCGAGCGCAGCGGATTGAAGCGCATCTGCCGCCACCGCAGGCCGAGGTCTCCCGTCATCCCCCGATTCACGCGATTCCTCCTTTCCCGTCACCGGACGGAACGCCCCGTGCATGGCTTTGCAAGGGTCCACAGCCGCCCGGAAGGAAATTTCCGCCCCTTCGTCCGCCGGAGGCCCTCCCCCCGGTAAAATCGCCGTTTTCCGCAATGGTCGTTTTCATATCGCCATCCCCCTTCCCCGCTGGTTCCCGGAAAGGTCTTGCCCCCGGCCGAAAGCATGCAGTCCCACCGGCTCGGAAATGCCGTCCCCCGCCGCCCGCACGGCCAGCGCGAGCGCGGTGCAGCGGTCGCTGTGACCTTCCTTTGTCCGCGCCGCCCAGTAGTTGTATTGGCCGTTGGAAATGACTTGCTTCATTTCGTGCAGGTCTTCCCGGATCACCGTGGAGATCGGGATGCGCAGTTTCGTCGGAGCGACAAACGCCTGCCGGAGCTTCGGGAAAATCTCGCGCTTGAATCCCACCGTGAAGGTGCAGAGTTCCACCTTGCCGAGCTTGTGGGCCTCCGGCTTCCACTCGCTGTGCTTGGTCAGCATCAGATCCCCGAGTCCAACACCGGGGCCGGTGTAGTCGAAACAAACGCGGTCCGCCGCCTTGATCCGGTCGTCGAGAATCTGGAATTGCTCCGGCGTGCTGGTGTTTTCCAGCACCAGCACCTCCCGCGTCCACAGGATGTCCCCCACGCGTTGCAGCGTCCAGCAGACGGTCGGGTCATTGCTGCGGCCGAAGTCGATGCCGAGGAAGGTTTGTTGTGCCAGCATCGCGTCGGCGAAGCTCCAGCTCTCCGTAGCCTCCATGCTTTCCGCCAGCTGGATCAGCTCGTAGGGGAGCAGCACGTTCACCGTGTCCAGCCACTTGCAGAGAAATTCCTGATCGAAGCCGTCCGGATCGTTGAGCGCCTGCCGGATTTCCTCCACGTCCACCGGCAGGCCCATCAGCACGGCGTGATAAATCGTTACCAGATGGCGGCTCCACTTCATCTTCGGAGTGTCGCCCTTGGTCATGATCCTGTGCGCCGGGCTGCCGATGCCGTTGGGAGTCGTGCCGATCCGCACTTTCTTTTCGCCGCCGCGCAGCGGGTTGGTGATGGAAGGAAGAATGGCCCGCCACGTCGCCGCCGCCTGCTCGAAGAAATCGAACTCTGTTAGAATGATGTTCGTGCTGCGCCCCCGCACCGTGTCCGGCTTGCCCGGCACGGCCCGCATCCGGCTGCCGTTCTCGAAAATGACTTCGGCGCTCTTGAGCAGGTGTTGGGAGGTATTCCCCTCGCGCTCCTCCACGATGTCGCGGATGTGGAGTTCCCACGCTTCCGCCCACAGCTTCGCCTGATCCAGCGAGTCGAGCGACTGCCGCTCGGAGGGCGCGGCCGTCATCCATTCCGTGGTCCGCGCCTGGCAGTCCTCCACCGCCTCGCCCTCCATCGTGAAATCCTTGCCGGTCTGGCGGCTCTGGATCTGGATCTTGAACCGGCTCCGGTCGTGGTAGGGCACGAACTGGTATTCCAGCAGGAGGGAGCGCGGATCGCCGGACGGGTAGGGGTTTTCCCATCCGCTGTGCGTCGTGCCGATGGTGTGGCTTTCCACCAGTGGAGCCAGCTCATCGGTGTCCATTTTCCACAACGGATTTTCCCGCGCCGCCTTGTTGGCTTCCGCCACCTGGCGGCGCAGTTGCTCCATCGCGTCTTTCTTCCGGTCAGCCATCAGCCCATTCCGAAGATTTGTTTCAACCGCACCTGTTTCTCCTCCGGCGTCAAAGCGGAGTCGCCCGCCACATCCTTCGCCGCGTCCGCCTGCGACGCTTTTTTCTCCAGCAGCGCGACCTTGCGTTCCTCCGTCTCCTGTTTCCGCGTCTGGATCGTTTCCGCGAACGCCTGCCTGCGGGCCTTGATCACCGCGTCGAGCAGCTTCGCAACCGCGTCCGGATCGTTCTGGTCCGCCGAAAGGAACTCGAAGGCAAGCTGCTTGGTCCGGTCGACGATCTTCTCGTCCCAGTTCACCGGGTCTTTCGCCATCGCGTCGCCCAGCGCCTCGGCCTTCATCACCGAGACCTGCCTGCGCTCCCGCACCAGCGGCCAGCAGTGCCGCTTGTAGAAGGCAGACAAGGCCGCAAGCGAGGACTCCACCCCGCACTCCAGCGAGAGCCATTGCAGGCAGTCCGCGTAGCTCTCGCCAGCCATCAGCTTGTCGCGCAGCTCCATCACCCGGTTGCCCGGCATGGCGTCCAGCTTCGAGTCGCTTCGTGGTTTCTTGTCCATTTTTCATTCTGCGAGCCGGGCGATCCCGGCGGCGGTGATTTTGATGCGGGTCACGTCCTCTCCGGTCACGACGACCACCTGCCCCTTGGCTTCCAGGGCGGCCAGGTGTTTGCGCAGGTCCGTCAGGCTCATCGCGCCGAGTTGGATCTGCATGTCGGAGCGCAGCACGGTTTCGGCGAGCATCCGCGGATGCACGAGCTTCAGATCCTCAAGGATGGCGCGTTCGGGATTCATCGTCCGGTTCCGGGTTTGCGGTTCAGCGCGATGTCCAGCAGCCTGCCGACCGTCGCTTTCACCTCATCGACCGTGCCCTGCACCTTGGCGGTCGCCTGGGATTGCTGGTCGATGCGGGCGTGGATCTTGCCCAGGGATTCACGGGCCACACCACGCTCCGCCGTGATCGCCTCCCACACCTGGTCCAAACCCTCCTTCGTGTTGTCGATGTGCTCTTGCAGCGCGGCCTGGGTTGCGATGAGCGGTTCCTCCCTGGTGACGACGGTGGGCACCGGCTTCTTGAGCGTCACCTCGCGGGCGGTCTCTCCCTCGCGCCGTCCCATCCCCTTGCCGAGGATCGCCGCCACCGCCGTCGATGCCGCCCCGATCAGCGCGATGATCCAGTTCCCCGAAATCATCGGGTCGGACGCCGTCTCCGCCAGCCACATCACGCCGCACCTCCCTCTTCTCTGGATTCTGGAATCTGGACTCCGGTCTCTTCCATGTCCCCCTCGCCCACCGCGCCCGCCGTGGAGGAGATCGCCGGCTTCCGCTGGTAATCCGCGAAAAACCTGCCCGACGCCTCCACCTTGCATTGCAAGCGCATCACTTCCGCGAAGCCCTTGTGACCGCGCAGGAAATCATGCAGCCGCGCCAGTTCGCCGCCCGTCAGCCCGGCAATCGCCGCCGCCACATCGCCCGCCTCGCAGACATGGTGGAAAAGTTCGCGTCCCGTTCTCATCGCCCGGCTCGGTTGAGGATTTTAAGGAGTTGCTCGGCCGCCGCCTTCGCCTCCTCGATGATGGTGAGCGCCGGGCAGGCGGGCGGCTCGGGGAGCGCGGGCGTCCCGCCCGCATCCTCCACTCCCAGAAACCTCCGCGCCCCTTGCGCGATGGCCGCCGCGAAGTGCGCTTGGTTCCCCGCATGGGAAAGCAGCGCCTCGCCCTCGGCGGTGTGAATGAAATCCATCTCCACCAGCGCGGCGGGCATCCGTGTTTCTGTTAGGACGGTGAAGCTTCCGCTCTTCACGCCCCGGTTCGGCCTTGGGCGGAACGCGTCCGCCACCGCCTCCTGAATCGGCTCCGCGAGCGCCAGCCCCTTTGCCGATCCGCGGTAGATCCACGTCTCGCTCCCGTGGGCCGGATTCCTCGCGCTATTGCAATGGATCGAGATAAACGCATCCGCATTCGCCGAATTCGCGATCCGGCACCGTTCCGTGAGACTCAGGAAAACATCCGTCTTCCGCGTCATCACCACCTCGCACACCGGGATGATCCGCGCGGAGAGCAGCAGGGCCACCGCCAGCGCGATGTCTTTCTCTTTCACCCCGTTCGGCCCCAGCGCCCCCGAATCATGCCCGCCGTGGCCGGCGTCGATGCAGATGATTGGCTTCTTCATTCCGATGTTTCGTTAAAAGTTCGGGGAGGTCCGCGCCGTTGTTAGAGATTCACCTGTCCGGCTCGCTCCCCCTTGGAAAAAATCACTTCACACTCGGCACTTCCGCGGAAAGCGGACCCCGCAACTCCGCCCGGCCGATCAACTCCCCGGTGCCCGAATCATAAATCGGCACCGAGAGACTCGCCCCCGGCGGCTTGCCTGGCTGCAAAACCAGCCCGCCCTTCGCACCGCTCTCCGGGTGCCTGTAGGAAACAGATCCCGTCACCGGATAACCCGAGCACGATGACAGCGACGACGCGCCCCCCAAAAGGCACGCCGCCGCCATCAGCATGATTCCGGGCGTCCCCGGCCCGGAACCATCCACCCTGTTCCTTCCCATGAAACGCAGCGCCAGATGAGTGAGGATCGCCACCACGATCAGCACGATTCCCCCCGCCAGCCCGGCCCCGGTGGAATTGATCCTGTCAACCTCTTCCGGCGCGATCAGATCGCGCCCAGCGAGGAAGGTTCCGATTCCACCCAGCCCGGAGGCAAGGGTCGCGACGAGTTTCGTGATGAGGTCTTTCATGGTGTCTGCGTTGAGGTCGCAAACACCCTGCCATGCCTCCGCGGAAACCCTCACCACACCGCAATCACCGCAATCACCTTTCCCGGAAAAGGGAGCGCGGGCGTCCCGCCCGCATCTTCAATCCACTTCTCACTTCACACTTCTCGTCCGGCACTCTTGGCCTTGTGCCGTAAAACACTCTCCGCGTCCAGCACCAGCTTCGCGTTGCTCGCCCTTCCATCACTGCGTTTCACCGCCGCGCCCGGCTTCCAACCTGTTAGAGCGCCGAGGCGGTGGAGCTTGTTCACCGTCCACTCGCTGCACCCCAGCAGCTTCGCCGCCTGTGCCACGCTCATCCGCGAGAGCGGCCTGCGTGCGATCACCTTCGCCTGCCCGTCCCCGGTGGTGATAACCTCCGAGTCCCAAACAAGCAAAAGCTGCTGCGGTTTCCCTTCCATGCCCCCATCGTAACACGGGGTCTCACCAAGGGGAGCGCGGGCGTCCCGCCCGCATCCTCAATCCTCTTCCCGCCCGCATCAAAAACCGTGGCGGCCTTTCACTGGTCGCCGCTTCCTCACCGTTCCCACCCACGGCAATAAATCCCGCCGTATTTTCGAATCTGCGCCTGATACTCCTCCGGTTCACGCTCTTTCATTTCCAGCAGCTTCGCCAGCATCCGGGAGGCGCTTGTCATCAATTCCTTCATCTCTTCGTCAGTGATCCTGCTTAGGGATTTGTCCTTGAGAAGATCGGACGCCCTCCCCGCATGCAGGGTTTCGATGGGACCATTTCTGAATGCCCAGGCCGTCAGCGCGTTCGCCTCGTCTCGTATCGTGAATTCCCGTTCCATCAGCGCTTTTCTGGAAAATCATCCGGCCAGAGCCAAACCTTGATCCTCAGCTTGTTCGCATCGATCACCGAGCCGAGCCGGATCGCATGCGCCCGGTCCCGCTTCTCGTCTTCAACGATCAATACGATCCCCGCCTCTTTTCCCGTCTGGAACGCATACCAAAGCGCCTGCCCGATGGCCTGTTTCCATCCCGAAGCCCGTTCCACTTCGATGGCATGGGTTTTCGTCAAAACATCCACCCTCCCGTTTTCCACCTTCGCCTCCCGCTTGCCTTTCAGCGCCGCCGCGATCCTCTCCTGATACCACGCCTCGCCCTTCTTCTCCTCCGCGAGGGCGGTGGAGACGAGCAATAACAACGGCAGGAGCGGGCGGGTCATGGCTTCCCCTCCATCACATCATCCAGCGAGAGCAACCGGAGCATTTCCAGCCGTTGCTTTGCGCTTCCGCTCCCTCCGTTCCTTTCTTCTTCGGCTCGCTCACGTTCCGCTTTCGCAAGATTCGCGCCAAAGCGAGCAATGGCCAATTCATATTTGGGATCTTCTGTTTCGCTGATTTCCCGCATGTGTCTTCGCTCCTCTTCCACCTCCCGCTCATGCTCCTTGATTTCGTCCTTCAAGTCGCGGATGTCGTCGGAAAGGCTCGCAATCTGCGCCGGATCGGTTTCGTTGTCCCGGATGCTCTGGAACTGGTTCAGGAAATCCTCCTTCCTGCTGATAGCGATCTTTGCGGCCAGCATGTTTCCCGCGTGGCTTCTCAAATCCAAAAGACGCTGCTTGTTTTCCGTTTCCGCTTCGATTTTCTCAATCGCTTCCTTGAATTCGGCAAAGGGTTTGGAGTCTTTTTTGATCTCTTCTCCGTCGGAGACTTGTTCGGAGACGTCCGGAGGGGGAGGCAATGCGGCCTTTTTGTTTTTCAAGCTCGCGCAGGTGAGAAACCCGGCGGCAAAACCGGCAACAACCCCAAGGGCGATATTGATGGTGTTTTTCATGATTTTGTTAGATTAGCGTTTCCATAGCTGAGTCCATCTTCCGAATACAGGATAAATCCACGAAAATTCATCCGCGTGGTGCTCCGTCACCGGATACCGCTCATTGAGCGGGACGAAAACGATGGTTTCTCCCCTTAGCTCCATCCGTCGGAAAACCACCCCATCGGTTTTGAATCGCGCCGTGACGAAGCATCCCGAGTAGGGCTCCTCACTCGGCTGAATCACCAGCACATCGCCATGCTGGAATGAAATCTTTCCGTCACTGGACACCATCGAATCTCCCTCCAGCTCTACCGCGAAGGCTTTCGGATCGCGGCACTCCGTTGGAATCCGTCGCTGCCAGCCTTCCGGTTCCTCTTCATAGTCCACCGGATCTCCGGCATGCGCCCAGCCGAGGACGGGGATACCCCTTCTTTCCTCCCTCAGCCTTACGATTTCCGCCACCAACTTCGCGCGCGGTGCGTCTGCCTCCTCGAAACGCGCCTGCCTCTCCTCTTCCGTTCCTCCCGCTTTCTCGGCTTCGGACGCATGGACCGAGAGCAACTTCTTCGATGCTTCGCTCGCTTCCGCACGCCGCTCCGCCGCCTCCAGTTTCGCCCAGGCTTTTGCCGTGATCCGCGCCTTGCCTGATCGGTAGGCAAACAAACTAGCCCGCGAAAATCCGAGCAACTCGGGCAGACCACCAACATCACACCCTAGCTGAGACGCGAGAACATCGGTTCGGCTAGAAAAATCTAAATTAGTCCATTTTTCCTCTTGCATGAGTCCAGAAAGTCTAGTTTTGTTCACTCATTGCTTAACGCGAACCCCATCTAAACGGACATGCCGACTTCCACAATCAAGAAACGCCGCCGCTCTCCGCAGGTTCAAGCCGCCCGTGACCAGCTTCGTCGCAAGGGCTGGACCCAAGTCGAAGCCGCGCCGCTCCTCGGCGTCTCCGCCGTCCATCTTTGCTACGTCCTCAATGGTCGGCGCATCTCCCACCGCCTTCTCGACGCCGTGCGCTCTCTTCCCGAGAACCCCAACCCCGCCTGACCTCCATTTCCCAATCCACTTCTCACTTCTCACCCGGCACTTCCTCACCATGCCCGCCGCCGATCCAGACAACCTCCCCATGAGCCTCCGCATCGATCTCCACCTGGCCATCCTCTCCGCCATGGAAGTCCAGGAGCGC
>CAZKQK010000096.1:0-20937 GCA_964554865.1 uncultured Luteolibacter sp. | reverse complement strand
ATGCCTTTGATGCCCAAACGAACCAAGTTCCGCAAGAGCCACCGCGGAAGCCGCTCCGGCAACGCCCAGAGCGGAACCACCGTCGCCTTCGGTGACTTCGGACTTCAAACCCTCGACCGCGGCTGGATGACCAACCGCCAGATCGAAGCCTGCCGTATCGCGATCAACCGCTCGCTGAAACGCAAGGGCAAGGTCTGGATCCGGATCTTCCCGCACAAGTCCATCACCTCCCGCCCGCCGGAAACCCGGATGGGTAAGGGCAAGGGCGCCGTCGAAGGCTGGGTCGCCGTCATCCGCCCCGGCAACGTCCTCTTCGAGGTCGGCGGAGTCACCGAGTCCGCCGCCAGGGAGGCGATGCGCCTGGCTTCCTACAAGCTCGGCATCCGCACCCGCCTCATCACCCGCAATCCGCACGCCTGATCCACTCCCAACCCCGTCTGAACCATGGCCAAAGCCAAAGACATCAAGGAACTCTCCAAAGACGAGCTTGCGGTCCGCCTCCGCGACCTCAAGCAGGAGGCGCTCAACCTCCGCCTCCAGAAGGCCACCGGCCAACTGGAAAACCCCGCCCGCATCCGCCAGGTGCGCCGCGACACCGCGCGGGTTCTCACCGCCATCACCGCGAAGTCACTCGCCTGATCCCATTCCGCATCTCCAACCGATCTCACACCATGAGCGAACCTTCCCAGGACAGCAAGCCACACGTCCGCAAGACCCGCGTCGGCGTCGTCATCTCAGACAAGATGGAAAAAACCCTTGTCGTCGAGCACGTTGCCCGCGTCCCCCATCCGCGCTTCAACAAAATCGTCAAGCGCTCCAAGAAATACTACGTCCACGACGAAAAGAGCGAAGCCAGGATCGGTGACCGCGTCCGCATCGTCGAAACCCGTCCGCTTTCCAAGCTCAAGCGCTGGGCCCTCGCCGAGGTGCTCACCCACTGAGCCCGGCTCCGCCGGATTCCATATTCCAAATTTCAAATCCCCAATCTCATCCTGCCATGATCCAGATGGAAACCATGCTTGCCGTCGCCGACAACACCGGCGCCCGCAGCGCAAAAATGATCGGTGTGCTCGGCACCCGCAGCCGCACAGCCCGCGTCGGTGACGTCATCACCGCCCACATCCGCGATTCCATCCCCACCGCTTCGGTCAAGAAAGGCACCGTGGTCAAGGCCGTCGTCGTCCGCACCGCCTTCCCGATCCGCCGCCAGGATGGCTCGATCCTCCGCTTCGATTCCAACGCCATTGTCATCATCGACAAGGACAACAACCCGCGCGGCACCCGCATTTTCGGCCCCGTCGCCCGCGAACTCCGTGAAAAGCAATTCATGAAGATCGTCTCCCTCGCCCCCGAGGTGCTCTGACCATCCCCAACCACACTCTCCATCCCATGAGCCGCATCAAGACCCACGTCAAAAAAGGCGACCAAGTCGAAATCATCACCGGAAACCACAAGGGCAAGCGCGGAACCGTGCTGCTCGTGGACGCCGGCAAGGGCCGCGTCATCGTCGAGGGCGCCGTCCCCGTCAAGAAGGCCACCAAGGCCAGCGAGGCCAATCCCTCCGGCGGCATCCAGACCATCGATGGCACCGTTCACATCTCCAACGTCAGGAAAGTGGGCTGAAGCCGTCGGCTTCCGCCCGCGCTTAAGCGCAAGCAAGACAAACAACCGCGCTGACCCGCAAAACAAATGAGCACACCAGCACTGCAAAAGCACTACAAGGACAAGGTGGTGCCAGCCCTTCGGAAAAAGATGGGCTACACCAACCTCCACCAGGTCCCGCGCCTCGAGAAAATCGTGGTGACCTCCTGCATGGGCAAGGCCCCGGACCGCAAGATCGCCGTCGATGACGCCGTCGTCGAGATCCAGAAGATCACCGGCCAGCGTCCCGCCATGACCTACTCCCGCAAATCCGTCGCCAACTTCAAGCTGCGCGAGGGTGAGGTCCTCGGAGCCCGCGTCACCCTGCGCGGCACGCGCATGTGGGAATTCCTCCACCGCTTCATCAACATCACCGCGCCGAACATCCGCGACTTCCGCGGCATCTCGTCGAAGTCCTTCGACGGCCGCGGCAACTACGCCTGCGGCATCAACGACCAGTCCATCTTCCCGGAAATCGAGATCGACCAGATCAAGCGCAACATCGGCTTCGACCTCATCTTCGTCACCTCCGCCTCCACCGACGCCGAGGGCCGCGCCCTGCTCTCCGAGCTTGGCATGCCGTTCCGCGACATGAAAAAGGCCAACGAGGAAACCGCCGAACCCGCCGCCGTCTGATCCGCGGCAACCAAAGAAACACCTATCAGGAAAACCACCATGGCAGTTCTCTCCGATCCCATTTCCGACTTCCTCACGCGTTTCAAGAACGCGGCCCGCGCCGGCAACGAGGAATTCTCCGCTCCCTACTCCCGCATCAAGGCGGACATCGCCCGCATCCTGCAGGAAGAGGGTTATATCTGGAACTACGAAGTCGTCACCGGCAAGCGCACCGCCCTCAAGGTGAAGCCGAAGTTCGTTGACGGCCGTCCGGTCCTCACCGATCTCAAGCGCGTCTCCACCCCCGGCCGCCGCCACTACGTCGGCGCCGGCGAGATCCCGCGCGTCATGTCGGGCCTCGGCATCTCCATCCTCTCGACCTCGAAGGGCGTGATGTCCGGCGGCAATGCCAAGCGCAACAACCTCGGCGGCGAACTCCTCGCCAACGTCTGGTAAACCTCTAACTCGCGAAAGGAACACATCACCATGTCACGAGTCGGACTCAAACCAATCCAACTTCCCGAGAAGGTCGCCGTCAAACTGGACGGTCGCACCGTGGTCGTCGAAGGCCCCAAGGGCAAACTCGACTTCAGCCTGCCGGAAGGCATCGAACTCAAATCCGCCGACGGCAACGTCGTCGTCTCCCGCGCCACCGAGACCCGCCAGCTCAAGGCGCTTCACGGCACCGCCCGCAGCCTGATCAACAACATGATCATCGGCGTCTCCAGGGGCTTTGTGAAGGATCTTGAAATCCACGGCGTCGGTCTTCGTGCCGCCGTCAAGGGCAAGGATCTCGATCTTTCCCTCGGCCGCTCCCATCCGCTGCTTCACCCGATCCCCTCCGGCCTCACCGTCACGGTGAACGAGAACACCAAGATCAAGGTGGAAGGCATCGACAAGCAACTCGTCGGCCAGTTCGCCGCAGAAGTCCGCGGCTACTACCCGCCGGAGCCCTACAAGGGCAAGGGCGTTCGCTACTCGGACGAGCACGTCCGCCGCAAGGAAGGCAAGAGCGTCGGCAAATAACCAATCATCACGGACCCATGAGCACCATCCAACGCAAGACGATCCGCCAGCGCATCCACAAACGCATCCGCCGCAAGCTCGCCGGAACCGCGGAGCGCCCGCGCCTCGCCGTTCATTACTCCAACCAGCACATCTACGCCCAGGTCATCGACGACACCGCCGGCAAGACCCTCGTTTCCGCCTCCACCATGGACAAGTCCTTCGAGAAGGCCTCGTCCAACGTCGAGAGCGCGAGGAAAGTCGGGGCCCTGCTCGCCGAGCGCGCCAAGGGCTCGAACATCGGTGCGGTGGTCTTCGATCGCGGCGGCCACCTCTACCACGGAAAAATCAAGGCCCTCGCCGATGCCGCGCGCGAAGGCGGACTCCAATTCTAACGCTCCGACCCGATTCCCATCATGGTAACAAACTCCGAAAACGAAACGCCCGCTCCAGTCGTGGCCCCGGTCGCCGCCGAAGCAGTCGGACCGGTCGCCAACTCCGGTCAGCAGGGAGGCTATCAAGGCAACCGCGGCCAGGGCGGCGGATACCAAGGCGGTGGCGGCGGTGGTCGCGGTCGCGGTGGTCCGCGCCGTGAAGAACGCCAGGCACCGACCGACTCCGAAGGCAACGAACTCTCCGAAAAGGTCGTCTTCATCAACCGCTGCGCCAAGGTCGTCAAGGGCGGCCGTCGCTTCAGCTTCTCCGCCCTGGTGGTTTCCGGTGACAAGATCGGCAAGGTCGGTCTCGGCTTCGGCAAAGCCAACGAGGTGGCCGACGCCATCCGCAAGGCCAGCGAGGCCGCGCGCAAGGTGCTCAAGCCGATGAGTGTGGTCGATGGCACCATCCCCCACGAAATCTACGCCGAGTTCGGCGGCGGCAAGGTGCTGCTCAAGCCCGCCTCGCCGGGAACGGGCATCATCGCCGGCGGCGGCGTCCGCGCGGTCTGCGAAGCCGTGGGCATCCGCGACATCCTCGCCAAGTCCATGGGCTCCTCCAACCACGCCAACGTGGTGAAGGCCACCCTCAAGGCGCTCTCCCAACTCCGCACCCGCGACCAGGTCCTCGGATCCCGCGGCAAGAAGAAAAAGGAAAAGGCCATCTGAAAGACCCAAGACCTGAAGACGCAAGACACAAAACAGGAGCCACTGGGCCGCGCTCATGCTCCCCTTCCCCCTGAATCTTGAAGTCTTGCTGCTTGTGTCTCTCTCCGCAGAACCGCAAGACATTCCGCAATCCCAACTCGTCCACATCTCATGCAACTTCACAACTACAGCCCCAATCCCGGCGCCAAGCGCCGGGTGAAACGCCTCGGCTGCGGCGAAAGCTCGGGCCACGGCAAAACCTCCTGCAAGGGCAACAAGGGCCAGAAGGCCCGCTCCGGCAGCGGCACCCGCGTCGGCTTCGAGGGCGGCCAGATGCCCCTTCACCGCCGTCTGCCCAAGCGCGGCTTCAACAACAAGGACTTCCGCTACGTCTTCGGCGTGGTCAACGTCGGCGACCTCGACAACCGCTTCGAGGCCGGTGCCGTGATCAACGAGGAGGCCCTCCGCAAGGCGGGCCTGCTCAACGGCCGTTGCGACAAGGTGAAACTCCTGGCCGACGGCGAGGTGGAAAAAGCCTTCGCCATCGAGGTGGACAAGGTTTCGGCCGCCGCCCGCGCCAAGATCGAGAAGGCCGGTGGATCCATCAAGGCCTGATCCTCCGCGTTGCCCCGCCCTCCCAGTTCCTGATTTCCGGTGGGGAAGCGCTTGATCGCTTCCTCATCGCGTATATAAACCGCGCCCGCCCATTTCCAATCATCCGTCATGATCTCCGCATTCGCCAACACCTGGAAGATCCCCGAACTCCGTGACCGCATCCTGTTCACGCTGGCCCTCATCGTCATCATCCGCCTCGGCGTGCACATCACGCTTCCCGGCGTGGACGCCACGGTCATCAAGAATTGGCTTGAGGAACTGCAAAAGGCGGACCCGAAGAGCCCGACCGGCGGCCTGACGGCGATTCTGACCGTGTTCTCCGGCGGCGGCCTGCAGCAGGCCGGCATCTTCGCCCTGGGGATCATGCCTTACATCTCCGCATCGATCATGGTGCAGCTGATGACCGCCGTGGTGCCCAAGCTTTCCCGCCTCGCCCGCGAGGACGGCGGACGCCAGAAGATCACCCAGTATACCCGTTACATCACCATCGGCATCGCCGTCGTGCAGGGATACTTCGTGGCCATTTCCCTGACCAATCCGGACAATATCCCCTACATGGCGGGCATCGGCCAGCACGGCACCCTGGTGCCCGACCCGTCGTGGCTCTGGATCGTCCAGACAATGCTCACCATCGTCGCGGGCACCGTCCTGCTCATGTGGATCGGCGACCAGATCACCGAGAAGGGCATTGGCAACGGCACGTCCATCATCATTACGGTGAACATCATTTCCGCGCTTCCGGGCGCGCTCATCCAGGCATGGAAATACTTCGTTTCCGGCGATGATGTGACCGGCTTCCGCGCCATCATGATGGTCGTGATGATCGCCCTGCTGCTCATCGTCATCGCGGGCACCATCTCCATCACCCAGGCCCAGCGGCGCATCGCCGTGCAGTACGCCAAGCGGGTGGTCGGCCGCAAGCAGTTCGGCGGACAAACCCAATATCTGCCACTCAAGGTCAACTATTCCGGCGTGATGCCGATCATCTTCGCCACCGCCGTGCTTTCGCTGCCGGCGATGATGCTCGGGATGATCCCGGCGATTTCCAGCCATCCCTGGACGATCGCCTTCATCGGCCAGATGAATGGCGGCACCGCCTACTTCGTGCTCGGCGGCATCGGCATCTTCCTGTTCTCCTACTTCTGGGTCGCCATGATGTTCCAGCCCTCGCAGATCGCCGAGGACCTCAAGCGCAACGGCGGCTACATTCCCGGCGTGCGCCCCGGAAAACCGACCGCCGATTTCCTCGATTTCACGATGACCCGCCTGACCTTCGCGGGAGCCGTCTTCCTCACGCTGCTCTTCGTGCTGCCGGTGCTGGTCGGCATCCTGGTCCAACTGCCTCCCGGATCCCTCATTCTGCAGTTCTTCGGCGGCACTTCGCTGCTGATCATGGTGGGCGTGGTGCTCGACGTCATGCGCCAGGTGGAAACCCAGCTCCTCCAGAAGCACTACGACGGTTTCCTCCGCAAGGGTAAGCTCAAGGGCCGCTACGATCGCCTCAATACCGCTGGAAACGCCGCGCCGCGCACCGCGATCGTCTATCTCTGGACGGTCATCGCCGTGCTGGTGATCACCGGCATCACCATTTACATCTACAACAAGATTCATTGATCCGAGCCACCGCCAGTCCGCCGCGGATCGCCCTGTTGGGGCCGCCCGCCTCAGGCAAGGGCACTCACGGCCGAAGGCTGGCGGAAGCCCTGGGGCTGGACTATCTCAGCACCGGAGCCCTGTTGCGCGGGCACGTCGATGCGGGTGACGAGACCGGCCGCATCGCCAGTCCCATCCTCGCCCGCGGCGGGTATCTGCCGGATGAACTCATGTGCCGCATCGCCGGCGGGTGGATCGGTCCGCGCGATGGCGGTTGGGTGCTTGACGGTTTTCCCCGCAGCCTGCCCCAGGCGCGTTTTCTCGATGCCACACTGGAAGCCGCCGGCCGCGGGCTGACCTCCGCCATCACGCTGGAGGTTCCGTTTGACGAACTGCTCGGCCGCATCCGCAACCGCGTGGAATGCGATGGCTGCCGCTGGTCCGGGCAGAAGGCGCAGGCGGTTTCCGGCAATGCCTGTCCGGAATGCGGAAACCCGGTGGAGCCCCGCGCGGATGACCATGAAGCGAACTTCCGGAGCCGCCACGCCGAGTTCGAGCGGCTCACGCTGCCGGTTCTCGCGCACTACGAAGCGGCCGGCCTGCTTTTCCGATGCAATGCCGGCGCCCCGAAGGACGATGTGGCGGCCATGCTGCTCCGGCAGGTTCGCGATGGTTTGGATATCCCTGGAAAGACAACTGAACCGCAGATGGACTTTAATAGTCAGAGGTTTGCACATACAGGCTTGAAACCCTGCGGGTGAAACTGAAATTTGATCCAACTCTTTGAATATCCGCGTCCGTCCGCGGTTCCATCGTATCGTTTGGCATAAACCGTCCGCACCGATTCCCGATTTTCAAACCTAGCGATTTTACCACCGTGTCCCGAAAAGTCCGCATTCCCATCAAGTCGCCGCGCGAGATCGAAGCGATGCGAGTCGCCGGTTCCACTGCGGCGACCATCCTCAGACAACTCGCCGCCGAAGTCGCCCCGGGCCGCAGCACCGGCGAGATCGACCGCCTGGCAGCCGAGCTGATGCGTGAACACGGCTGCAAGAGCGCCTTTCTCGGATACCGCGGATTTCCCGGGCAAATCTGCATCTCGGTCAACGAGGAGGTCGTCCACGGCATCGGCGGCCCGCGCCGCATCATGCCGGGAGACATCGTCAAAATCGATGTCGGCATCGTGAAAAACGGCTTCATCGGCGACAACGCCACCACCGTGGCCGCCGGTGACATTCCGCTTGAAACGAAGCGCCTGCTCGCCGCCACCGAACAATCGCTTCACGAGGCCATCCGCCACGCCCGTGCCGGCCGCCGCCTCGCCGACCTTTGCGCGGCCGTCGAGGAATTTGTGAAACCGCGCGGCTTCACCGTCGTGCGCGAGTTCGTGGGCCACGGGGTGGGCAGGCGCCTTCACGAGGAACCCCAGGTGCCGAACTACCGGCCCTCCGGCAAGACTCCCATCCTCATGCCCGGCATGACCCTCGCCATCGAGCCGATGGTCAACGCCGGCGTCGCATCTGTTAGAATCCTCGACGACGGCTGGACCGTCATTACCGAGGACCGCAAGCCTTCCTCCCACTTCGAGCACACCGTGCTCGTCACCGAGGGCGACCCGGAGATCCTCACCTGGCGTCCGCGCGAGGCCGCGCCGGAAATGTTCGGCCTCCCGGCATGGTGAGGAGGAGGCACCTTATTGTGCCTCTTCTTTGGTGGATCATTGGCGGAAACGACAGCAAGGTCGTTTCTCCGATCTAACGGTTTTCCTCCGGAGTGGCGGGAGTGACGCCCGGATCATCGGCGGAGAACCAGTGGCAGGCGGCGATTTCGGTGATTTCGAATTTGCGTTCGTTGTTTTCCTCGCTGCGTTTCACCTTCACCCGGAGGCGGATCATTTCCTCGGGATCGATGGCGGGGAGGGTTGATCCGAAGACGCGTTTGCCCTCGCGGGCGAGTTTGAAGGCGGCATCGAGCATGCGGCCTTCGGGTTTGTTGCGGGAGACGAGGAATTCGGGCGATTGGAAACCGGGTTCGTCGGGCCGGCCGAAGCGCGGGGCGTAGAGGACGATGCTGATGGTGGATTCGTTGCGGCGTTCCTTGGCGAGGCGTTCGCGGGCGAGGAGGCGGAACTCGGCCTCGGAGGGGCCGTCGCCGGCGAGGAACTGGGACCATGGGAATTCGCTGTAGCGGGCGAAGTGTTCCCAGTCGAGCCGCCACTCGCCGCGCTCCTCGCGGAACAAGGCGTCATAGGCCGGGCCACCGGTGGATTGCCACAGGGTTTCGATGCCCTTGCCATCGGGGAAGGTGATGACGGATGTGTGGCGGAGTCCGATGGTGGCGGGATCGATGCTGGTGAGCGGATTGAGGCTGTAGAAACGCGCCATGCGCGAGGCGGTGGAAATGGGAGTCAGGACGAACTGGTTGCGTGCCTCCGGTGTGGCTGCGGAGAGGAATCCGGAGAAAGTCCTCGCGCATTCGCCGGCGGAGTCTTCGAGCAGTTTCCGGTTCTCATCGGATGTCACGGTCTCGGCAGGGGTGGAAACGGCGGGGGCCTGGGAAACGGGATCGCTCCACATGACCCGCGCGCCGAAGATGATGGCGGCAAGCAGGAGGGACCAGCCGCCAACGATCTTGAGCATGAGGTGGCTGTTGCGGCGTTTGCGGATGGTGCGTTTGGCCGGAGTGGCATCGGCCGCGGCGGAGGATGAGCCCGGCTCGGGCAGGCGGGTGCCGACCGGCCCAAGGGTCTCGGGCGCGTCCATGACTCCGGTCGAGGGATCGAATCCGCACTTCGGGCAAAGCCGGTTTTCAATCTCTCCGGCGCGGGCTTGGAACAGCGAGCCGCAGCGGCCGCAGTGGAACCAGAAGTTGGAGGAATCGCTCACCGCGGAAATGATTAGGGCATCAGCCAGTCCTTGTGAAGCATCTCCGCGATCAACCATTGGTTGGGCGCCGCCTCTTCCGGTCCGCGGACCAGTCTGAGGGTGACGCGGGTGGGTTCCTTGGAGCCCTGGAGGATATCGCCCTCCCGAAACAGTCCGGAAACCCGCGGGTCCGCATTGTCGCTCCGCCGGGTGTAGACCCAGACCGCTTTCTCGCGGTCCGGAGAGATCAACTGGAACGAGCGGTATTCCGTTTCCGGAAACGTGGCGCTGTAGAATCCGCTCGGCGCGATGAGCGCACGGATTTCCTCCGGGTTTCCGGTGCCCTTTGCCAGTTCATCGAAGGTGGCGGTGCTGTAGGCGGTGGTGGCCTTCCAGTCGAGCAGGAGGGTGCCATCGCTTTCCACCATGTAGGCGCGGAAGCGGCTGAAGTCGGGCAGAGTCCCTTCGAGGATGCCGTGGGTTTTTTTCCCTTCGCCGGCGGTGAGCCAGGCGTGTCTGGTGGTGGGGCGCCAGTCGCGTGGAATATCAAGCGGCTGGTGCGCCGCGCGGATGAGCGGCTCCATGGCTTTCGCGTCGCGCACCAGAGGCAGCACGTCATCGGCGATCCTGGCCGCGCCGTAAGAACTGAAGATCCTCCGGGCCTCGGCTTCCCGGGCAATCATCGTGCTGAGGGCGTCATACTCGCGTCCCTGCTCGACCGGGTCGATGACGAGCCCGACCGCCTGATCCGGGCGCGCGGCATTCGATTTGTTGATGGAGGGCAGCATGACCAGCGCGATGACGATCACGGTGGCGACTCCGATGCCGGTGCCGATGAGCCAGCGGATCGACTGCGGCTTGGCACGGCCCCAGCGGGCTTCGTTTTTACGGTCGGGATCGGCCCCGGCCATGGCCGGACGTTCGTGAAAGCTGATCTGCCGGGGCATGCGCTCCGGGGTTTCCATGTCCCCGGGGTTCAGCCGCACCACGGAGCCGTCGATTTCCTGCACCACAAGGCGCGGGGCCTCCTCCTCGGACTCGCCCCGCTGGATGTTGGAATCGATGCGCAGGCCTTCGCCGTCATCCCGCGCCGGGGACTCCGCCGCGCGGTTTCGCTTGGGTGGCAGCACGGTGGCCCCTGCCCGGAAACATTCGCCGTCATCCCACGCATCGTCGGGAGAAACCTCCGGGACGTGGTTGTGGGGATCGCTGAGACGGGAATTCATCGCTTGCGGGAAACGGGACGGGGCAGAGGGTGCTGAACTATCCGGAGCCTTGCAAGCCGCAAGCCTGCGGGCGTTCAGGAGCCAAAATCATCCATGATGCGCCGGACGGCGGTGGCGGCGGGCAGGGTTTGTCCGCCCACCTCGCGTTCGAGCTGCGGCAGGAGTTGTCGCACCTTCTCATTGCGGAAGAAACGGTGGCGCAGTTCCTCCGCGATCATCGAGTGCATCCACTCGATCGATTGTTTCCTGCGCCGTGACTCGAAGGCGCCGGACTCGCGCGTGGCGCTTGCGAATTGGGTGACGGTTTCCCACAGGGCTTCGAGCGTCTCCGGCGCGAATGCCGAGCAGGTCGTGCAGCGGGTTTTCCACCCGGGTGTGGCGGGTTGCAGGAAACCGAGCACGCGGCGGTATTCGGTGCAGGCGAGATTGGCGCGCCGGAGGTTTTCGCCATCCGCCTTGTTCACGGCGAGGAGGTCGGCGATCTCGATCACGCCCTTCTTCATGCCCTGGAGTTCGTCGCCCGCGCCGGCGATCATGATGAGCAGGAAAAAATCGACCATCGAGCGCACGGTGATTTCGTTTTGGCCGACGCCGACGGTTTCCACCAGGATGACATCGAAGCCGGCGGCCTCGCACAGGAGCATCGTCTCGCGGCTCTTGCGGCCGACTCCGCCGAGCGAGCCTCCGGAGGGCGAGGGGCGGATGTAGGCATTCGGGTGGCGGACGAGGTTTTGCATGCGGGTCTTGTCGCCGAGGATGCTGCCGCCCGTCACGCTGCTGCTGGGGTCCACCGCCAGCACCGCCACCTTGTGGCCGCGGTCGCCTAACAGACATCCGAGCGACTCGATGAGCGTGCTTTTCCCCGCGCCGGGCACGCCGGTGATGCCCACGCGGATCGAGTTTCCCGTCCCCGGCAGCAGGCGGGTGAGGAGTTCCTGGGCCATGGCCCCGTGGTCCGGCCGGTTGCTTTCCACCAGCGTGATGGCGCGGGAGAGGATGCCGGCGTCGCCCCCGATGATGCCGCGGGCGTAGTCATCGATGCCGAGCTTGCGGCGCTTGACCGGCTTGTGGCCCGTGCCCGGTGGTGAGGGTGAAACGCCGGGCATCACCCGGCAGGCGAAGCGCGGATCGTTTTCCAGTCCCTCGGGCACCCAGTCCGGAGTGACGGACGGGCAGGAGCACGGGTCGTCGTCCCCGCGCCGGGACCTGAATGGAACGGGCGTGTCCTCCATGAGTGGAAACCACGTCTCGATAACGCGGATCGCCACGCTTGACCAATGAATATTCGGGGCCGCGCGGCGCTTCTGTCAGCGCGACCGCGGCGGGAAAGGCTCCGCATGACGGAACTCGCCGCCGCGCAGGATGCCGGTGACATATTTCGCACGGCGGAATGACTCCTGCGGGGTCACGTCATAGGCGATGACCAGGGAAAGGACCGGCTCGGTGACGGGCAGGCGGTCATCGTAAAACGCCGGCAGGAAGGTGCCGTCGTCCGTTCCCATGGCCATGGCGAGGGCCACGGTGGGGGAGGGGGCCTTGGCGGGCGGCGACCACAGTTGATGGCGCAGCGGCGGCAGCAGGGTTTTCCGCGTGCCGTCGATCACGAGGCCGCAGGGAGCGCCTTGGGAGGCGTTCACCACGGTGATGCCCGCCCCGCGCGGCTGTGGCAGGGGGATGAGCGTGACCTTGGGGCTGGTCCAGCGTTTCTCTCCGAGCGGTTTGGTGAGCAGCACGAGTATCCGGCCGCCGGTTTGCGGAAGCGTGCATTTCTCAAGCGGGATGAACGAGTCCGCGGAGCTTCCGGAGCGGATCATGAAACGGATCTCGCTGTCCGTCACCGGAGTGCGCACGGGGACTCCCACCGAGTTGAGATAACAGGGAAGCTGATGATAGTTGTTTCCGCCCTTTTCGAGATAGATGGCGGAGGGCGGGATCTCGGAGGGATCCGTTTCCTTCACCCGCACTCCGCTGCCGGGTCCGTCGGGCGATGCGGAGCCCGCGGGGTTGGCTCCGCCAGCGGCCGCTGCGGCGGGGTCGCTCTCGAACTCCGCCAGCGCGACAGGGCCGATGGGAACGACGACGAAGTCAACATATGTCCCTTCGGCGAGGGGGGCTGATGTGGCACCCGTCGCCATGGCGGCGAGGATGAGGGGAATGATGGGACGGATCATGGCCGGGAACGGGGATGAGGGTTTCAGATTTCCCGCGGATCCAGCCAGCGGAACGATTGGATCACGAACTGCCGGCCCCAGTCGGTTTTGCCGGTTTCGATTTTCGGGTTGAGTCCGTTGGAGGCGGGGTCCGGGTTGACCGGCACCGGTGTGCGTTGGACCACCGCCTCGCACCATGCGGTGGCGCTCACGATGCCGTTTCCGTCATGCGCCTCGCCGTAGGCGCGGATCACAAATGTGTCACCGCGGGCGACGAGAACCGGCCCGATCTGCTGGAGGATGTCCGCCTGGGTGATCTGCGAGGCGGCTCCCGCGCCTTCCGGCCGCGGGTCGCCGCCGGGCACCAGGTGGAAGGTTTCATACTTCTGCGGGTCCGGAGTGGCGATCGGTCCACCCCAATATGGCGCGCCGTAACTGAAGTTGGTGGCGGCGGCGGAACGCGGCATCATCAGATCCGCGTTGCGCGAACCGCTGTCATTGATGGCCTTGGTCAGGTCCAGCGCGGTTTGGATCACGCCGCCGAAGGCGAGTTCGCGCCGCAGGCTGTCGGAGGCGGCGGCGAGGCGGCGGTTGACGAAATCCGAGACGCCGACAAACGGGGCGCGCTTGCGCACCTGGGTGACGATGGCCAGCGCGAGATCGTCGATTTCCTTGTCGCTGAGCTTGCGGTAGTCACGCCAGAAATTGCCGCGGGAGGCGTCCAGCGCGGTGGTGCTGGCACTGCCGTTGGAGACGATGTGTCCCGGAAAGGCGGCTCCCCCGCCGCCGGCCGGTTGACCGGAACCGGTCGGCACATCGACATCGCGGAACGAGCGCAACAGGCTGCGCCAGGCGTCCACGCTGGTCGAATGAATGTTGAAGCCGCCGTCCAGCCACAGCGCGCGCGCCGCCTTGTGGAAGTCATGGAGTTCGGTGCGCGATCCATTGCCGGACAGGGCCGGATTCACCTTCAGCCGCGAGTTTGGCAGCGGGGCGGACGGATCCCACTTGTCCCCCTTCCACGCTCCGCCCGCACGGGGGATCGCGGAGAGGAAAAAGCGGTCCCACAGCGCCTGGTTCAGCTCGTAGGAGAGATCGTTGAGCAACACCTCGTTGGCCACGCGGTCGAAGCCGGTGATATCATTGCTGGAGGACAGCGTGGCCGCCTTGGAACTCCATAGGGAAGTCTCGTCGGAAATCCGTTCCGAGGTGCTGTTGGCCATCGGCACGAAGGGCGAGGGAATCGAGTTGCCGACCGCATGGGTGGGGTGCCATGCAAACGGCGAGAGGGGGGCGTGTTGCAATGCGCCGATGCTGACAAGCGGCGCTCCCGGAAGAGGAATGTCATAGACCGGATAGACGCTGTCCGAACTCGCGAAGGAGGCATCGGCGAACACGGCGGTGCGGAACGCGCCGGATGCCGAGCGGCGGGGCATCACCTCGGGGTCCAGCCATTCGGACCACTGCCTGGCCTGGGCGATGACGCCATAGGCGTAAAGGTGCGGGCCGAAGCCGCCGGTGCCGCTCACCGCATTGTATTGCAGGCCGAAGATGTTGTCATTCGGCCAGCGGTGGATGTTTGGCGCGTTGATGTTGTGGTGGGCGAGGGGGGAGTAATACCAGGGCTCGTTGAAAGGCTGGCCGTGCACCCGGTTCGAATACGTTTCATAGAGGAAACGGAACCGCCCGCCGTAGGCCAGAAGCGAGTCCGGCGGAATGCGGCCGGCGGTCACGTCGCTCAGCCGCCGGATGTTCCGTTTGGTATAACTCGGCAGCCAGCGGCCGTTGTTTCCGCGGGAGAAGTTGTCCAGGGACATCTGCCTGACCGCCACCGGCCCGCCGCCGGTGAGCAGGTTGGCGGCGGTGACCGGCGAACTGCCCGTCGGCGCGTGCAGTGTGATGGTCTGGGTGCGCCCGTCGATCTGGCTGTTGTTCCAGTAAACGTTGCCGTTGAAGACATATTCGAGTTCGACGGAGTTCGGGTCGATGCCGGCCCCGAGGTCGTTGTTGGGCCAGGCCCTTGTGAAAAAACCGAGGTCGGCGGGGCTTGCGGTGGCGCTGAGGGTGTTCGCGCGAAGATCGCCGCCGTTGAACGCGCGGTTTTGCGTGGGTGCGCAAAACACCAGCGCCTCGCCCGGAGCGAACTCGGTGGGCGGGATCTGAAAGCCTGGCATCTGGTCGCGCTGGCCGTTGGTGTTGTAACTGATCTGCTTCTCACCCGTGCCGCCGGAAGCGGTGCGGTATGTGGCCCTGATCGTGTGGTTGCGCAGGAAATCGAAAAGCACCACATGGCCGGTCGTTTTGAGTTTCACGGAAAACGGATTCCACAGGACGACGCGGGGATAGATCAACTCGGTGATTCTGGTGGAGGCCGTGCCGCCGCCGTCCAGCACGTGGTTGAGATAGTAGCACGCCTCGGTCATCACGGGCTGGATGAGAGGTTTCACATACCCGGATCCGGGATCGACAATTGATATCTTCCCCTGGGAAGAGGCGTTGGGGCGCTGGTTTTCCAGAACATGGCCGCCCGCCGATTTGGTGACGCTGTTGCGCAGTTGGTACCAATTCCGCAACATGCCGAACTTGGGTCCGGACCTTGTCCGCGAGGCGCCGAGCCTGCCATTGATGGCGGTGGTGTCGGTGATGGCGGTGATTTTCCCGAGGGCGGGAGCCTTGTTGTCCTCAAGAAAGGCGGTGAGGTCGCCCTTGAGTCCGCCTTCGACGGGATCCGAGAGAACGGACAGGCCGTGCACCGTGAAGTGGTCGCCCCTGGTGCGGACAAGCTCGCGGAGTTCCTCGGGTGACTGGCCCCCGGCAAGGCTGGTCAGCTCCAACTGGCGGGCGCTGATGGTTTTTTCCGCCTGTTCGGCCGTGAGGGGAGTGCCCTTGAAGAACACGCCGGTATCCGTGGACTGGGGTGCCAGCCAGCGTTTCATGCCATCGCCTTCCGGGTTCGCGGCATCCGGCTGGCTTGTGAGGTAAGGGTCGGCCAGACTCACCTTGGCCTTGGTGCTCTCGTCGGACACGTGAAAGGCGTAGGCCCCATTGGTTCGCCCGCCGACCGCTACCTTTGATACACGCACAGGAACACTGCCGGAGCGGAGGTCGATCGCTCCCTCGCCGGTCAGGGCGGACTTCGGATTCGGTTGCTCGCCGCTAACCAGCCAGGCAAGGCACTCGCTTTCGGCGGTGTAAGCCGGGGTCTGGCTGCGACGGTCCGTGTAGCCGGTGCCACTGCGGGTGTCCGCGCGAAGAAGCGGATTGGGTGTTGCGTCGCTTTTCAGTCCGTCGGTCCGCCACACTCCCACCCAGCTTGCGTTTTCC
Source organism: uncultured Luteolibacter sp. (assembly GCA_964554865.1). GTDB lineage: Bacteria > Verrucomicrobiota > Verrucomicrobiia > Verrucomicrobiales > Akkermansiaceae > Luteolibacter. Next base: position 4,822 of record CAZKQK010000096.1, on the reverse strand, counting down.
ACCTCGGTCCCGAGCACGGACGAGGTTGCCGTCACCCTCTGGTCGGAGCCCGCATGCTTTTGGAGTTCGCCGACAGCGAGCATCATCCCCAGGCGGGCGTTTTTTCTCGCCACCGCCATCGCATCGCCCTGGCCGGATTTCCGCAGTTCGATGCTGGCCAGCGAAAGGAGCCCGACCGCCACGACGGCCAGCAGGACCATCAGTGATACCGTCACCACAAGGGTGAACCCGCGTCTCTTGAAACCCGTGAATTTCATGATCTGGAACAAACAAAAAAGACAAAATAACGATGGGAGGGTGTCGCAATCCTCCCATTAGGCGAGCCAAAACTTCGGGGGGAGTGACGCAGGATGCGTGCCGGGTTTCCGGTCCAGGTTGTTTTGGGCCCATGAATAATCCTACTGGAAACCCACCCCGGGTGATGACAGATTCGCCCGGTGCCGCCCGCCAGCCCCATCCTCGAAGCAGACCGTTTGGTGAAGTCATTCGGCGCTTTCACCGCTCTCGACGGCCTCTCGTTCGCCGTGGCCGAGGGCGAATCGCTCGGCCTGCTGGGAGTGAACGGAGCCGGCAAGACCACCGCGATGAACCTCCTGCTGGGACTCACCACGCCCAGCTCCGGCGAGGTGAGGATGTTTGGCAAGGATTTGTGGAAACACCGGATCGAGATCCTGAAACAGGTCAATTTCTCGTCCGCCTACACCGCCCTGCCTTCGAATCTCCTCGTTTGGCAGAATCTCACCGTCTTCGCCCGCCTTTACGGGGTGGCGAAGCCCAAACAGCGCATCGAGAGCCTGCTGGAGCTGCTGGGCATCACCCACCTGAGGAAATCCGTCACCGGCCGGCTCTCCGCCGGGGAGTCCACCCGCGTCAACCTGGCCAAGGCGCTGCTCAATGGGCCGCGCCTGCTCCTGCTGGACGAGCCCACCGCCTCGCTGGATCCGGACATCGCGGACCGGGTCAGGAAACTGCTGCGCAACCTGCAGCGGGAAACCGGCATCTCCATCCTCTACACCTCGCACAACATGCGGGACATCGAGGAGGTTTGCGACCGCCTCATCTTCCTCCATGGCGGCAAGGTGCTGGCCGAGGGAACGCCGGGCGAGGTTCACGAGCGTTTCAACCGCAACTCGCTGGAAGATCTCTTCATCGGAGTGGCCCGCGGCGAGATCGATGCCATCGGCCTTCACTGATTTCCATGCCCTTCTCCTTCCAAACCGTAAGCGCCCTGGTGCTCCGCTACGTGTTTCTCTACACGCGCAACCCCGTGCGTTTCATCGAACTGATCTTCTGGCCGCTGGTGGACCTGCTGGTGTGGGGGTTTCTAACCGTTTATCTCAAGAAACAGGGAGGCGACGGATTTCCCGCGGCGATCACCTTCCTGATCGGCGCGATGATCCTGTGGGACGTGTTGTTCCGCTCCCAGCAGGGTGTGGCGATCTCGTTTCTCGAGGATGTGTGGACGCGCAATCTGCTGAATGTCTTCGTCGCTCCTGTTCGAACGGTCGAATACGTCGCCGCCACCTGCATGGTGGGAGTGCTGCGGATCTGCGTGACCCTGGCCATCCTCACCGTGGTGGGGGCGCTCGCCTACAGCTTCAACCTGTTCGGTCTCGGGCTGTCCCTGCTGCCGTTTCTAGGTAACCTGATCCTCTTCGGCTGGTTTCTCGGCATGGTATCCACCGCGCTGATCATGCGCTGGGGGCAGGCGGCCGAGAGCCTCGCCTGGGCGGTGCCGTTTTTCATCCAACCGCTGGCGGCGGTTTTCTATCCGGTCTCCGTGCTGCCCGGATGGCTGCAACCGGCGGCGATGTGCCTGCCCTGCACGCCCGTGTTTGAAGGCATGCGCGCGGTGCTCGCCGGAAACCCCGCGCCGTGGGGGTATGTCTGGCACGCCTTGGCGCTCAACCTGGTATGGGGAGCCCTCGCTGCCCTCTTTTTCGCCGCCAACCTCCGCCACGTCCGCAAAACCGGCCTGCTGGTCAAGGTGGCCACCCAGTGAGGACTCGCCGGGCAGGGGACTTGGCGCGCCTTCTCCGGATGTACGCTTGATCTCCGGGGATCGCGGGCTTGTGATGGGTCGAGCAAAACCTGACGACCATGAAACTTGAAACCCAGTGCCTCCACGCCGGATATTCCTCCGATCCCGCCACCCGTGCCTGCGCGGTGCCGGTTTACCGCACGGCCTCCTATGTTTTCAACAACACGGAGCACGCCGCGAACCTCTTCGCACTGCGCGAACTCGGGAACATCTACTCCCGCCTGATGAACCCCACGCACGACGTGCTCGAACAGCGAGTCGCCGCACTGGAAGGCGGCGCGGCGGGACTGGCGGTCTCTTCCGGCACCTCGGCCATCTTTTATGCCATCATCACCCTCGCCCGCGCGGGAGATAACATCATTTCCGCCCGCAACCTGTATGGCGGCACTTATACCCAGTTCAAGGACATCCTGCCGGATCTCGGCATCGAGGTGCGCTTTGTGGATTCCAACGATCCCGCCGCTTTCGCCGCCGCAGCGGACGACAAGACCCGCGCGTTCTTCTGCGAAAGCGTCTCCAATCCCGCGCTGGAAATCTCCGACATCGAGGCCATCGCCAACATCGCCCACGGACTCGGCCTGCCACTGATCGTGGATTCCACCTTCTCCACGCCCTGTCTCACGCGGCCCATCGAATTCGGCGCGGACATCGTCGTCCACTCGCTCACCAAGTGGCTCGGCGGTCATGGAGCGGGCATCGGCGGCATCGTCATCGATTCCGGAAAATTCAACTGGGCCGCCGGCAAACATCCGCTCTTCGACCAACCGGACCCGTCCTACCACGGCCTGCGCTGGGGCCACGACCTGCCCGCGCCCCTCGCGCCGCTCGCCTACATCCTGCGCATGCGCACCGGCCCGCTGCGCAACCTTGGCGCCTGCCTCTCGCCCGACAACGCGTGGATCGCCCTGCAAGGCATCGAAACCCTGCCGCTGCGCATGGAACGCCATTGCGGGAACGCGCTCGCCGCCGCCAAACACCTTCAAAGCCACCCCGCCGTCGAGTGGGTGCGTTTCCCCGGCCTGCCCGGCGATCCCCAGCAGGCGGCCAACGCCAAATACCTGCGCGGCAAGGGCGGCTCCATGGTGGTCTTCGGCATCAAGGGCGGCGCTTCCGCAGGCGCGGGGTTCATCGACTCGCTGAAGATGTTCAAGCACCTCGCCAACGTCGGCGATGCCAAGTCCCTCGCCATCCATCCGGCCACCACCACCCACTCGCAACTCAACGGGGAACAGCAGCGCGCCGCCGGCATCCCGCCCGAACTGATCCGCCTTTCCATCGGCATCGAGCACATCGACGACATCCTCGCCGACCTCGATCAGGCGCTGGCGGCGGCCGTTTCGAAATGATGTCAGAACGGTCTGTCAAACCCGTCCGATCCCGCCATGAGAGACGCCATCTTCTCCAAAATCCGTTCCGCCACCTCCGCCCTGAAAACCAGGGCTCCTCTGCCGGATTACGATGTTGCCGTCACCCATTCCCAGCCACGCCTCGAGGGCTCGGACCTGTGGGAGGTTTTCTCCCGCAACTTCCGCGCGGTGAACGGCAAACCCATGACTTCGGCGGACGAACTCGCGGCGTTTCTCGAATCCAACTCCCAGCTCACCGGCTATTGCGATCCCGCGCTCATGGACGCCGTGGGCTCGAAACTCGCCGCCGCCGGACTCACCGTGGAAACCACCTACGAGCGCGCCCGTTATGACGACTACCGGTTCGGCATCACCCGCGCCAGCGGGGCCATCGCCGAGTCCGGCAGCGTGATCCTCGACGATGACCGCACCTCCCTCCGCCTCGCCGCGCTCTCGCCCTGGGTCCACGTGGCCGTGCTGGAAAAACACGAGATCCACCGCACCATCTCCGATGCCATTGCCGCCCTTGGCGAAAGCCCCAACATCATCTGGTGTACCGGCCCCTCCAAAACCGCCGACGTCGAAGGCATCCTCATCGAAGGCGTCCACGGTCCCGGCGAGCAGATCGCGCTGCTGGTCTGACGTGGCGGAATGCCGGGAATTTGCCTTTTGCCCCTAACCCGGCTTCCGCCATTGGTCGCGAAAATCATCGAATGCCGCCTCCCCGGGGTTCTGGAATTCCTGGTTTGCAAGAGCCGGCTTCCGGACTTGTGGTGGAGACCTTTTCGAAAAAACCAACGCAACTTCAAGGATCAGGCACCGGAAAGCCTTCGGGCGGCGGAAGTCGGGCCACGCCGTCCGCCGGTGTGCGGGACGCTTGGATCGGAATGGCTGGCGATTGGCGTCGCCACAGTCTCTTTGGACGAAATCGGATTTGGGATTTGATACTCGCCGGCGCACATGGGTTTTTGTCGCGAAATTTGCTTGCCGTCCCCTGCTCCGTGACATGGAATTCCGCGTCCACCTTGGTGGATGGGGTCTTAACAACCTCGCAGTAGGCGGTCGGCATTGACCGCAACGATGCCGCCAAACCGACAATGGTCGGGGAGGCGGTGGCGTATGTCCAAGCCGCCTGCCTTCGGGGAGTTGGCCAAAGGCCATCGCGGTCGGCTTACTGCGACTTGTTAACTCCCCGTCCACCAGGAAGGACTCCTTCAAGCCTTCCTTCCCATGAAACCGATACCATCCCTGATACTAACTTTCCTCGCCGTATCTGCATTCGCCCGTTCTCAGGACGGACCATCCGGCGCGGTCATCACCACCGCCCGCATCCTCGGCCCCATCGCGGACGGCGCGCCGCCGCCTCCCGCCGAACCCAGGCCGGAATACAAAATCGCCGGGTCCGACGTTCTCCAGACCACCACCCGCGAACAGG
>CAZKQK010000095.1:0-20989 GCA_964554865.1 uncultured Luteolibacter sp. | reverse complement strand
GCGGAGAGCCGTCCCTGCCTCAGTCTTGCGAAATTCGGCTTATCTGCGCGCCATTTCCACCTGACCTGCTTTTCTGATGCTGGTTCTGGCGATCATCGGGCAGCCACCGTTTCGCTCGTCCGGCTTGCCCGCCATCCCCCACACCGCCGCAAAGGCCGAGTCGGTTTACCGGCGTTTCCAGCGGTTCTTCGCCTCCTGTGCGCTTCCGGCGCGGCGGATCGGTCGCCCTCGCCGCCAAACCCTCCGGCGGCTGGGTGTTGGCCATGGACCGCACCAACTGGCAGCTCGGCAGAACCCACATCAACATTCTGGTGGTCAGCGTCATCCTTGACCGCACCGCGCCAACCGGTGTGCTCGCCGCCGATGAACATCCAGTTCTTGTGGTCGAGCTTGATGGGGCGGATGCGTTTTCGGTGAGATGTTGTTGGCCCTGCACAAGGAGTTGGAAACTCACCACCAAGGCCGTCTTGCCCGAAGGCGATCTGGATGACTGGAGGCTGTTTTCCCAGCCCCTCTGATGAGAATTGCGCGAGTGGAATGCCGTTGGCGTGTTTTGGGATTCGGTCATGTTTTGCATGACTGTCTGGAGGGGCTTGCCTACGAACAGGGTTACCGGGTGGAGGGGGGGTGCCGGGAACTGGGGCTTGGTCCCAGGTATTTCCGGGAGATTTTCGAGCGGGATGGTGGATTGTCTCCGAAGGAATGGATGGCCTGGGAGCGGATGGTGATGGCGCGACGGCTGATCGGAATGGGAGTGGACTGCTCGGTGGCGGCGGAATTGCCCGGGTTTTCCCATGCGAACAGTTTTCGCAGGGAGTTTTCCGCGGTTTATGGCGTTACGGTGTCTAGGTTTCTTGAGATCCGGTCTGGCAGGATTGGGTGGGGTGGATATCGAGATGGGGGAAAGTGATTGCGCGGGAGGGAGACGGCGCCACGGGGCCGTTATCATCCGGGGGGGGGGGGCAAGGACATGGAGTCACTCACGCTGCCTGGCCCTGGTAGGTGGATAGCCTGGCGGATGTGGAAACTGCCGCAGGATTCACCCCAGGATCTGCGTCAGCACGTAGGGCAGGATGCCGCCGGCGCGGTAGTAGTCTTTCTCCACCGGGGTGTCGATGCGGACGACGATGGGCACGTCGAAGCTGCTTCCATCGGCCTTGTGAACGCGGAGGGTGGCTTGTTGCTGCGGTTTGAGGTCGTTGTCGATGCCGAGGATGTCGAAGGTGGCGTCGGCGAGGTCCTTGACCTTGTCGTAGTCCGCCTTGTCAACGAAGTTGCAGGGCAGCACGCCCATGCCGACGAGGTTGGAGCGGTGGATGCGCTCGAAGGACTTGGTGACAACGGCCTTCACACCTAACAGGTTGGTGCCCTTGGCCGCCCAGTCGCGGGAGGAACCCATGCCGTAGTCCTCGGCGCCGATGACGATGGTGGGCGTGCCCTGGTTCTGATGGGCGACGGCCGCGTCGTAGATGGCGGTGGTTTCTCCGTTGAGTTTGGTCACGCCGCCTTCCACGCCGGGAACCATGAGGTTCTTGATGCGGACGTTGGCGAAGGTGCCGCGGGTCATGATGCGGTCGTTGCCGCGGCGTGAGCCGTAGGAGTTGAATTCGGCGAAGTCCACGCCCTTCTCGCCGAGGAAACGTCCGGCCGGGCTGTCCTTCCTGATCGCGCCGGCGGGCGAGATGTGGTCGGTGGTCACCGAATCGCCGAAGATGCCGAGCGGGCGCGCGCCCTTGATTTCCACGATGTCGCGCGGAGTGGGGGAGTAGCCGTCGAAGAAGGGCGGTTCCTGAATATAGGTGGACTCGCGGTCCCACCCATAGACATTGCCGGTGGAGGACTTGATGCCGTTCCACTTGGGATTCTGGTCGGCGAAGCCGGTGTAGAGGCGTTGGAAAACATCGGGCTTGAGCGAGGAGTTCATCGCTGCCTCGACTTCGGCGGAGGTCGGCCAGATATCCTTGAGGAAAACCGGATGACCGTCGGAACCGAAACCGAGCGGCTCGTTTTCCATGTCGATATCGACCGTGCCGGCGATGGCGAAGGCGACGACGAGCGGCGGCGACATGAGGAAGTTCGCCTTGATCGACTGGTGGACGCGGGCTTCGAAGTTGCGGTTTCCGGACAGGACGGAGGCGGCGATGATGTCCTCGGATTTCACGACGTCCTCGATGCCGGGATCGAGCGGGCCGGAATTTCCGATGCAGGTGGTGCAGCCGTAGCCGACGGTTTGGAAGCCGAGTTTGTCGAGTTCCGTCTGGAGACCGGTCTTGTTGAGGTAATCGGTGACGACGCGCGATCCCGGGCCAAGCGAGGTTTTCACCGAAGGCTTCACGGTGAGGCCTTTTTCGTTGGCCTTCTTCGCGAGCAGGCCGGCGGCGAGCATGACGCTCGGGTTGGAGGTGTTGGTGCAGGAGGTGATGGCCGCGATGAGCACGGAGCCATGCGTGACGGTGTCCTTCACGCCGCCTTTGGAATCCACGCTGACTTCCCAGAGCGGGTAGGCGGGATCCTCGTTTGATTCGGTGACGACGCCAATCTCCGCGCCGAAGGCGTGGGCGACATTGGTCGGATCGTCCGGCACTTCGTCGAGAGCGGGCGGAAGGTTTTCCGGGGTCTCGGTGTTGATTTCCGGCTGCTTGTCGTAGCCGTCCGGCGCGGGGCCGGCGAGCAGCGAGGCCCACTTTGATTTGAGAACATCCAGATCGATCCGGTCTTGCGGGCGCTTCGGTCCGGCGACGCCGGGTTTGACGGTGGAGAGATCGATGTCCACGACCTGCGAGAATTCCAGCGCGTCGCGCTCGGCGGGGATGCCCCAGAGGCCTTGGGCCTTGTAGTAGTTCTCCACGGTCTTGCAGAGTTCCGGCGGGCGGCCGGTGCCTAACAGGTAACCGGTGGTGACTTCGTCGATGCCGAAGAAGCCCATGGTCGCGCCGTATTCCGGGGCCATGTTGGCGATGGTGGCGCGGTCCGGCAGGCTGAGCGCCTTCGCGCCGGGGCCGTAGAATTCGACGAACTTGCCGACGACCTTGGTTTTGCGCAGCACTTCGGTGACGAGCAGGACGAGGTCGGTGGCGGTGACGCCGGCGGCGAGTTCTCCTGTTAGACAGACGCCGACGACTTCGGGGACGAGGAAGGTGACCGGCTGGCCGAGCATGCCGGCTTCCGCCTCGATGCCGCCCACGCCCCAGCCGACGACGCCGAGGCCGTTGATCATGGTGGTGTGGGAATCGGTGCCGACGAGGGTGTCCGGGTAGAAGACGCCGTCTTTTTCCAGCACGCACTTGGCGAGGTATTCGAGGTTCACCTGATGGACGATGCCGATGCCGGGAGGCACGACTTTGAAGGTGTCGAAGGCTTGCTCGCCCCATTTGAGGAACTCGTAGCGCTCGCGGTTGCGATGGAATTCAAGATCGAGGTTTTTCTCCAGCGAGGAACCGGTGCCGGCGTGGTCCACCTGCACCGAGTGGTCCACGACGAGATCGACAGGCACGAGCGGCTCGATCATTTTCGCATCGCGGCCCATGGCGTGGACGGCGGAGCGCATGGCGGCGAGGTCCACGAGGAGGGGCACGCCGGTGAAGTCCTGAAGGACGATGCGGGCGACGACGAAGGGAATCTCGTAGTCGCCGGGGTTTTTCGCGTTGTAGTTGGCGAGGTTGGCGATGTCCTTGCCGGTGACCTTGAGGCCGTCGTTGTTGCGGAGGAGGGACTCGAGCACGATCCGGATGGAGACCGGCAGCCTGGAGAGGTTGGGGAAGCCTGAATCGGCGAGCGCGGGGAGCGAGTGGAGTTTGCCTTCGGCGCCGGTGCCGGTGGTGAAGCTGCGGAGCGTGTTCATGTGCGGATTTGCGGAAGTCGGGTGACTGCGGAAGAACGGCAAGCGTGCCATGCCGTGCGGTCGGACGCGCGGAAGCTAGCGGGCGGGCGGGGGATTTGTCAAAAATCGTTTCCCGGCCGGAGCGGATTCGTGCGGCGGGGTGGGGGACGGGCGAAAACCGCGGGTTGCGGTTGCGGGTTTCCCCGTGCTAGGTTTCAGGCATGAAAACGCTCGGTTTGGCCGTGGTGGCCACGGTGTTGGCGGGTTGTGTGACGGGACGGGGGATTCCGGAGGCGGACGGAGCGATGGCCGCGCGGAGCGGCATGCCGATCACGGACTTGCGGCGCGGCCATGCGGTTTACCTCTCGCAATGCGGCCGCTGCCACGAGCCGGTCCCGCCGGCGCAGTTGGAGGCGGCGGACTGGAAATTGGTGCTGCCCGGGATGTGCTGGAATGCCGGCCTTTCCAAGGCGGATGAGGCGGCGGTGACGAAATACGTGAAAGCGGCGGGAAACAGGTGAGCGGGGCTGCGGAGCTGGCGGTGTTCGCGGGGGTGATGGTGCTCGGGCAGTTCAGTCCGGGGCCGGACATGATTCTGCTCACACGCACGGCCCTGCGCGACGGCGCGGGTGTGGGGCTGAGGATGGCGGCGGGGATTGCCACCGGGTTGACGGTGCACGCGACGCTTGCGGTGGCCGGTCTGGCGGTGGCGTTTGATCGGTTGCCGATGTTGCGCCGGGGTTTGCAGTGGGCTGCGGCGGCATACCTGCTGTGGATCGCGTGGAGGATCGCGGTGGCGCATTTTGTGGCGCATTATTCGGGCGTGAAATCGGCGGAAGGCCCGGATTCACGGATTCGCTCGCCCTTTCTGCGGGGGCTGCTCTGCAACTTGCTGAATCCGAAGGTCGCGCTGTTTCTGGCGGCCGTATGTGCCCCGTTTCTGGCGGGAAATCACCCTGGTTGGTGGCCGCTGGCGCTCTGGGCGCTGATCGTCGGCCCGGGGCTCGGTCTGTGGTCGCTGTGGGTGGCGGCGCTCCAATGGCGGCCGCTGCGGGAGGGATACCGGCGGATCTCGGTATGGATCGATCCGGCCTTCGCGCTGGTGCTGGCCGCGCTGGCGGTCCGTTTGATGATCGGTTGGTGAAACGAAAGGACCCCGCGCGCGGCGGGGTCCCGGGGACCTGTCCAATGTCTCAATGGTAGTGCGGCGTCTTGTGGCGGGTGAAGTAGCCGTCGCCCACATACATCGAACTCGGGTAGTCCGGCAGCGGCCCGGAGTCCGGCGGCAGCGGGATGTTGCCATGGGTGGCGTCCTCGGGTTGTGAGTAGGCGATGCTCACGGGCGTGCCCACCGAGACGAGACGGAAGAACTTGGGTGCGAGGTTTTCATGCATGCGGATGCAGCCATGGGTGCAGGGGTGGTGCTTCACCCAGCCGGTGTGGAATCCGTAGGCGGGCTTGAACTCGCACCAATACGGCATGGGAGTGCCCTTGAAGGACCATCCGGGCGGGCGCTTCGAGAGATAGGTCTGCTTCACCTGGTCGCCACTGTAGGCGTATCCATGGGTGTTGGCCCGGCGTTTCGCCTCCTTGTTGAAGATCCGGAAGGTGCCGCTCGGTGTGGGCGATGACGGCGTGCCCACGGAGACCGGCATCGCGAGCAACACCTCGTTGCCCTCCATCACGTAGGTGCGCTGCTTGCTGATCGATACCTTGACGCGGACGTTCGACGGGTTTTTCGGCAGCCTGGTGGGAAGATCGTAGGCGTGATACGCGGCCAGGCCGGAACCGGAAGGGATCGTGTTGGAGCAGGAGGAAACGAGGATCGCGGCTCCCAGAGCGGCGGCGGAAAGAAAGGTGTGGCGGAGATTCATGGTTGAGGGAATTGGCGGGAGGTTTGCAGGAATTCCGGAAAAGGCAAGAAAACCGGAGCGGTCGGCGGGAAAACTCAGCGCGCCCGTTCCCAGGAGTCCACCCGGTTTCCGATGAACCACACCGAGGCGATGCGGTAGGGCACGTAGGCGACCTCCGGGCCGAACCCGTAGTAGGCCTGGCTGCGATACGGACCGTACGGACTGAATCCATAGCCGTAGCCGCCGTAGAACGAATTCACATACACCGGCCGGGATCCGGCGTAGTCCCAGCGCAAGGTCGCCTTGCCGTTTTTGGAGCCTTCGAAACTCCGCGCCGGACCGCCCCATGCGAAATACACGGCGTCCTGACTCATTCCGCGGGTGATCTGGCCCTGCCTCACCAAATCCTTGTGGCGGGCCGGCAGGGCTTCGAACCTCGCGGGATCGCGCTGGATGCGGGCCTCGGGGGTGGACGGGGCGCACGCGGCGACGGCGGCGGCAACAAGGAGCGGAGCGAGTATCCTGCGCATGGGCGTGAGCGTAAGCTGTCCGTCCGCGTCTTGCAACCCGTCTGCCACGGAATTTCCGATCCGGCGCAATCTGGCTTGCCAACGCCGAATCGGACGCCGCAGTCTTCCGCCGCAATCCCTTCCCCGCCTTTCGCCATGTCCGAACTTCTTGAAGCCGACGATCTCACCGCCGCGTTGAAGAAATGCCCCGAGTGGGAGTATGAGAAAAAAGCCATTACCCGGACCGTCGAGTTCGAGGAATATATGGATGCCATCGATTTCGTGAACGATCTCGCCGAGATCGCCGAAGAGGCGCAGCATCATCCGGAAATCACCATCCGCCACACCAAGGTCACACTCAAGCTGACCACCCATGACGCGGGTGGCGTGACGGATCTCGATATCGAACTCGCGCAGCGTGTGGACAATCTCGTGGACTGAGCGGCGGAGCCGCTCAGCGCGGCAGCATCATTTCCCCGTCCTTGAGGCCGGTGAGCCCGCGCAACTGGCCTAACAGCCGCCGCAGGGTGAGGAAGAGGAACACCAGGACCGGCACGCCGATCACCGCGAATCCCCAGCCGGTGAGCTTGGCCACCTGGCCGTTGTAGGTTTCCCGGGCGTTCGGCGCGGCGTGGTCGAGATCCCCGAGGAAATGAAGCGCCAGGAAGAAGTTGAGGGCCATGCTGAGGAAAAACGACGCTGCGAAGAGCAGCGTGGCCTGAAACAGGATTTTCCGATAGGTTTCCCCCGCTCCGAGTTCGGCGACCTTGCGCTCGATCTTCGGAATGTCGAACAGCGAGTCGCTATAGAGAAACAGGCGCAGCAGCGGGCTCTTGGTAAAGTGCGATCCGATCACCGCGATGCCGAGGATGAACGGGATCGACGCCTCCTTGAGCCCGAACAGCACGTCGGCGTTCGGTTTTACCGTGCCGTCCTTGTTCCAGAGGTAAATGGTGAGTCCGCCCGTCAGAAGCACCGACATCATGCCGAGCGCGGAGAAGAAGTTTCCCTTCCGGGTTTTCACAAAGTGCCAGACGCCGTAGCCGATGGGAAAGGCCAGCGCGACGAACAGCGCCTTGAGCGGCCCGATGTGCCACGGGCGCGCGGTTTCCTGGAACTCCGGATCCTTGCTCAGGTAGCTCAGCGCGAGCACCGGGACGAGCACGTTGATGAGGATGTTGGCGAGCGGATGCTCCTGGTTTGGCTTGTCGGAGGCGGCCATGGACGGGGGCAGGAAAACATCCGATCACAGCCGGGGAAATGAAAAAACGCCGCCCGGCCCTCAGAAACGCCGGGCGTGCCGGCGGGTAGGGTTTCACCCCATGGCGAATCATCGGCAGCGCGAATAGCCTGTGACCCGTGGAACCCCAAATCAATGCCATGAAAGCACCACTCACACGCAACGCCATTCTCATCGTCGCATCCGTTTTCACCGCCATCATCCTTGCGGGTTGCGGCACCGTCCGCGGCTTCGGCAGCGACGTCGGAAACGTCGGCGAAAGCATCGAGGACTCGGCCCGATAACAAACCAAACCCCAATCCCGGAAAGGCCCCGTTCCATGTTAATGACCATCGCCATCATTCTCCTGATCCTTTGGGTTCTTGGTCTCGTGACCAGTTCCACCATGGGAGGATTCGTCCACATCCTGCTGGTCGCGGCCGTCATCATGATCCTGGTCAGATTGATTCAAGGTCGCCGTGTGCTGTGAGTTCCGTACCCGGCCGACATGTTCAGCGGAAGGCATCCGCCGCAGCGGGAAACCGTTTGCCAGCCCCCTTTTGCTGGCGGACGGTGGTTTGGATTCGAACAAGGTGGATTCGTTCGCCGGGCGATCCCCATGAGACATCCCCAATCGGCGTTTTCGCGGCCTGGCCAGTTCGCCGAACAACCATGAATATCGCATGAACCGCATCTCCGTCATGATCGTGGAGGACCACACGATGGTGCGGGAAGGTCTCCGCATGATGCTGAAACTTGAACCGGACCTGGAAGTGATCGGAGAGGCATACGAAGGCCGTCAGGCGGTTTCCAAGGCGATCGAACTCAGTCCGGATGTGGTTCTGATGGACATCGCCATGCCCGGACTCAACGGTCTTGAGGCTACCCGCCAGCTCGTCAAGGCGCTGCCGGCCACCCGTATCATCATCCTGACTGCCCACTGTGACGACGCCTACGTCCAAAGCGCGGTCAATTCCGGGGCGGCGGGCTTTCTTCTCAAGCAGGATTCCACCCATGACCTCTGCCGGGCGATTCGCGAGGTGCGCCGGGGCGGAATTCATTACAGCGCGTCGATTGCGAAACGATTCATCCGCATCAATTCCAGGTCACGCGAAAGTCCGGACAATGCCAAAGGGAAGAAATCGCTGCTGACTTCGCGCGAGCTGCAGGTGCTGCAACTCATCGCCGAGGGCGACACGAATAAGGCAATCGCGGCGGATCTGGGCATCAGCATCAAGACGGTGGAAAAACACCGTGGCCGCCTGATGGAGAAACTCGATATCCACGACACCGCCGGCCTTACCCGCCATGCCATCGCCACCGGTATCATTGAAAGCAGCGTGCAGGTCACAATTATTTGAGATGCCGGATTCTTTCACGCGTGGTCCATGGATTCCATGCGTTGGAGCCGAATCCAAGTTGTTATGGGTATCAGGCCAAGTGGGTATACACGCCCATGGCGTGACCGGTGTTTTTCCGGATACCTTGGGCAGGCGGGGACGCCAGGACACTCCCTTCACCGATGGAAAAAGGCAGCCGACGAGATGCCGACTGCCATTGCCGAAGGCACTGTGAATGAGGCAGGGGACTGAACCAGAACTTGGGAAAGCCCCGGGTTGTCCTTCGATGAAGGCGCTTGGGGTTCTCCGTATCCTGCGATCCGGACTGACTTCGCCACATGCGGGGGAAGGTGGTGGACGGCGTTTCAAGTGTGCCGGTCGAAGACGGGTGGATATGGAACCCTACTTTGCAAACCATGTTCGCGTCCGGGGTGAAGGAAGGGTTTCACCCCATGGAAATCATCCCGTCACCGGGTATGATTCCCGGGCCAGGCGATCGCGAAGGCATTCCCCGTAAACCATAACGGTCGGTTGTGAAATTCTACCCGGCTGCGACATCCGCACTGGAGAACGAGTGCGGGCGTCGCAGCCAATCCTTCACCCTCTTCCAGACGCCTCATATTCGCCCCGAAGCGACAGGATTCCGTTACCGCATCATCAATGCGGATTTTTTCTTACACGCCGGGAACCTATCGGAAATCATGAAAAGAACGAACCCGAGCTGCTGCGCGCATCGCGACATGCCGATGGAATCCCCCATGGTGACACCCCGGATGGTGCGCTCGAGGACGGTCGAACTGGCCCTCAACGCTGGCCGCAGTTCCATCGAAATCAGACAAAGCGATTATGAGCGGGCGAAACGGGAATTGACGGGCGAAACGGATTCCGAGCGTCAACAGGCGGTGCTTTACGGTGGGTAGCGCGCTTGCCGGGCCTTGGGTGAAGGGGGGCGTTCCTGCCGTATCGGCTGACAGAATGAGCGAGTGTTGGAACGGGTTTCGCCACCAAAGACGCGTGACGTTTGCACCCTCTCCCCAGGCTCCCGACCGGCGATGGTCCTGTACTGCCGGAAGCGTTGGTTTCTTATGGTGCAATCGCGCGTGCGCCAGTGTGTCTGGCGCACGCGCTCCGGCACAGTGGATGTCCGCTACCGCCTTCGAATCGGGGCGATTAGCGGTTTTCTTCCACGTCCACCTTGGCCTTGGCGGCATCCGCATCCGCTTCGGCCTTCTTCTTGTCGGCATCGAGTTGAGCCTGGGCGGACACTTTTTCGGCCTCGATCCTCGCCTTGTCGATCCGGGCGTTCGCGTCGGTCTGTTCGGTGGCGTATTTGGCATCAGCCGCCACCTCGGATTTGCGGGTTTCGATCGCCTTCTTGGTGGCCTCCTCGGTTTCATGGATCGCAGCCTTTTGTTTGTTGCAACTGATCGTGAGAACCGCGAGGACGGTGGCGATTGCGTAGGTTGGGAGTTTCATGGTTGTGTGTTTCTACTGGTATCTTGTTCAATTGCCTTCCTTTTTCCGGGGGTTCCCGGTGGATGGGTCGGAGTCCTGCCGGCGGGTTCGATTTTCCTGCCGGATGCTGTTTTTTGGTTGTGCCTTTCCGTCGCACTGGGTTTCGAGCCTTCCCGCGGTGTTGCCGGAATCACCTTGCCGGGTTGACGGGATTGCCCGGGTGTCGCCCGATCCGGCTCCCTGGATTTTGGTGCCGGTTTGCCACCTGATGGTTTTTCGGCGGGAGTCCCGGGTTGAGGTCTTTGAGATTTGGGTGGCACTTCGCCCCGCGGTGGAGGCGGCTGCTTCCGGACATCTGGTTCATTTGAATCCGGCTGGTTTTTGGTTTCTGGTCGGTCCTTTTGCGGAGCCGGCCCATGTTTGGACGGATCTTTTCCGGGTTCATAGATTGGAGGGTGCCGAGGCTTCGGCGGGGCCTGTTTCTCCGGGAGACGATTTGCCGCCTTTCCCGCGATCGGTGATGCGGTGATTCCGAGTGGTTGCTGTTTCATGGCGTTCGTGGATTGTTCGGTGTCGATCCCCGGACACCGCACGAACAATCGTTCGCACGGTGGCAACGGGTTAGAATCTGTCTCCGGTCCGGAGACATTAGATTTTCCCCAGCAGAACCAGGATGATCACGATGGCGAGGATCAGCCCCAGCGCACCGCTCGGGAAGTACCCCCAACCCCGGCTATGCGGCCATGTGGGGATGGCGCCAAGCAGGAGCAGAACAATCACGATTAGCAGAATAGTGCCCAGTGTCATGACTTTGTTGTGTTTGGTTGCGTCGGATCCACCAGCCCTGCGTCGGCAGGGATCATGTCCCGGTTGGGGTGGGTCCGATGTGTTTGCGGGACGTCTGAATCTCACATGCCGGACCACTGCGGGCAATGGGGTGAATCCCCACTGCGGGAGGCATCCGGTGGGATATCCCATTCATGCGCACCTGCAGTTTAACCTCCAGGTGATGAGGGCGCCAAGTAGGGCACCGGCACCGATGCCAACCAGAACGGTCTGGCAGGGGTTCCTGCGCAAGACCGCGTTGACTGTGCCGACTTCCTTGCCGACGCTCTTCCGTATGGACTCGGAGATGTCCTTGCCCCGATCGAGGAAGGAGGATATTCCCCGGACGGCCTTGTGACTGGCGCTCTTGGCCGTGTCGGCCGAGGAGGTGATCCATTCGTCGGCGGCTTGCGCCGGTTTCTTCAGATCGGTGATGAATTCATTCATTGGATAGCTCATATGCGTGTTGGGATTGTTGGTTGACATTGAATGCTACAGCATGGTTTGGCGGCTTTCCATGGGGTGAAACGCTACCTTTCCACCGTGAATTTCCGCTGAGGAGTCACCGACGGATGGCCTGCCGGGATGGTGGGGATACACCCCATGGCGCCGCTGGCTTCCGTGATCCACGGTCGTCGTCCGTGGATGGCCGTGGAGGCTGTCCCGGAACACCAACAAAGTATCATGAAAACCATAAAACTGACCCACACTGTCGTCCTGATGTCGATGGCGGCACTCAATTCGGCCGCGATCGCCCAGAACGAGAAGCCCGACAAGGTTGACAAGACCGTTATCGAAGCGGAGGCCACCGTCCTTCCCGGATCGCTCGCCTCTGTGATTGCCGATAGTGCCTCATTTTCCACACTCACAAAGGCGCTTAAGGCTTCGGGACTCGATGTAACCTTCGGAAAAAAGGACGAGTTCACCATCTTCGCACCGACGGATGAGGCATTCGGCAAGCTCCCGGCCGGGACTCTCACCAAGCTCATGCTTCCCGAGAACAAGGAGAAGCTCCGCATGCTTCTGCTCTATCATGTGGTGGCCGGCAAAGTGGTCGCCGCGGATCTTACTGACGGAGATGTCAAAACGGTGAACGGCGAGAAGCTGAAAATCGATGTCGAGGCAGAAAAGATCGAAGTCGATGGGGCGAAAATCTATAGCGCGGATGTCAGCGCCACCAATGGTGTCATGCACAGCATCGGCAAGGTTCTGGTTCCCGAATCGCTTGATGGATTCGCCGGCTTGAAGGGCTGACGAACCCGGTCTCCTCCCCAAAAATGGACGTCTGCGGTTGGCGCAGGCGTCTCTTCGCGCATGCACCGTCCGCAATCGTCTCAGCTTTGTGGGATTTCCACCCGCACGGTGGTGGGGCCGCCGGGTTCTGATTCCACCTGAAACGATCCGCCGATCATCTCCGCGCGCTCCCGCATGCCGATCAGGCCTAGCCGGTTCTTCTTTCCCGATCCCGATTTGCCGCTGATCCGGAATCCCAGCCCGTCGTCCGTAATGGACATGCAGATGATATTCTCGTGGGGCTCGATGATAACCTGGACATGGCTGGCCTTCGCATGGCGGGCCAGGTTGACGAGAGCCTCCTGGGCAATGCGGTAGAGGGCCGTCCGAACCCTGATTGGCGATTGGTCGATCATTTCGAACGCCCTCAGACTGACACGGATTCCGGTGTCCGCCATGAACTGCTTCATATACATTTGTAGCGCGGGAATCAGCCCAAGGTCGTCAAGCATGGTGGGTCGCAACTCGCGGGCAAAGTCATGGACGATTTTCACCGTTTTCTCGACAAGCAGCCGCGTGTTGGAAATCTGGAGTTGGAGGGTGTCCGGGGCGAGGGAGCTTCCCTGAGCCAGAGCCGCCAAATGCACATTGATGCCCACCAGGGACTGGGCGATCACATCGTGCAGCTCGCGGCTGATCCGCTTTCTCTCCTCTTCCTGGGCGTTCAGAATCCGGTGGGAAAGTTCGCGCAATTGTGTTTGTTGCAGGCGCGATTGCTTCAGGAGGCGGTTTTGTTCCTTTCGATTCTCACGCAGGTCGGTTTCGACCTGCTGCCTGCGGACGATTTCCTGCTTCAGTTCCACGTTCCGTGACGACATGTCCTCCGCCAGCTTGCGCACCGTGATATCACGGATGTTGCATTGGATCACCGGCCGACCGTCCTCATGGTAGAGGTTGGCGACGATCTCGACATCCTGATGGCGGCCCGCCTGGTTTCCCAGCGGCAGGTCCTCATAGCGGATCTCGTGGTCCCTTTTCAGCTTGCGGAACATTTGCCGGCTTGCCGCCTCATCCTTGAGAAGGCCGATTTCAAACAGTTTCTTGCCGATCAACTGATCACGCGAATGGCCCAGAAGGCGAGTCATGAAGGGATTGGCATCGACAATCCTGCTGGTGACCGGATCGATCAGGAGGACGCCGTCATGCGCCGCTTCAAAAAGGCGGCGGTAACGGATTTCCGAAACGCGCATCTGTTCCAGTGCCTGTCTGCGACTGGTGATGTCCAGGATCATGGCGCTGCATTCAAATTCATTGGGGCAGCGCCTGGCTTCAATGGTGACGATCCGGATCCCAAGATTGTCGTCCGCGAGTTCGAACTCCCCGGATTGCTTGGTTTCGGAGGCGAAGACCTGCTTCAGAAAGGCCATGAATCCCGCGCGCTGCCCTTGGGTGACAAGCATGCGGAAGGATCGACCGATCAGATTCGACCGTCCGATGCCGACCATGGTGGCGCCGGTCAGGTTTGCGAGGCGGATGATGCCGTCCGCGGCGAGGGTGAAGTAGCCGACCGGCGCGAAATCATAGAGTTCGGTGTATTGGTCGAGCAGGACTTCCAGCTCGTCGCGCGCATTGCGAAGTTCGGTGTTTTGCAGCTCGAGCTCGATTTGGTGGACATCGAGTTCGAGGAGCATCCGCCGCGCGTCGGTATCAGCAAGGAAGGTTTTCGGTTCCTTGACGAGCCTTTCGGCGCGGCGGCGCAGCGCGGCGGGGTTTTGCTGATTTTTGGGTTTGCCGGGCATGGCTGAAACTCAGGTTTTGCGAGGCCTTGCGGCGGTGATTCGCGTTTGCCTGCGCTCGGCCTTCAATTCCGTTCTGGCCTTGCTCAGTTCCGCGGATTGCCCCGCGAGGCGGTTTTCCAGGACCACCTGCATTTCCTGCAACCTGGCTTCCAGTTCCTTGGCGACACTGATGTCCCAGAAGGAGATGACCACGCCATCGATGCGGTCGTCCATGGTGCGATAAGGGGTGATGCGAGCGCTGAACCAAGCGCCTTTGCGTGTCCGGACCGCTTTCTCCAGTGATCCGAGTTTGCGAAGGACCTCACGGGCATCCTGACACAATTCGGGATAAACCAGATCGCACGCCAAATCGGAAATGGGCCGGCCGACATCTCCCGGGATAAGTTTGACGATCTTCGTGGCCTGCGTGGTGAAACGCCGGATTTGGAGCTCCTTGTCGAGAAACAGGGTGGCTACCTCCGTGCTGTTGAGCAGGTTCCTCATGTCGTTGTTCGAAAGAGAAAGTTCGTCGAGCCTGCCTTGCAACTCGGCGTTGACCGTTTGCAGTTCCTCGTTGAGCGACTGCATTTCCTCTTTCGAGGTGGTCAGTTCCTCATTGGTGGATTGCATTTCCTCGTTCGCGGACTGCATTTCCTCGTTGGCTGATCTGAGTTCTTCCTGTGAGGTTTGCATGCGCTCCCGTGTATTGCGGAGTTCCTCCCGGTTTTGGCGGAGCTCGAGCTCGAGTTCCGCTACGCGCGGGTGTTTCGCGTTGTCCTTGGCCGTCCGGGCCCGCGATTTTGTCTCGGGCGGTGCCTTGATGTCGCGGAAAACAATGATCACGAGGCCTGCCAGCGGCTCGGATTCCTCCAGTCGCTCAACAATCACATCAGCATGCTGGCTGCCGCCATTGGCGCCGATCTTCAGGCCGTGCATGATCACCTGGCCGGTTTGGCCCAGTGCCTTTTGGAAGGCGGATGGCAACTCATGCCGCAAGCCATCGCGGGCCATGGCGAAAACATTGAGGTTCGCCTTGCCCGCAGCGGGTTCGAGGTATTTTCCGGTCTTTCCGCCGATGTGGATGATGTTTCCCAGTTCATTGACCAGTACCGATGGCGGGGCATAACGCCGGAGGATCAACTGCTCGGCCTGGGCCTGGAGACTCGGATCAGGTTTCCGCGCATCCAAAGCTTCGGAGGTCGAGGACAAGCCGGGCGTGAAGGATGACGGGAACTCGACGGGATCCGTCCGCACGGCGGTGTCCAGCCGTTGGTAGATCCGGCATTTGCCGCTGACCGTGGTGAAGAGTCTGATGAAATGCCCGATGGTTTCGGCATTGCCGAGAATCAGGATGCCGCCCGGGTTGAGACTGTAATGAAACAGTGGAAGGAGCTTCTTTTGCATTTCCGGTGCCAGATAGATCAGCAGGTTGCGGCAACTCAGGAAATCCAGCTTGGTGAATGGCGGATCCTTGATGACGCTGTGCGTTGAGAAGATGACCATTTCCCGGATCTCGGCGCGCACCCGATAGCCGGTCTCCTCCTTGGCGAAGTAACGGCGCAGTTGCTCCGGAGTCAGCTCCGAGGAGATTCTTTCGGAAAAAACGCCTTGGCGCGCCTTGTCGATCGCATCCTTGTCGAGATCCGTGGCGAAGATCCGGAGCTTGAAACTCTTGCCGGGCTTGAGAGCCTCGACCGCCTCCCTGAACACGATGGCAAGAGTATAGGCTTCCTCTCCGGTAGAGCATCCGGCGATCCATGCCCGCAGCATTCGCGCGGGGTGTCGGGCGAGCAGCTCGGGCAGGGTTTTCTCACGCAGCAACCGCCAGACGTGCGGATCACGGAAAAACCCCGTCACGCCGATGAGGAGTTCCTTGAAGAGCAAATCCAGTTCTTCCGGATTCTCGTTCAGAAAGCGCACATAGGAGGCGATCCTGTCGATCTGGTGAATGCCCATGCGGCGCTCGATCCGGCGGTAGAGCGTGTTTTTCTTGTAAAAGGTGAAATCGTGACCCGTCCGGCCGCGCATCAGGATGAGGATTTTTTCAAGGGCTCCGCGCATGCCGGATTCGACGCCGGCGAGGGGGGCAACCGCATGCGGCACGCGTCGCAGAAAGGCCATGATCCGCCCGGGCAGTTCGTCCGCCGGTGCGACAATGTCCGCAAGGCCGGAAGCGATCACGCTGCGTGGCATGCTGTCGAACCTCGCGGTCGAGGGTTCCTGCGCAACGGCAAGACCGCCTTTCTCCTTGATTTCGCGCAACCCCGGTGTGCCGTCGGATCCCATGCCCGATAGGATCACGCCGATGGCTTTCTGCTGCTGATCCAGGGCGAGGGAACAGAGGAAAAAATCGATCGGCAGACGCTGTCCGCGTTTCGCCGAGGGTTCGAACAAATGGAGAACCCCGTGAAGGATGGACATGTCCCTGTTCGGCGGGATCACATACACGCAATCCGGGCGCACCCGTGTGCGGTCTTTCACCTGTGTCACCTTCATGCGGGTACCGCGCTGCAGGAGTTCCGGCATGAGGCCCTTGCGGGTGGGATCCAGGTGCTGGACGATCACAAAGGCCATTCCACAATCCGGCGGGACGTTTGCCATGAATTGTTCCAGCGCCTCGAATCCGCCCGCGGACGCGCCGATGCCGATGATCGGGAAGCTGTTCGCCGGTTTCGAAGCGGTTGGTTTCTCCCGAACCGCCGGAATGGGCTTCCTTGCCCGGTTGGCAGGTGAAGGTTTCTTTTTCATGTTTTTCAACCGGATCATCGAACCGGCATTGACACGGCCATCCGAAAGTCCTCCGTAAAGCGGTAGCGGATGATGTCCGAGCGGCCTTCCGGTCGCAATCCAAATTTTGAGCGAAATGTGCAACTTGTGGGAACAAGCTGGAGTGAACGCCGGCGGATGGGCGCATGGATATGGCGTAGGGTTACACCCCATGGAAACGCCCACCGTGGCAGATCATGGTTTCCGCATCCGCCCCGTGGTGGAGCCGGATGACAAGCAACCCCGAACGAATACTCCCATGAATCCCGCAAACGAGGAATCCCGGAACAAACCAACCATCCGTCCCGACCATGTGCCCGCCGTTTCATCGGGAACAAGCGGGGATGAGTCCGAGCATGCCCTCGGCGGCGGAAAACCGAAGGCCGTCGCAAGGAAATCATTCGGATTGTCGCGGCCGGTATTCGTGATTGCCGGCGCGGCCTTGTGCATGGGCCTCGTTTGCTGCGTTTATCCCTACGATTCGAATGCCGACGGTCATGGTGCTGTCACCCGCTATCGTCCGGGACACAGGGTCGATTCCCTTCCCGTCGGCTATCGCAGTGAAACGATTTCGGGTAGCACCTACTATTACCACGACGGCTATTACTATCGTCCCAATTCCGGAGGTTATGTGATTGTTGCCCCCCCGCGAAACAGTCGTTACCACGGCGACCACAATCGCCGCCAGCGGACTTATCAGTCGAACCGGATTGACCGGGAGGCGCCGGACCGTCACGACGGGCGGCATGATCGGGGTGAAATCATAACGAGCCTTCCGGACGGCCATCGCGTGGTGAACTACCGTGGTAAAACCTTCTATCAGGTGGGCGACCGGTATTACCGCCGTGAGGGCGAAATCTACGTCATGGCTTCCAAGCCGCGGTGAAAAGCGGCGCTTGCCCGCCGTTATTTGAAACGCCCCCCCCGAAGCACTGGCCCGAGGGGTTTCCATTATCGTCCCAGCGCGTCGGCGCAGCACCTGAAGTGGTGTCCGAAGATCGCGAGTTTGACGGCCACCGGAAGCAGTTGCGGACGCCGGAAGGATGTCCAGGCGAGCAATCCCCAGTATTGGAAACGCTCGCGGCCGATCACTCCGAGGCTCGGCACGGAGCGCAGGAACGCGGCGAGTTCCCGCCAATCCAGCCGGCGTGTGGTCTTTGCCGGGTGGAACTCGCGCAAAAAGGTCCGCAGCCGCCGGTAATAGGGACCGGGAGCATAGATCGTGGCCATCAGATTCCGGTAGCCGTCGCGAAGCTCCTTCATGCTCATCTTCGGTACGAAGTTGGTCGTGCCATCGACATTGTTGCCGCTCGACGCGCCCAGCAGGCGGCCTTCGCCGCGCAGCCGCTCGAACAACCGGGTGCCGGGCAGGGCGTTGAGCATTCCGACCATCGCGGTGGTGATGCCGCTGTTCTGGATGAACTCGATCTGGCGGCGGAAAATCGAAAGCGTGTCGGAGTCGAATCCGACGATGAACCCGCCCTGCACCTCAAGACCGGCGTGATGGAGACGCCTGACGTCCCCTAACAGATCCCTGCCGCGGTTTTGACGCTTGTTGCACTCCGCGAGCCCGGCCTCGTCGGGGGTTTCGATTCCGATGAAAACCGAGTCGAAACCCGCCGCCACAATGTCGCGGGTGAGCGCTTCGTCATCGGCAAGATTGATGGATGCCTCGGTGTAGAACCTGAACGGGTGGTGTCGTGCCTTTTGCCATTCGATGAGCGCCGGCAACAGCTCCTCGCGCAGCCTGCGCTTGTTGCCGATGAAGTTGTCATCCACGAAGAAAACCGGTCCGCGCCACCCGGCTGCGGCGAGTGCGTCCAGCTCGGCGATCACCTGCGGGGCGGACTTCGTGCGGCTGCGGCGGCCGAACTTGGCGGTGACATCGCAGAATTCGCAGTCAAACGGACAACCGCGGGAATACTGGACACTCATCGATCCGTAATGGCGCATGGAGGCGAGGTTCCAGATCGGCACCGGTGTTGCATTCAGACCGGGAAAGCCCCGTGAGCGGTAAATGCGTTTGGCGCACCCCGATTCAAGGTCGTGCAGAAATCCCGGCAGCGTTGCTTCCGCCTCGTTGAGGACAAAGTGATCGACTTCCCCGAAGTCCGCGTGGGCGCTGGTGAACAGGGGCCCGCCGGCCACCACGGTTTTGCCTGCGGCCTTCGAGCGGGTGATCAATTCCCGCACCGAATCCCGCTGGGCAATCATGCCGCTGATCAGTACCAGATCCGCCCAATGCAGGTCCGCCTCGCCGAGTTGGGAGACATTCAGGTCGATCAGACGTTTGTTCCACCCTTCCGGTAGCATGGCTGCCACGGTCAACAGCCCGAGTGGCGGCAGGGCGGCCCGCTTTCGCACGAACTTCAGCGCATGCTTGAAACTCCAGAAGGTATCCGGAAACTCGGGATAAAGCATCAGGATGTTTTTCACATGACAATTTGCACCGGGGTGGGCGATTGCAAACCCCGAATGATGACGGCGGGCTGTTCTCCGGTCATTCCTTTCCGACTCCCGGCGGCGTGCCATAGCCGATCAGTCTCGATGCCGAGTCCGCCTTTGGCACGCGGAAGTCATGCACGCCGTAGCCGTCTGACTTTTGTCCGCGATAGGAGCGGCCATCGGTGGAACCGATCATTACCGGCCGGCCGTCCTTTTTCTCCAAGCCAAGAAACATGGCCACATGGTGGACGCGAACCGCTCCGTCGGGTTCGGTCACAGCCCAGAACAGCAAATCGCCGGGTTTCAAGGCGGCGAGTGAGGGGTGCTTGAGATCCCTCGCATCCGCATCCACCGTATGTAGCCTGCCGTTTTTCCTGAGCCACTCGATCTGCGCGCCGGAGGAGCGTGGTGGTTCCATGCCTGCCGCGCGCATGACGAAATACATCGCTCCGGAACAATCGAAGCCGCCATCGTCGGGCTTGGCTCCGCCCGCCACGTAGCGCAGCCAGGGCGAGTCCCAAGCCACCGCCAGCGCCACCCCGAGCAGCCGTTGGCGTGCTTGCGGCAGTGCCGCGAACCCGGCCAACTCACCGGACCGGATCCTCGCCGGGCGGGTCCGCTCGCCGGAAACCGCGGCCGGATCGGCCGACTGGCCCGAGACTGTCCATGACAGCAAAAGAATCATCGCAGGGATGATCCGGGTGAGACGCCCCGATTTCGGATGTTTCAACACCCCCTGAAACTCGCCGAGAAAGATCCGGCCCGCAACGGGTAAATGACCATGCGTCCGGCGTGCGTTCGGTTTCAAAAAAAAGCGGAGCCCGGTGAAGCTCCGCTTTGGAATGAAAGACTGGCGGACTGAAGTCCGCGCCCCTTGTTGGTCAAACCGTGCCGAAGATGGTCTTGCCGGTGGACTTGAGGTTGTCGCAGGCCTCCTTCATCCGGTTGCAAAGCCCCTGTTCGGCTTTCTTGAGGTAGGAGCGGGGGTCATAGGTCTTCTTGTCGCCGACTTCGCCGTCGATCTTGAGCACGCCTTCGATGTTCTGGCAGATGTGCGTGACGATCGGGCGGGTGAATGCGTATTGGGTGTCGGTGTCGATGTTCATCTTCACCACGCCGTAGTCGAGGGTCTCCTGGAGATCGCTCTCCGAGGTGCCGGAACCACCGTGGAAGACGAGGTCCATTTCGGCGGCCGCGCCATGCTTGTCCATGACCGCCTTTTGGCCGTCGCGGAGGATGGAGGGCTTGAGTTTCACCGCGCCGGGCTTGTAGGAGCCGTGGACGTTGCCGAAAGTGGCGGCAAACAGGAAGCGGCCGATCGGTTGCAGCGCCTCATAGACTTCCAGCATGTCCTCGGGAGTGGTGTAGAGTTTCTCACTCGGAAGGCCGGAGGTGTCGTGTCCGTCCTCCTCGCCGCCGACGCAGCCGGCCTCCACTTCGAGGATGATGCCGAGTTCGGCGCATTCCTTAAGGAGTTCCTTGGAGATTTTGAGGTTCTCGTCGAGCGGGACGACGGAGCCGTCGAACATGTGGGATTGGAAAAGCGGCCCCTTGCCCCCGGCGATGCGCTTGCGGGAGGCTTCGAGCAGCGGCTTGAGGAAGCCATCGACCTTGGCCGGGTGGCAGTGGTCGGTGTGGAGGGCGATGAGGACGTCGTGCTTTTCCGCAAGGAGATGGCAGGCTTCGGCAAGAACGATGGCGCCGAACGCCGCGTCCTTGACCGCGGTGCCGGAGGCGAATTCGCCG
>CAZKQK010000094.1:0-21092 GCA_964554865.1 uncultured Luteolibacter sp. | reverse complement strand
AAATACTTAAGATTGCCAAGCCAAATCGGTAGTTTATTGTTTTGCAGGTCCTAATTGCACCTGCATTGAATGCCACGCGATTCCAATCACCGGACGAGTCGCGCTTCTCACCGTGTGAAGGACCGGGGTTCCGGCTGAAAAGGCAATTCAAGGGGCGGGTCCGGACTGGCGAAAACCGCCGAAGGCTTGCAGGCGGTTTGGACAGGAGTGCAGCGCGACGCGCCCCGAAGAGGTGAAGCCAGGTGGGGCCGGGCTGAATCAAACAGGACATCCGGTGGGAGGAGGTTGTCTTGAAGCGTTCGGACGAATGCGGGGGAGGCCAAGCCGCCGCCGTCGCGAACCGTTTCCCAAGAAGCCCCGGTCCGGTACACGTTTTTTCCCGATTGCCACGGCCTCTGCGGTCGGCTGCCACTATTTCGAACTCAACGATAGATAAAAATCCATTCAACTCATTTGATTTTGAAACTCTATCGGATCAGTAAGGCATCCAATATGAATTTATTCTTTTGAAATCTTCGATTTTTGATTTTTGGATAAGAATTGCTATATAAAAATCTCCGAGCGATTCTAATACTCTTAGGGAGCGGCAAGTTTCTATAGGTTCAAGTTTATAGGATATTTGCTTGAGAAGTTCAATGGTTTTTTCTTTTGATTCTGTATTGTTTGCAATTTTTTTCTCTTCTTCGCTAAATGAATGGCTCAATGATTCATTGATGGCATCAAAGTCGGATCTCCAATCAATGGGAGCACCATGATTTCCATCTATGAAGTTCAAGAATAATGATTCGATCTCTTCGGAAGAAGCCGACTTCATTTGATCTATCGTGACGCTTGGCGCTTCGAGCAACTCGGCTGTGTGAATCAGGTGTTTTGCAGATCCTCCTCTGATGATTCTGCCGAAAAATTGATTGAGTAATTTCATGAGATTGAATTGTTACTTTCGTGCTGCATTACCACCCCCTAATAACTGACCCAGCCTTGCGGATTGGGTTGAAATCCACGGGTAAGTCCATCGCTCAGTAATCCAGTCAGCACCAGCTTGAGCCGATCCAGCACGTTGTGCCGGTGTCAAAGTCGAAGTGCCAAATTTAGCTTCAACGTAAAGTGGCCCCCCCGCCGCCCCTTGACCTGGGTAAGTAAAGTCAGGACGTGGCCAGCTTTGAGGGGGGCGACCCGTAACGGGCATCACCCGCTGCGAATTTGGAGTAAATCCCCTTCCTTTAATCACTCCATTGATGTATGTTAGGCCTTCTCCTACATGGCCCTTGACCGAGGTAGGAAGCGCCTTGGCTACATATGGAATACCTTTGTTTAGTCCGTATGGAGCTACCGCTCCAATTCCAGTATCCACGGCAAAAGAAACTCCCGAGAACCGAGCCTCCGGGTTTACGTGTTGCTCTGCCAGTTGGCTGGTTGTGTTGATTCCGGCGCTCAAGAGAGCTCCGCCGACAACCGGTCCTGTAAACGGAAGCGTAGCCAAGCCTACACCCGCTGGAATAGCCGCACCTGCTCCTTGCCAGTAGCCTTGGGTGAACGCCGGGGCCTGATGCAATTGGGCAGGCAATCCCCACGCCACCAGTCCCAGCAGATCGCTTTTCGAGATCGGATTGCCGTCGGCATAAGCAAACCAGTTCAGTCCGCCGGAAAACCCGATGGGATCGACGTTGAGGAAGCGCATCAGGTAGGAGCTGTAGTAGCGCGCCCGCATGTTGAGCAGGCCATTTGCGTCGGTTTGGACGCCCCACTGGCCGTTGTAGAGGAAGGGCGTGTTCATGTCGCCGCTCTTGCGGACGATCAGGCCATATGCCGAATACTCCGCCCAGCCGATTTCCTTTCCTGTATCGTTGGTCCGTTGGATGGTGCTGCCGACCTGGTCGAAGTGGTAGGTCTTGGTGTTTTCCGCTTCGTCCACCTCGTAGAGCAAACCGAGACCGTAAACATAGAAGGTCTTGCTGCCTCCAGGGTGGTGGCGCACGAGAAGGCGGCTCATGGTGGCGTTGGGGTCCGTCACGTCACGCGTGGTTCCGTTGGAGTCCGTGAGGGTTCGCCGGACTCCCTCGGCGTCGTAGGTGTAACTGACGCCGCCGGCGCTGGTGAGCTGGTTGCGGGAATTATAAGTCAGGTTGAGGTTTCCAGAGTCCGGCCGGATCGAACCAAGGGTCATGTTGCCGTCGGCATCGTGGATGACGGCCTGGCCGTTGACGGTGGCGAGGCGGTTGTCGTCATCGTAGGTGGCGGTGAATGGGGGATGCTGCCAAGCGGAGTTGAGGAGCGGGGCGCGGAAGCGGCGCTCGATTTGCCCGGCGGCATCGTGATCGAAGCGGAGGTAGGAGATGAGTTTGCCGCCGCTGTATTCCCGTTGTTCGAGAAGCTGGTTTGCCGCGTCATACGTCATGGCCGCGCTGGTTCCGTTGGGCCGGTCGATACCGATGAGACGGCCAATGCGATCGTAGTGACAGGTGGTCGTGCGGTTGTTCCAGTCGGTCACGGTCGCAAGCAGGTTGCGGGAGTTGTAGGTGTAGTTTACTTCCTTGCCGTCCGGGTAGATTAGCTTGATCAGGTTCCCGTTCGGATCGTAACGATATCCGATCCCGTCTCCATCGGCGGTGATGAATTTCGTCAGACGTCCGCGTGCGTCATATTCGCGCCCGATGCTTGCCGAGCCTTCGGTGACGGCGGTTAGAAGGCCGCTGGCGTCGTAACCGTAGGTGATTGTTCCGGCCGGATCGGTCTTGCCCGAAAGAAGGTTCTTCCCATTGTAAACAAGCGTGGTGGTTTGCCCGGAAGGCTCGGTGATGGTTTTGACCCGATTGTTGTCGTAGTAGGTCATCGACGTGGTTTTCCCGGTGGGAGTCGTGGTGCCGATGGGGCGGTTGGCATCGTCGAAGCTGGTGGTGAATTCCTTGCCCCGCCTGTTTTTGAGGACGGTCTGGTTTCCATTCGCATCAAAGGCGCCGTCCACGTGGTGGAGCAATGGGTTGGTGGTCCGGGTCTTCTCGCCCCGGGCGTTCCAGACAAACCTGGTGATCCGGTGGAGGGGATCCTTTATCTCCTTGGCTCGGCCGTTTCCATCAAAAACGGTTTCCGTGCGCCGGAAGAGCGGATCGACAAGGGCCGTCGCCCGGCCGGCGGAGTCGTATTCGGTGGTGCCGGTGTGGCTGAGAGAATTGGAAATCGTGGTCGCCCAATCCCTGCGGTCATACTCGGTCGAGACAACATTGTTTCCCGCCGGCAGGGCTGGCAGGATGGTGGTCAGCGGTTTGCCAAGCGCGTTGCAAGTGTAAGAAGTGAGGTTTCCGTTCGCATCGGTGGAGGTGGCGAGATTCCCGCAATTGTCGTAAGTGTTCACTGTCACCGCGGCGGGCTGGCCTGCGATCGCCGGGAGCGTGGTAGTGAGATTCTGACGGCGTTTGTTCCAAGTGAACGTGGTGGTGCGGCCTTCGGCGTCGGTGCTGGTGAGCGCATCGCCCCGCTTATGATTGGCATAAGTGACGGACGTGGAATCATGACTGGTGACCATGGCGACATTTCCCCATCCGTCGTAAGTGGTCGTGGTGGTTCCGTGTTCCCCATCGGTGACCGTGTGGGGAAGCCCGTTGCCATGATAGGTGTAGGTGGTGACATTTCCTTCCGGATCGGTCGTCGTTGCGAGAAGGTGCGCCGCGGTGTAGGTGAAGGTGGTATCTTTGCCCCTTTTGTCGTTCACCCTCTGAAGGCGTTTCTGGCCGTCATAGAAGCAGTTCGTCACCAGATTGAGAGGATCTGTTTCGGTGACGATGTTGTTGTCAGCATTGAAGGTCCGATGTGTTTCATTCCCCTCCGGTGACGACTCGAAAATCTTGCGGTCCTGGCCGTCATAGGCCACCTCCGAGCGGTTGCCGAGCGCATCGGCGGTTCCGATGCTGCGGCCCCTTGCGTCGTGGTAATAGACCGTCTCTCCCCCGAGAGGGTTGATTTCGGTGTTGGCGTAGCCCGTGTAGAGATAGGTCCACTCACGGTCCGGATCGCCCATGCCGCGCTGGCGCGTCACCCGGTTCATCCCGTCATAATCGTTTTCCGCAATAAAGCGGTTGTCCGGGTCTTTGAGCGAGGTCATCCGGTGATCCGCGTCGTACTGATAGGTCCACACCTTGCTTTCCGGATCGGTGAAGCTGGTGAGGTTGCCGTTCGTGTATCCGAAGGATATGGAACGATCTGTTCCATCGGAAATCCCGGAAATAACGTCTCCGCTCCAAGTGAAAGTGAGAACGCGATCAAACTCGTCCTCCACCGTCCGGAGCTTGCCGTTGGTATCATAAGCGAAAGTCTGGGTCGCTCCATTCTGGTTCTGAATTGTGGAAATACGGAGATTGTCATCAAAGGTCATGATTGTTCCATGACGTTCGGAAAGCACGAAATTCCCACCTCCATTCCTTGTCAGGGTGAAATTGAAGCCCGGTGGCCCGACGTAGCTGCCGTCGGGCATTTCGATGAATTGGATGGTCCTGTTGCCAATCGTGGCCGAAACAGCCGTATAGCTCATCCGCTGGACGGCCCAATGGACGACAAGGGCGCAGGTCGCCCATTCCTTTGCGTTCGCATGATTGGTGTGAAGATCCTTGGCGGCAACCATTGCGGCCACGAAAGGAGCCATCTGGTATCCATTGGCCGCTCCCATCAAGGCTTCGGGAGCGGATCGCTTCCTGAGTACGATATTGCAGTTGTGCGTCCAGCCATACCCGAGGCCCGCGCCATTGTCATGGCGGAGATTGGAATGGTATTGCCGTGCGAATGAAAGACCGAGAGGCGCGGCGCCGCTTCCCAAAGTCAGATCGGTCTTGTCCATCACGTACGCCCCGCTCGACATTTCCACCGGATCCCAGCTGTACAGGGTATCCGCCAGCAGAGACATGTAGCTTGCACCGGGAAACAGGGAGCTGGCGCTGAGCGTATAGCCGGGAGACGATTGGAATGCCATGCTTGCCAGCGGGAGGTTGAAACCGAGATTGTCGTAAACGCTGTATCCGCCATTGAAATCCTTACCGATAATCATGTGGCGGATCGCATTTCCTTCGTAAGCATAGGCGCCTCCGGTCCAATCCCCGAGGGTGATTTCCCCTTTTTCGAGGACCAGCATTTTGTCGGCTGATGTGGCCAGGAGAGCCTTCAGATCGTCCTTGGCGGTTGTTGAGTAATTGCTGACGGAGTTGAAAACCGCCGTCTTGTTCGAGCTGGTCGCGCGGAAAATCCTGTCACCATTCGCATTCGCCTGCCGGATCAGGCGAACCGTTGATGCCGCAAGCGCCCCGGATCCCTGTGTTTGCTCGATCACGCCGTGTTCCATCGCGCTCGTGAACAGCATGGACATGCCGTGAAGATCCTCCGCCGTATCCCAATTCATGTCCGCCTGGATCGGAATTCCGAAGTTCAATCCAAAGTCAACGAAGTAGGCTCCTTCCTGGCATACCCGCCCCATGGTCTGATGGTTGGTCCAGATGGCGTTGTAGAGCGGGGCCGCCGCGCGGTTCATTCTCCATACCTGGGAGTGATAGGCAAGGCCCGTCACATTCAGCCCTTCGCTGACCGCCCTCCAGTCCGTGTCCGCAATCAGCGGGTCGCGGCGATAGGCATCGAGCTGTTCCTGGCGTTTTCGCGAATGCTTCTCCGCGTTCCCGAAAGCATAGGGAAAAGCGTACACGCTGCCATTGCCTTTCTTGTAGCCGGCAACCTGATCCATGTCGGAATGATTCTCGGAGTCCGGCTCATGAACCCAATTCCCCGAACCGTCCTGTTCGAGGAAGTAGTGCCCGTGTTTCATTCTGAGCCTGAGATCGAAGGAGTTTGCCGTGACCGTGAATGGAGCGGTGGCAGCGCCGAAGTAATCCTCGTCAAGACGCACAAAGGCCGAGTTTCCGGAGAATGACAGTGAGATTTTCCGGCCCGCCAGCGAAGGGGTTGTTACCTCCTGATCATACAGGGTGGATGTGAATGCCTTCGCCGTTTTATTGTACGTTCCCGCCGTGATCCGCAGTTTCGACATCCTTGATGCCGGGATTTCCGTCCATGTCTCGACATCCGCCCAATCGACAATATCGCCGGCCAGGAACATTCCATATTCGCCGACGTCTTCCGCCCAGGAATCGAACTCCCGCATTTCGATCCGACGGCTGCCAAGAATTTCCGAGACATACTTGGAGTCGTGATTCGCGCGTATTGCCTGGAGCAGGTTGGAAGTGTGGAGACCAAGCTGGGCCGCGATTCCCGATTCACTCAAGCTCATGATGTTGTCCGGCGTGCCGGGAATACCTTCCGCCGCGGCCAGCAGATTCCCGCGGTTATATTGCGTGGCGGCGACGAGATTGATGCCGTTGCTTTTGGCGCTGTACTTGAAGGCGGGAGAGAATTCATACGTTGTTCCCCCGTGGGTGAATTCCACCCAGGTATAGGGGATGATGTGAACCTCCTGGTTTCCCCATGTGTAGTGCGAAATGTAATAGAACCCGCCGGCTCTGGCCGTTTCGACCACCGCCCAACGCTTTTTCCATCTTGCCACGTTTGCGGGTGTGTTGGTTATTCCAAGCATTGAGGCGAAAGCCGCGTTCGTCATGTGGCTGTATGGCGTTGATGAAAGACCCCACCAATCGGCAATCTCGGAGAACAGGAATTCGCAAGGGCCGTGACCGTACGAAGCCTCCTGACCGGCGGCCCGTAGCAACGCCACCAGCAGCGCGGCCTGATCCATGTCGTTCCCGCCGCCTTCCAGCAGGGTGAGGTGCGCGCCCTTCTTGCTGCCGTAGTAGCATTCGTATTCGATGTAATTGTGGACGAACTCGAATATCTTGAGCGGATCATTGCGGAGACCCCCGGCAAGGGTTTGGATTTCAGGTGTAATGTCGTCCGCTTCATTGCCCGCGCCGCTTCTGAGGGCGATCCCTCCGCCCGCCCCGGCGGGAACGGCTTTGGCAAGGGAATCCGCCGCTTCTTTGGCGGTCATCCCTTCAACATGCTCCCGCATGGACCGGCCTCCGGATGTCGGAACGGCGTCCACATGATTCCGCATATATGCCGCGCGCTCTTCCGGAGACATCGCCTTGAAACTTCTCCAACCGGGATTCCCCTGGCCAAAGCCGGTGGACGTGACAGTGAAACAGGCAAACAGAATGGTGAATGTTTTCATGGGTTCGTGCAAGTCAGGTTAGTCGGCATCGACGATATTCCCCTCGGAATCAAGGGTATATGTTGCGGCAGCCACAGGCGCCGTCACTCCGGTTAGTCTTCCGGCATCGTCATATGCATATTTCGCGGGCTGGGTGGCGGATGGATTGGAATAGTCAACATTGGGATCCAGTCCCAAATCGGCCTTTTCCCTGTTGGTCAGCCCGTCCGGTTTCAGGATTCCGTCGGGATCGGCGATGCCGAGGCCGCCGAAATGGAAAAGCTCCCAACCATCCGGCAGGCCGTTGGAGTCCGGGTCTCCCCCCGCGCTGTTTTTGTCCAGCGGGTCGGACCCGATTTCTTCGACCTCGAACCAGTTGGGGATTCCGTCGCCATCGAAATCGGCGTCGCGCGCCTCCTGTTCGGTTGTAACCCAATCCGGATCCTCATCGTCCCACACAAGGCGGAAGAAAAACCTGGGCACACCTCCATTGTCGATGCCGATTCCTTTGAGACCCGTGCCAAACTCCAGCACCGGCAGGAATTCCCAATTCACAAGATCGACGCTTTTCTGCGCGAAGAATGTACGATTCGGGAAAGTGCCAAGCCAATCCACGTTCCATGTGCCCCCGCTGCCTTGTGTGAGAGACACATTGAATGGCGGATTGGTATCGGCACGCAAGCCGCCGGCAAATGCCGCGGCGAGCAACATTCCGCAGGTAATTGTTCCGTTCCATTTCATTGGTTATCCTCCTGCGCGTTATTGATTGCGGGTCCGCCTCCACACACGGATGGTGACATCGTCCGGCTTCCCCGGATTCGCCAACAAGTATGCTTTTCGTTCGGCCCTCTGTTTTTCTCTGGAAAGATACCGTTCCTTCATGGCTTCGCCCGAGACCCGGAATAGGTCATGGAGTTGCTCCAGAATATCCGCTGCCGGGCCTTCGGCCTCACCTTCGATCAGGACGAAGGAGGGACCGGCGGTTTCGACATCGGGCAGTTGAGGGATTTCCGGAGCTTTGTACTCCCGTCCGGCGCGAGCGGCCACTTGCCGCGCTGTTTCGGCGTTGACCGGGCTTATTCCCAAGAGAATGCCGACATCATGAAAAGTGCCGTCGGCATGATGAACCCGATACCCTCCGTTATAGGCCAGGTACATGAAATTGAGGTTTGACCAGGCAACCGCCACCTCATCCGCCTTTCCATTCGGATAAATCCGCAGAAGCGTGCGCTTGCCGTCGACCACGGAGGCGGAAAGGAAACACAAATCCACCCCCCGATGGATCTCGCGCCATTCCGCCATGCGGGCGAGCACCGCCGGATCGTCCGGCGGAAGGGCCGGGAGCGGTGGCGGTGGATCGGGTAAACCGGGATCGACCACCCTTTGAATGGTCAGATTGATGATGCCCTCGACGCGCGGAAGGTCGGGCATTTCCGCCGCTTCGGTGACATGGACGCGTTTCGTCCGGGAAGCCAACACGGTGAACTCGATTGGTTCCGGCTTCGGGGGCGGTTCTACCGATTCAGTTCGAGGGAGAGGGGGAGGGATCTCGACGTTCCACTTCAACCCGGCTTCCTGGCCGGGTGAATGGCCTGTTTGGCTGGCCATGAGAGCCAGTAATGAACACATCCGAACGTTTTTTTTCATTTGATTACGGGGCATGAATTCAGGGATCGGGCCGATTGACGGGAAAAATGCGTTCGCCGCCCTCCTAGCGGGACATATGCGGACTGACAACCAAAATCAGGTTTAAAATGCTCACAAGTGTGATCCGGATTCGCATTCGGGCGGGATACGCCTGCCGGTTCATGCGGAACAACCGCGCTCAAAACATCATCGGCACAAGGGTCCGCGCCATCAGAAGCGAAAAGGATTGGACTCAGGCGGACCTTGCCCGGAAATGCCAACTCAAGGGCCTTGACATCAGCAGGTCGGGGATCTCCCAGATCGAAAGCCTTTTCCGCCGTGTGACCGATCACGAGATGGTTCTGATTGCGAGGGCGCTTCGCGTTCCGGTGGCGGATTTGATTCCCAAGCGTCTGCCTCCTTGGGCGGGCCGGGGAGGCCAAGACGGCGAAGAGAATTGAGGACACGCCCCGGGTTTTTCGGCGCGGGCGCGTCCTCGTATGGGGATGACTCGGATTTGTGGCAATGAGTTGATCGGGTCCAACTACTGAGGCATTTTCCGGTGTGGCAGCGCCCGATAACCCCTCCATTCGGAAAGTGAACGTGTTGAGGGCATCCCGCAGAAACCTTCCGGAGATTTCCCCGACGATCACGGGATGGTGGAGATGGAGGGGCATCTAGGAGAATCGGGGTTTTGGTCGTTGGAAACGAAGAAATGCGCCAACGAGGAGAGGACTAAACCTGTATGTTAGCATACATCAAGCCCAAAATCGGCCTGCTTGACTCTTTGGGCAGTAATGCTGGAAGGAAGCACTCGAAATATCGTCGGCCCACAAGTCAGACGTCTCAGGGAAAGCGCAGGGTTAACTCAGGAAAATCTTGCAGCTCGTTGCTCTATCCAAGGATTCACGATCAGTTCTTCTACCGTTTCTCATATTGAAACCGGCATTCGTGGCGTATCTGACCTTGAAATGGTGATACTGGCAGAAGCGCTGCGGGTGGACATCCGCGCCTTGATTCCCAAAAAACGGCCTGCTTGGAAAAAAGACCTGCGGCCGCCCAAGGCTTTTCCAGACGAATAAACAGACGACCTTGCGGCGCTCCCCCTTTCGCGACCGCTATCGGGGCAGGATACCTCGCACCACGTCCGCCAGTTGTCTGGCAGTCGGCGGTTTTCCCTTGAACTCAGCGGGGAGATTCCCCTGAAACCGATACTCCGCCACGCCGATGGGATTCCCCTTGGTTTTTAGGGCAAACCCGACTTCCACGTCGTCTTTTTCGGCACAATGAATGATGCCAATGGAAGGCCGGTCATCCGGGGCTTGCTCCCTTTCGTTCAGGTGATTCAGGTAGAAATCCATCCGGCCCGCGCGTGCTCCGGCTGGAAGGCTCCGATTTTCAGATCGAACGCCACCAACGGCTTGAGGAAGCGATGGTAAAACGGGAGATCGACGCAACGCCCTTTCTTGCCCGGGGCGATCTTGTCCTGCTCGCTGGAAACGATGATGATGTCCGGTGTTTCCCCCTCGTCCGGGATGGCGGCGAGTTGTTCCTCATCCGGCACGTTGAGGTCGGCCTCGTTGTCATCAGGATGGCGGCGTGATTCGTAGAACTCCCTCGCGAAACGAAGGATGGCGCGGGTGTTGCGATACGGCCGGGCGAGGCGGGTGGTGCGGCCGCGAACCTCGATGCCGGCGGCAAGCCATGATTGCCTGGCGGCGAAGGAATTCCTGGGTGGGGTCGGCCGCGAGAAACAGATGCCCGCCGGGTTTCAGCGCCGCGCCGACGATTTCAAACCACGACTTCGCGAAGAATTGCGCCTCGTCCACGAACACCGCGTCGTACTGCGGGAAACCGGGCGATTTCGCCACCACCGCCGCATCGTGGAAACGAAGCGCGATGTTGTGCCAGTCGGTAAGGCCGTGGTCGCGGAAGTGGTGCTGATAGATTTCGAACAGCCGCCGGATCTCCGCGCGGCGGGTTTCCGTTAGGGCGATGCCGCGTCCGGTTCTTTCGGCGGCGAGGTGGTCCTCCCGGCGCGGCAGCCGCTGGTCCTTGATCCAGCCGATCTCGCCGGCCAGCCACACGGCGGAGAGTTTTTAGAGGGCGGGCACACGGTCCCGGAGATCGCGCGGGAAGACCTCCGTGCGCCCGCCGGGTCCGGCAGCGGGTCCAGCTCGTTCTTGACGCACCACTCCTGATCGAAGTCGAGGAAGCGCGGCGCAAGTGCGGCGGCGGTTCCCCGGTCATCCAGCATTGGGATGAATCCGTGCGGCACCTCCGCCTCCGGAGTGAAGGCGCGCCGCAGGTGGCGCAGGCCGGTATCGGGCAGGGCGGCGGCACCCAGCGCCCGCGGGCCGCCTCCCAGCCACACCGCGACTCCTCCCGGACCTGGCGTTCGAGTTCGCTGCGGAATTCCTCGGCGGGTGGCATCGTGAAAACGCCTCATTTCACATATCTCAAAACGATAAGGAAAGCGGGGAAACGTGTCTGGCAACCGTCGTGACGCCATGGCCCGGGCGGTCGCAACGCGCCGTCGTATCCGGCGATGCCGCTCGGCAGGGCGGAGGCGAAGGCGGGATTTGGAACGCTGAAGCGCCGGAATAACCCGGGGATCAGCGGTGAACCTGCCGGCGATTTCCCGGAAATCCCGCAAGTTTCCGGGGAAACCTCCCCCAATTCCTTGCAATCCCGTCACTCCGGCGTTTCCTTCCGCCCGCCTCGGGGGATTCCGGGCAGCCGATTTGTCATGAAAATCACTCCACTTTTCGTCCTTCCGGCCATCGCCGGCTGCATGCTCGCGGCCTGTGGCACGGGCGCCAAGGTCCATAACAACCAGCAGGCCAGCGTGGGCCAGCAGCTTACCGACCTCAACCGCGCCCATCGCGAGGGCATCATCACCGAAAAGGAATACCAGAAGCTCCGCCGGGCCATCATCCGGAAAAACGACTGACCCGCCCCCCCGGAATCCGCCAGCCGGGCTGCCCGGATCAATCGTTGACGGCCCCGGTTTTTGCGGTCAGGCTCGCCGCCGGAAACCGCTTTCCAAACAACGAACCCCCATCTTCATGAGACTTATCCGTCGTTTCCTCGCCACCGCGCTCGCGGCCTCTCTGATCACCGCCGCCGCCGCCCAGGAGGGCAAGCTGAACATCGCCACGGTGGACATGCAGGAACTCTTCAAGCAGTACTACCGCACCAACGAGGCCCAGAAGCAGATCAACGTCGAGCGCGCCCGCATCCAGAAGGACAACAACGAGCGCCTCGCCCTCATCCGCGATCTTGAGGAGGATCTCGGAAACCTCCGCAAGCAGATCGAGGACCCCTCGCTGGCCGACTCCAAGAAGCAAACCCTCTTCAAGGAGTGGCAGATGAAGCAGCAGGAAGGCATCGCCCTCGACCGCGAGCGCCGCGAGTTCCTTCAGCGCCGCAACACCGCCCTCAACGAGAAGATGGTGCAGCGAATGAAGGGCATCCTTGAGGAAATCCGCAAGCTCGTCGAGGAGCAGGCCAAGGTGGACAACTACGATTACGTCTTCGACAAGTCCGGCCTCAGCACCTCGCAGGTTCCCTTCCTCCTCTACACCAAGGACGCCACCGACATCACCGCCGGTCTGCTCAAGAGCCTCAACAAGGACGCCCCGGCCGAGTCCCTTCCCGCGGAAGGTGACGAGGCTCCGGAGATCCCGCAGCCGGACGCCGGTGGCGAGAACAAGGAGCCCTAATCCGCCCTCCTGCGTTGGCTCAGGCCCTCACGCTTTCCGAGCTCGCCCGTTGGATCGGTGGTGACATCGTCCGGGGCGGGCCCGATTTGCCTTTCACCGGCATGGCCGCCCTGGCCGAGGCCGGGCCGCACGATGTGAGCTTCCTCGGCAACGAGAAGTATTACCCCCAGTTTCTGGAAACCGGGGCCGCCGCCGTGATTGTCCCGCGCGGCGTGAGCGACGGGCCGGAATCCACCGCCCTCATAGCCGTGGACAATCCCACGCTCGCCTTCTCCACCGTGGTCCGCCACTTCGCGGAAATCTCGAAAACCTTCACCCCGGGCGTGCATCCGGCCGCCTTTGTGGATCCCTCCGCCTCGCTCGATCCCGCCAAGGTGCGTGTCCATCCCGGTGCCGTCGTCATGGCCCGCGCCAGCGTCGGCGAAGGCTCGGAAATCGGCCCCAACTGCGTGGTCGGCGAGGACGCCGTCATCGGCAGGGACTGCCAGCTCATGGCGAACTCCACCGTGCGCGAGCGTTGTCTGTTAGGCGACCGCGTCATCCTCCAGCCCGGCGCGGTCATCGGTTCGGACGGTTACGGCTACGAGTTTTCCAACGGCCGCCACCAGAAGATCGATCAGGTCGGCATCGTGGAAATCGGCGACGACGCGGAAATCGGCGCCAACACCACCATCGACCGCGCCCGCTTCGGCAAGACCGTCATTGGCGAGGGCACCAAGATCGACAACCTGGTCCAGATCGGCCACAACTGCGCGATCGGCAAACACTGCCTCATCGTCGCGCTCACCGGCATCTCCGGCAGCACCAAACTGGGCAACCACGTCACCGTCGCCGGCCAGGTCGGCACCGTCGGCCACATCACCATTGGCGACAAGGCCACGCTCACCGCCCGCGCCGGCATCACCACCAATCTCCCGGGCGGCGGGATCTACGCGGGCAATCCCGCCCAACCGTATCGCGACGAGATGAAATTCCGCGCCCAGATGCGCCGCCTGCCCAAACTGATGGAACGCGTCAAGGCCATCGAGCGGGCGCTTGGCTCCGGTGCGTTGGCTGAATCCGAAGCGCCGGCCGACGCTTCCTGATCGCCGCCCCGGCGCCTAGCGGACGGCGGCGCCCTTGAGCCCGGTGAGGTGCAGCGAGCGCTTCGGTCCCTGGAGCACCAGCGCGTAGGTGGCGTTGATCAGATCGTCCTCACCCATGTAGGGAGCGCCCATGTGCGGGGTGGTGAAACGCAGGCCGTAGCCCGGTTCCCATGCCAGCGAGAACCACCAGGCGTAGTCGCGGATGGTTTTGAGATAGACTCCGGGCGCGGCGAGATTCAGTCCTAAAAGCCCGAGCGAGCCGCCGGGTTCCCCATAGGCGTGGCTGTTGCGGATCCAGGGATGGCGCCCGGCCATGAAACCGGTCATCGCGTCGCGCATGTCGGTGCGCTGGTTGCGCAGGTGTGCGGCCGTGGCGAAGAGTCCGCTGCGTGACCAAAACTCCTCGGTGTCCTTGTAAGACCGGTTGTATCCCAGCGAACCGTGGCCGCCGTCCTTGGGATCGGACCAGGCCATCTCCATGTAGGGCATCAGCAGTTCCCAGATGCCGGACTTCATGCCGCAGCGCATCGCCAGCGCCTCGAAGACCAGGAGGTGGCAGGCCGGGGCCACGAGCGCCTTGTTTTCATAAGGCAGCCCGTCCGGACCGTGGCCCAGGGCGGGCACGTCCCAGGCGCTCTTGTGCTGGCCGTTCACCGCCCAGTCGCGCAACGCGTCGAGATTCGGCAGCACGCGCTTGTCGCCGGTGGCGAGATGCCACTCGCTGTAGAAAATGCCGGCGTAGGCGCCGGACCAAAAGCCGAGGTTGCCGTATTTTCCGGGCTCCGGATATTTCTCCAAGGCCCAATCCACCGCCTTTTTCACGCGCGAGCGGTGCTTCTGCTCACCGGTGGCCAGCAGCGCGAGCCCGGAGAAACAGGTGCGGATCATGTCGCCGGACCAACTGCCGTCCTCCCTCTGCGTGCGGACCAGAAACCCGATGCTGTCCTGCAACAGGCGCGCCGCCTCCGGATCGTCGGCCGGATTCATCGTGGTGAACGGGCGCTTGCGATTGAGGATGAGGTCCGCCGTCGTGATCCCGTCCTTGCGCAGCACCGTGAGCGGCAGGCTGGCGCCGCCCGCCTTGAGCACGGCCTCGGTCTCGCGGCCGATCACCGCCTCGTGGCTGAGGTGAAACCATTCCCAGCCCGGAGCGAGATCATTGACCGGCAGCGGCTTGCCATTCACCGCCAGGATGACATCACCGGCCTTCAGCCTGGCGCGTGATGCGGCGGACGAACTCCGCACCTCCATGATGGCCAGCGCGGTTTGCTTGTGCTCGGTCAGCGCGTCAAAACCTAACAGACCTGCGCCGAGCTTGTCCGGGCCGAGTCCGCCGTTCGAACGGCCGTAGAGTTTTCCCGATGGCGCGGTGTGGATTCTCGCGAGTCCGGGCGTGCCGATGACGACCGCCGTCCCGGGTCCGTTGACCACCCGCAGGCCGAAGGTTTTCCCTTCCACCGCCTTCATCATCGCCGCGGGGATCTCGGCCCAGGCGCGCGCGGCGGCGGGCACGGGCTTCACCGGATCGAGCTTCACGCCTTCCACTTCCACTTCGCCCGCCGTGCCGAAACCGCCGCCGCTCCAGTCGCTTTCGATCACAAACCGGAAAGCCTCGGCATTCACCGCCCGGGGCAGCCGCATTTCCAATGGCGCACGGCCATCCACCACCCTTGCGCGGTCGGTTTCGCCGGAGAGAACGGTTTTCCAATCCTCGCCGGAAAGCCGGACCTCCAGGCGATACTTGCGCGCCACGCCATTGGTGAATCCGCCTTGCCGCGGCGTGTAGCGGATCACCGAGAGCTTGGTCGGTTTGCCGAACTCCAGGCCCAGCCAGTGCGGCGGCTTGTCCTGCCCGCCGCCGTAGTTCGAATGCCAGTCGGTTTTCGGATCACCGTCAAAGGCCCGTTCCGCCCCGGATCCCGGATGGCCGGAGGAGGAAATCACCACCCACGCCGCACGGGGAGCGGGAGTGGAAACGGTCGCCTCACCCGAGGCGAAGACCTCGCCGCTGGCCGGATCGATGGCCTCCAGTCTCAAGCGCCCCGCGCCTGTGCCGGCCGTGCCGTGGAGATCCACCGAGAGCACGCCGCGCCATGCGCCGCCCGCCTCGGTTTCCTTGTCTCCGAGCGGTGGCACCGTCAGGCGTGTCGCGGCGGACGCCCCCGGTTTCAACACAAACCCGCCGTCACCCGCAAGGGTCCAGGACAGGACGGAATCTCCCTTGACCTCGAAACCACCCACCGGAATCGGCGCGGCGGATACGGAGGACATCAAACAAACAAACAAGGACAAACGGAACATGACTCCGCAATAACGGCACAAACCCGCGTTTCCTTCCAGCAAATCCTCGCATCGCCCTCAGCCGCCCGCGTCCCACCAGTCCGGTTGCCGTCCTTCCTTCCACTTGATGTTGCAGCCACTGCTCGGATAGGGCCGCGCCATCGGTTGCTCGCCCTCGATCATCCGGCGGGCAGCCTCGCGCAGGTCTCCCCCGTGCGGCATCTGCCCGCTGCGCGGCCGCGAGTCGTCGAACTGTCCGGTGTAGAACAGCCGCAGGCTTTCGTCGAACAGGAAAAAATCCGGAGTGCATGCCGCGCCATAAGCCAGCGCCACATCCTGGGATTCATCGATCAGATAGGGAAAATCCCAGCCGTTTTCCGCGGCGAATCCCGGCATGAACTCCGGCGCGTCCTTCGGATAACGCGTGGTGTCGTTCGGATTGATCGCCGCGGTGTGGATGCCGGCAGGCCGGTATTCGCTGGCAAAATCCCCCAGCGCCTTCGCCAGATGGATCACAAACGGGCAATGGTTGCAGGCGAAAACCACCAGCAAACCCTTCGCACCGACGAGATCCGCCAGCGCCCACACCCGCCCATCGGCGGCGGGCAGCGTGAAATCCGGCGCGGCATCCCCGGGACGAAGGCGGAAGGTCGATAAAACTTCGGACATGTGGCCAACCTATCACATCTGTGCGCCGAAAAACAATCATTTCGACACCACGCTTTTCCCCAGCCACCATCCCGCGCGCATGCCCGACAAGCTGACATCCGCCGAACGGCTCCGCTACTCGCGCCATATTCTCATTCCGGACATCGGCGAGGCCGGGCAGCTTCGTCTCGGGAACTCATCCGTCCTGCTTGTCGGCGCCGGCGCGCTCGGCTCGCCGGCAGCCATGTATCTCGCCGCGGCGGGTGTCGGCCGCATCGCCCTCGTCGATCCGGATGTCGTGGACGCCACCAACCTCCAGCGCCAAATCCTTCACGGCGAGCCATGGATCGGGAAACCCAAGCTCGATAGCGCGGCCGCGCGCCTCCGCGAGATCAACCCCCACATCGAACTGGAACTCCACCCAGTCCGCCTCACGCCGGACAACGCCATGGCCATCGCCGCGCCGCACGATGTCATCGTCGATGGCTCGGACAACTTCCCCACGCGCTATCTGACAAACGACACCGCGTTTCTCCTCCGCAAGCCGCTCGTTTACGGAGCGATCCACCGCTTCGAGGGCCAGTGCGGCGTCTTCGCCCCGCATCTCGGCGGCCCTTGTTACCGCTGCCTGCTGCCCGCCATGCCCGCGCCCGGCAGCGTGCCATCCTGCCAGGAAGCCGGCGTGCTCGGCGTGCTGCCCGGCATCATCGGCTCCATCCAGGCGATGGAAACCCTCAAGCTCTTGCTTGGCATCGGCGGGCCGCCGCTCGGGAAACTCACCGTTTACCGCGCGCTCGAGAGCTCGTTCCGCACCATCCGCCTCCACCGCGACCCCGCCTGCCGCCTCTGCGGCGAACACCCGGATATCCGCTCCGTCACCACCGCCGAAACCACCTCCGCCAACCCCTGCGCCATGCCTCCCGATACGGACTCCGTCACCACCGCCGAACTCCGAGATTTGTTAGATAACAAATTCGACGGCCTGCTCATCGACGTCCGCGAGCCCCACGAACACGCCGCCGCCCGCATCGAGGGCGCGGAACTCATCCCCCTCGCCACCCTCGAAGCCGCGCTCGACCGCCTCCCGCGCGACCGCGACATCCTCATCCATTGCAAGTCCGGCATGCGCTCCGCCCGCGCCGTGAAACTGCTCCTCGGCCACGGCTTCACCCGCGTGAAAAACGTCACCGGCGGCATCGATGCCTGGCTCGCGGAGAACCCTTGAAGTCCGCGCTCCGTCGGTTTCCGTCCGGCTTCCCGGGATCGAAGGGCCGCACGTCATCGGCAGGATGCCCCGCCAGGTCCGGTATCCCGGTGCGGGTGGCCTCCACCGCGCATTTGGCGATTTGATAACTGCCGAAGTTGGCGTGATGGGTGCCATCGGCGAAGGCCTTGTCGCGGTTCATTCGGGTGAAGGGCGGGGCGGGCAACCGATGGTCAGAACCTCGCTGCGGCGGCCCTTTTGATTTCCTCCAGCTTGCTCCTGTCCGGCGCGGCTCCCCTTGCCTGGTCCGGTTTGCCGCCGCCTTTGCCGCCGGCGAGGGCGGCGAGGTCGCGGAGGAGATCGCCGGCCTTGAGGCCTTTGGCGAGGGCGTCCGGGCCGCAGTGGGTGGCGAGGTGGAGTTTCTCGCCGTCATCGACGATGAGCAGGGCGGGACCGGCGAAACCTTTCTTTTTCAGGCC
Source organism: uncultured Luteolibacter sp. (assembly GCA_964554865.1). Taxonomy (GTDB): domain Bacteria; phylum Verrucomicrobiota; class Verrucomicrobiia; order Verrucomicrobiales; family Akkermansiaceae; genus Luteolibacter. The sequence continues at coordinate 2,910 of CAZKQK010000094.1, read as the reverse complement.
GTTTTGCAGCTCCTGGAGCAGCGATGCGTCGGACTCGAAGGAAACGATGATGGGTTCTCCCCTGGCGATGAGATCGGTGAGGGCTTCGTCGGCGAGTTTGGCGGCTTGGGAGGACTGGATCTTCCTGATGCGCTTCTCGGCCTCGATGGCGGCCTGCCGGGTTTCCTCCAGCGTGCGCGCGCCGTGGGCGAAGACGGCGTTGATCTCGTTGATGTCCGCGCGCCCGGCGAGCATGGCTCCCATGATGTGCGGGAATTCGTTGACCGTGACCGCGGCTTCGCCGAGGGCGGCCAGCCTGTCGTTGGCGGTGGCGAGTTTCGCGGAGGCGGCCTTGAGTTCCTGACGCCATTTTCCGGCCACTTCGGACAAGTGGTTCCACGCGGCCTCGCCGCAGACGGCCTCGATGCGGCGGACGCCGGAGGCGATGGCGCCTTCGGATTTGATTTTGAACAGGCCGATTTCCTTCGTGTTGCGGACGTGGGTGCCGCCGCAGAGTTCCATGGACGGGCCGTCGAGTTTGTCAGGCTCGCCGCCGATCTGGACGACGCGGACGGTTTCTCCGTATTTGTCGCCGAAGAACTGCATGATGTCCGCGCGGCCCTTGATATCGGCGTGTTTCACTTCGGTCCATGAAACGGATAGACCCTGTTTGATGGCGCCGTTGACCATGTCTTCCATCTCCGCGATTTGTTCGGGTGTGACCGGCGCGCTGTTGAAGTCGAAACGCAGGCGGTTTTCATCGACGGAGGAGCCCTGCTGCGCGGCGTCTTTGGAAACGGCTTCGTGCAGCGCCCAGTGGAGCAGATGGGTGGCGGTGTGGTGGGCCTCGATGGGGCGGCGGCGGGTGGTGTCGAGCTTGAGATGGACCTTGTCGCCGGGCTTGATGTCGGATTGAGGAATGAGGATGGCGCGGGCTTTGCCGATTTGTTGGACGCCGGTGACGGGGATTTCCTCGTTGCGGCCAGAGGCCGCAACCACGTTCAGCGTTCCGGTGTCGCCGGCCTGGCCGCCCATTTCGGCGTAGAAGACGGTCTTGTCGGTAATGACGAAGAGGGAATCGTCCTGCGGATGGATTTCCAACACGGTGGCTTCGCATTCGTCGTTGTCGAAGCCGAGGAACCCGGTGACGGCGTCGGTGGAGATATCGAGGGCGCGGACGATGGTGGTTTTTTGGGCGGAGCGGGAGCGTTCTTGTTGTTGCTCCATGAGTTTTTCGAAACGCGGCATGTCCACCTTGAGCCCGCGCTCGGCGCAGAGGAGTTCGGTGAGGTCGATGGGAAAGCCGAAGGTGTCGTACAGCTCGAATGCGTCGTCTCCGGAGAGAATCGGGGAGCACACGCGCCCTCGCGTGTTGTCGGAGACGCCCTCGTCTCCGACGGGCTCCGCAAACTCGCGACACCATGTCCACCGATAATCCTCCGCCCGTTTCACCAAGCCTTCTTTCACGGGATTGTAGATGACATAGTCGTAATTTTCGCAAAGGTCGGACTCGGAACGGATGAGTCGGTCTAATGATTCCTTCTCCCACAGATTGTGGATGTTCCCGTTGCCGATGGCGTCACGGCGCGCCTTGAGGATTTTGTGGAAAGTGACGGACTTGATGGGTTGGAGGATCTCCGTCAGCGAGTAAAACTCCGGGTTTTCATCCAAGGGGCTGGATTTGATCTGCGGCTCGATGAGCAGGTGGACGTGGTCCGGCATGACGCAGGCGGCGAAGAGATGAATCTGGCCTGCCGCGCGTGAATGGAGGATGGAAGCAAGCACGATGTCGCGCTCTTCCTCGCTGAGGACATCACGGTCACGGATGGTGAATGTGATCATGTACTTGCCCCATGGACGCTCGAAGTGAGGGAGGTTGCGGCGTCCATAGGTGGGTTCGGAGACTCCCTGCGGCGAGGGCGCCGCAGGGGACACGCGAGGGCGCGTGTGCTCCCCGATCGCTTCTTCAAAGCGCTTCAACCCCCGGTCCAGCGTCTGGTTGAAACCCGCTTCTTCCTGAGCCAGCGTTTGCTCGATCACCGCCTGACGATTCTTCAACTCCGGAAACACTCCGCCCATTTCCTCGATGAGCGTGGGAACGAGCGCGGCGAAGAAGGGTTTCTCGCCTGAGAAGCCGAGCTGTCTGCCATATCTAACGGCTCTTCGGAGGATGCGGCGCAGCACATAATTCCTCCCATTGTTCCCCGGCATGATGCCGTCGGCGATGGAGAAGCTGAGCGTGCGCAAATGATCCGCGATGACGCGGAAGGCGATGGCGGTTTTCATCTCTTCCGTGAAGGCGGAGCGGTCGGCTCCGGGTTCCGGGTAGATGTTCACATAGGTTTTGCCGCTGAGTTCCTCCAGCTTGCGGAAGATGGGGGTGAAGACGTCGGTGGCGTAGTTGCTGGGCTTTTCCGAGAAGTCGGTGAAGCCCTTGGTGTTCTGGATGATCGAGCAGGCGCGTTCGAAGCCCATGCCGGTATCGACGTGTTTGGCGGGCAGTTCGCGGAAGGTGCCGTCGGCCTCGGCGTTGTATTGGATGAAGACGAGGTTCCAGATCTCGATGCAGAGGTCGGAGTCGTTGTTGACGAGCCTGCCCTGGGAATCGCCGTTGGGTGTTAGATCGACGTGCAGTTCGGAACACGGACCGCAGGGGCCGGTTTCGCCCATCATCCAGAAGTTATCCTTTACGTTGCCGTGGACGATGTGGATTTCGGGATCGCAGCCCTTGGCGCGGAAGAGCGCGGCCCAGAGGTCCCAGGCTTCCTGGTCGAACTCGCCGGGGTCGCCGGGTTTCGGGGCATAGACGGACGCGTAGAGGCGCTTGGCGGGCAGGCCCCAGCGTTCGACTACGAGTTCCCAAGCCCAGGCGATGGCTTCCTTTTTGAAATAATCGCCGAAGGACCAGTTCCCCAGCATCTCGAACATCGT
>CAZKQK010000093.1:0-21425 GCA_964554865.1 uncultured Luteolibacter sp. | reverse complement strand
GAGGGCGGCGTGGTATCCGGCGGGATAAAAGTCACCAGCACTTCGGTTTGGGACTGATTCCCCGCGGTGTCGCGGGCGGTGAGGGTGATGAGATTCGGGCCATGCACCAGCGGGATGGACGCGTTCCATTCCGTCGTGCCCGCAGCCGTTCCGGAGCCGCCGCGGTCGTTCGTCCAAGCAACGGCTTGCACGCCGCTCACATCCGCCGCCGTGCCGGTGAGAGGGAGCGAGGCGGTGGCCAAAGTGAACGCGGGCGGCAAGCCAGGCCCGGTAATGATCACCACCGGCGAGGTCACGTCCGGCAGCGTGGTGGTGACGGCGATGCTGTCCCGCGCGAGGTTCCCGTTTGCATCCTCGGCGGTGACGGTGATGACGTTCACGCCTGCCGCGAGTTGAATGCTCGGAATAGTCCAGGCATTGGTGCCAATCGCCAAGCCGCCGCCGCCACGGTTGTTTTCCCAGAGCACTCGCACGACACCCTGGCTGTCCGAAGCGCTTCCGGCGATTTGTAAGGTACTCTGGTTTGTTTGATGGGTGCTGTTCGAGGTCGGCGATGTGATGGTCACGGTGGGTTTCTCGACGTCCTTGATTCTTAAAATGGTCACTCCGGCGCTTGCGCTGCCGATATAGAGAGTATCCCCGGAGACATCAAGTGATTTACCAGTGTAGGAGACGGAAGGCACTTCGTAATAAGCGACTTGCACAGGCACTGCGGGATTTGAAATATCATAAACAGACACTCTTGCTTGAGAGTCATTGGAAGTCACATACAGACGTGTTCCTTCAACATGCACGTCAGCTGTCCACGATGGCGCGCCCAAATTACCCACAAGAACCGGCGCAGTCTTGTTTCTGGCGTCGATTATATGAAGTCCATTCATGCTATCTGTAACATAGACATAACTTGCATCGGCTGTGGCAGCGACCCCTCCGATAATATTTGCTGAAAGCTCAACCTTTCCAGCGACTTGAGGACTGGATGGATTGGAATAATTTACGATATACAGATATCCGTGAGGCGACGGAACCGTGACGAATGCCCAACTGCCTGAGAATGAAATCTGCCAAGGACGCCCTTCCGCACCAGGCAGCGGCAGTGAATTGAGGAGTTGAGGGGATGAAGGATTGGCAAGGGAAAGCTGGTTCAGCTTGGCTCCTCCCTGATTATCCCGCACTGCAAGGACAACATTCACACCAAAAAATGCAATATCACTGCTCCATCCCGTGTTGAGCAATGGGTAAGTCGAACAAAGGATCGGCAAAGCAGGATTGGCTATATCAATGAAATCCGCCTGGGTATTTGTGCTTTGCGCAATGGCTGCCATATTGCCATTTACCTCGATGCTACTGACCCGTATATTCTCATGATAGGCCAGAACTACCGGGTGGGCGGGATTGCTTACATTGACGGTCCCCAACCCCTGGTAACCTTGGCCGGTTACCAATACGGTGCCGGAAACGGCGACGCAATCAACTTTCCCGAGACCTTTCAGCGTTGCCAGCAGCGAAAGATTGCTTGGATTCGCAAGAGATAGCACTTTGAATCCTCCTTGACCAGACGCAATAAACGCAAATCCATTGGAAACGCGGATCTGCTCTATAGAGTGACCAAAATCGCCCTCATTGATTTTTGCAATATTGGAAGGGTTGGAGGCGTTCAGTGTTCTCAATATACCGCTACTAAAGCTTGCGCCAACATAAACGGTCGTTCCCACAACATCAATGCGACCCTCATTACTACCCGTTGTATATGACCCCTTGAGCGTCGGTTGAATTGGATTCCCCACGTCAAAAACCTGCATGCCGTTGGAAAGCCCGGAGATATAGAGGGTGTTTCCAACAATTTTCACATCCGCAATAGTTGGGCTGGAACTGGGAAACGAACTAATCTCTATCGGCGATGCTGGCGTGGTTACATCAATAATTCTGACCGCACCACCCGATCCATCTGCCACCACTGCGCATTTTTTATCGGGAAAATTGCCTATCTGGACACGCACGACTGAACCTGGAGTGTCCAACGTGGAAATCAACTTTGGTGCCGACGGATCGGATATATCAAACAACCGCAAGCCCGCATTGCCATCAGCAAGGTAAGCGATGGAACCCTCGATCGTGACACCGAACGCCCCGCTCGTGTTGTAAAAACCGATAATCACCGGTGATGCCGGGTTGGAAACGTCCAGCACATACAGGCCGCATCTTCTGCTCGCGACATACGCCTTGCCATTGGAAACGGCAATTCCATCAATCAAGCCAGGCATTGGAATGCGCCCACGCGTGACGGGCGCGGAAGGATTGCCGACATCCAGGACCACAAAGCTCGCTCCTTCGCCTATATAGGCCGTGTTTCCCTGGACTTCGACGCAGAGCACCGCCCCTCCGATCGCTCCCACCAGTTCAATGTTCTGCCCCTGTGGAATCAAATACGAGAACCCATTGGATTCCGTGACAGTCTGCCCGCCGGAGGTCAAGGATAGTGGGACGGTCCCGTAGGAATTGCGCACCGGGGTGACGGCGGTGATCCGCGTGGGGCTGATAACATTAATGGATGTGGCGGGCACTCCGCCGAAAGTGACCGTGGCACCGGGCTGGAAGTTCGCGCCTTCGAGAGTGACCATGGTGCCGCCTTCGATCGGTCCGGTGCGCGGGGCGACGCTGGTAATGATGGGGAACCCGGCGGGCGGCGTATAGTCGCCACTGCGCGTAGTCGTGATGCCGCGCGCGACGGTGATACTCTGGCTGGGTGGAGTGCCCCAGCCGGGAATGGCGAGAAACTCGATGGTGTGCGTGCCGGGGGATACATCGGCGAGGTTGACGCCGCTTTCCGTCCACACTCCGCCATTAAGCCGCCAACGCGCCCCGGCCTGTGCGGCGTGGGGCGGAGTGATGCTCACTTGCACCGCTCCTTTAATCTCCCGGTAGGTAGCCGCCGCACCAGAGACTACGACGGTCTGACCGCCAACAATACTAACCTGCACGTTATCCGGTTTCACCCAACCTGGGATGTCTTTGAATTTCACGAAGCCGGTACCGTCCGTGCTGAGGGGGATGCTCGTCTGTGTGTTACCACTCTCGCGCCATTCCGTGAAATTGCGGTAACGCCACTGTGCGCCTTCGGCGACCGCCTGTGGCGGTGAGATGTCCACGCGCAGGCCGCCTCTGGATTCATCGGGAATGAAGTGGGCGGTGACAGTCCGGTTTCCGTCCATGCGGATGGTGATGTCGTCCTCGGTGCCCGAAGCGTTGCCCGTCCAGTGCGAGAAGACCCAACCGCTGCTGCGATTGGCATGCAACGAAACCACGGTGCCAGCGGCATAACTGCCCGCCTTGGGGCTATAGCCAATGGAGCCCCCGCCATCGACATTGAGCGTGAGCGTGTAGGCGGATGCGGTGTCCGTATTTCGGATCGTGACCGTCTTGCTCGCGGTCTTGGTGACGCCGGAGACCGTGGCGCTCGCGCTTATCGTCACCGATTTGTCGCTGCTCACAGCGGATGTATCGAGAACTCCGTTGGATGAAATACTCGCGTAACCCGAACTCTCGTCCCACGTGGCGGAAATCGTTCCGGTGGTGCCGTCCGTATAGGTGGCGCGGGCGCTGTAACTGGCGACCGAGCGTTCGTCCACCGCCGCCGGCCCCTGGATGCTGATCGATTGGAGAGCCCGGCCCGCAGGCGGGCTGCCGCCGTAGATCGCATCAATGACATGCTGTCCGTCCATGGGCACCGTGATCGCCGTATCGTATTCACGGCCGGCCCCGTCCTTGAGCCAATATTGGAAAATCTTTCCACCCGCCAGCGTCGCCGGGGCTGAAACGGTGATTTTCGCGCCCAGGGCGGCGCTTCGGGTGAACGAGGTGGTGTTCGAACGGAAGTCCGTGGAGGTTCCCTCCCAGGAATACATGCCGACCGCCAGCGTTTGCAGCGAGGAAAGGTCCACCGCGTTGACCGCCAGGGAGTAGCTCGTCGTGGCGGGCGCGCTCGTCCTGGCGCTGGCGATGTTGCTCACGTCGGAAGAACCCGCCGAATTGTGGGCATAAATCTGATATTCGTAGGTGGTCGAAGCGGCGAGACCGGTATTTGAATAGTTCTGCGTATTGGCGGATAAAGTCGCGATTTCCGTCCACGAACTGCTGCCGCTGAGCCGTCGCTTGATCTTGAAACTGTTCTCATTAGACGACTGGTCCTTCCATGTCAGGTTGATCCGGCTGGAGGATGCCGGAAGCACCGTTAGATTGGTCGGCGCGGCCGGAACGCTAGCGACGGTGGAGTCCCTGAGAGTCAGAGTAATCTCCCGGCTGGTGGAGCTGTCATTACCGAGCGAAGCGATCACCCGGTATTTTCTACCCGACATTGAGGCGGTAGTTGGGACAAGAATCAATGATTGGTTCCCTCCAATGTTTTGCCAACTTCCGTTCAAGTAGTGCTGCCATTGGTAGGTAAAATCACTTTGTGGTCGTCCCGGGCGGCCTCGCTGGAACGCCGTGGCACTGAAAATCGCTGTTTGGCCGGTGAAAAGATCGCGACTCTCGGGTTCCTCAGAAAAGGCAATCTCGTTGAAGAACATGCTCTTTTGCCAGCCAACGGTGGTGGGATCGATTCCATTCAGAGAATCGGGATAGGGAGACTGCGTGTATTTGACCGTATTGGTGTAAAAGTCGATTGGAGCGGAATGTCCATTTAGTCCGATTTCGACCAAAAATCCAGGGCGGTAGCGGTAATTGATGTCGTCGGTGCGCCACCCGAAAATCTGTTCGGTTGAAACCCCTGATACGCTGTCGACTGTAAAATAGTTCTCTAAGAGCTCAATTCGGTGAGCGAGAGGAATTGCCGCAACCCCGGAAACGCGACTGGTGTTGAGTCCGGTTGACGGCCCTATACCCGCGGCATCTGGAATGAATGGATCAAGCAATGTCAGTTGGACCCGTGATTCCGGATTAGATGTCAAAAGCTTATCGATATTATCAATCATCAGCCATGTTCCGGCGCTATGGACAATTAGATGGAACTTCTTTGCTGCCGGAAACTTTTGCTTGATCTGGTTTAATAAGTTGTCTGTGAGTAGCGAAGCATTCACAGCAGCCAGTTTAGCGCTTTCATGCCCCTCAATGGCCGGAACTCCGCTCTTCAATCCTCCAGTTCCCGCTTGATTACGCCAATCAAATGCAGCCACGTTCCAAGTTTCAGCAGAAACGACTACTCCTTCGAGGGCAATTTTGAGATCGCCCATTGCTCCAGTGTAACCTCCAGCCTGAGGCTTAAGAGGAAGCCAGCCATGCGCCAGAATGAATACGCCTTCGGCATTTGGTCGATTCCAAGTGGCATTCAGCGTTTGAGCGGGCATTGCCGTTGGAAAGAAAGTCAGCAGAAAGCCGAGTATAGTTTGAATAAGTCCCATACGAATTCGTTTGGAAACTGAACCTGCGCAACAAGAGTATGCCTCGACCGTTCTCATGGCTGCGCATATCCTCTTTTCCCCAGCCGTTCAAGTCGAGCCGAAACGTTTGGCAATGCCTCATTTCCTAGCGATTGGTAAGCATTTCCCCGAAATAACGATCTCCGAATTATCAGTAATGGTCACCGGCACTCCCGCATCTCGCAGGATTTCAACGAATGCCTCGGCGGCGTCAGCTTGGGTTGCGTTCACGCACCGTAAGGTGCCAGCCGGAGGGGTAAAAGGATGTGGGTTTCATCGGAAATAATGGGAAAGTGGACAGGAGTGGGGGATTGAAGGAGAAGGATTGGTCGCGCCATTTCCTGTGAAATAAAAGACCATCGTAGAGATCCCGTTTCTGATGCCAACCCCATTTTCTGAGCAAGGGCTCAGAAAATGGGGTTTTCCACCGGACAGGACGCAGGAATGTCCCGTCGCACCAGTCCATCTCCGGCAGGAGGGAAAATGAATCTTTTCGGCCCGAGTTTGCAGGCGTTCCGGGGTGCGAAAGGCAGGACTCAGGATCAACTGGCGGCGCGGCTGCAAAGAAATGGCTGGGACATCGACATGGCGACCCTCGCGCGCATCGAAACCGGCAAGCGGACGCTGACGGATTTCGAGCTGGCGTTTCTGCTGCGCGTGCTGGGAGCAAGATGGTCCGATCTGGGCGGCGCTAAAGCAAACCGGCCTGGCTAAAAACCCGTTTGATGAAGATTCCGGGCACACATCGCCCCGGAAAATTTGAACGATGTTGCTGCCGATGCCACTCATGGGGGAAGAGACGGGGGGAGCGATCCAGGCAGCGGCCTGATAGACATCCGGCACAGGCACAAGCTGATTTTTCGACAGCAGAAAATCAGGGTTGCCATCTGCCCCCCGCCAAACGAACGGGCCAGCGGCGGACATGAGACCGGTTTCCGCCGATGATGCGCCGCCGTCATCCCGCCGGGCTTGCCTAAACGGCGGGATTGTGGCTCTTTGCCCGCGAATGGAAGTCCGCGCTCCGCATGGCTGGCGGTTGCGGACGGAACGTCCACACTCCTCATGACCATGACCGAAGCGCCTCCATCCGCCATTCCCGCGAGCTGCCCGGAACTGGGCCTCGAGGTTCCGGTTTCCCGGATCGACAAGGAACTCCGCAAGCTTTGGGACCAGGACGAGGCGCGCACCAACGCCTCGCTGATGAACCTCGCCGTCTATTCGGAGAAACACGGCGCGCTGCTGGAAAACTCCGACATCGTCCGCGAACTCACCCGCGAGCACGCCTGCCGCGCCATTCTGGTGGAGATCGACCGCGACGACGCCCATCCCTCGATCCGCGCCTGGGTGACCGCCCACTGCCACCTCGCACACGGCCGCAAGTCGGTGTGCTGCGAGCAGATCGCGCTGTTTCTAACAGGCAGAGTCACCGGCCGTTTCCGCAACACGGTTTTCGCCCACCTCAACTCGGACCTGCCGCTCGTTTTCTGGTGGCAGGGCGAACTGTCCGACATTCTCACCGAGCGCCTCGTTGCCGTGGTGGACCGGCTGATCGTGGACAGCTCGTGCTGGAAGGATCCCGCCGCGTCGTTCCGCCGCATCGGGGAGGCGGCGAAGAGCAACCCGGACCTGATTCTTCAGGACCACGCGTGGAGCCGCACCTGGCAGTTTCGCACCGGCGTGGCCGCCATTTTCGACGACCCCGGGGCCCGGCGCGCGCTGCCGGAAATCGATGCCGTGGAAATCTCCCATCACCCCGCGCACCGCAACAGCGCGCTGCAAGTCCTCGCCTGGCTCGCCACCCAGGCCGGATGGAGCGATGCGGATCATGCCGGCGGTTTCGCCTTTGCCTCGTCCGGCGGAGTCGGGATCCGCGTCTCCCTAACAGAATGCGCCGACGGCCCGCCGCTCTCCTCACTGGTCCTTCGCGCGGGCGAGCGTTCCGCCGCCATCACCCAGGCAGCCGGTTCCGGGCACGTCCGCCGCCGCATCCACGCGCCGGGATACGAAGTCTGCTCGCTCTCACCGGCCGATCCCACCTCGTCCACCGATCTGTTAGCCCTCCAACTCGCCCGCGGCGGGAAGAACTCGCTGTTTCAAAAAGTCCTGCCGCGCTTCCGGAGGATGCTGGAGAGATGATCAACCAAAAACCGGACTTCCCCAAGCCCGCGTTCCCCGCCAGCATCCCGGCCGCATGCCCGGGCCACTGCTCTACGAATCCCACTGCCACACGCCGCTTTGCAAGCACGCCTGCGGCGGGCCGGACGAGTATGCGGAAGTCGCGCTGGAACGGGGGTTCAAGGGCATCACCTTCACCTGCCATTGCCCGCTGCCGGACGGGTTTTCGGCCGGTGTGCGCATGGCTCCGGAGCAGTTCGGCGAGTATGTTGACATGATCGCCGCCACCCGCGCGCGATTTGACGGGCGGCTGGACGTGCGTTTGGGATTGGAAAGCGACTATTACCCCGGAGTCGAACCGTGGCTGGAGAAACTTCACGCCAGCGCGCCGCTCGGCCATGTGCTCGGATCGATCCACTATCAGGTGGCGGATTACCGCAAGCTGTTCCACCCGGGAGACACGCTCGCCTATCAGGAGTTGTATTTCGATCATCTCGCCATGTCGGCGGAGAGCGGGCTCTTCGACACCCTGGCGCATCCGGACCTGATCAAGAACGAGAACCCGGCGCTTTGGGATTTCGGGCGCATGCGCCCGTTCATCGCCCGCTCGCTGGACCGCATCGCCGCCACCGGCGTGGCCATGGAACTCAATACCAGCGGGGTCGGGAAACTCCTTCCCGAAATGAACCCCTCCCCCGCCATGCTTGGCATGATGTGCGAGCGCGGCATCCCGGTGGTGATCGGCGCGGACGCCCATGTTCCCCACCGGGTGGGCGACGGCTATCACGAGGCCATGGATTTGCTGGAAACGGCCGGATACGGCGAGCTGAGCTTTTTCATCGACCGCCGCCGCCAAACGGTCCCGCTGGACGCGGCGCGGGCATCGCTGGTCCGGTGATGGAGGGCAGGCCCTCAAAGCATCCTGATCCGCACCACCAGCAGCGCCAGCGCGGCGACGAGGACGGTCGCGATGATCAGCATCCCCGCCGTCGGATGGATGAAACCGATGGCCAGGCCGAAAAGGATCATCGCCACCGGGACAGCGGTGAACAACGGCGATTTCATCGGCCCGGCTGAGTGGCGGGTGGATCGGGATCAGGCCCGGATTTTCGAATAGGCGCGGAGGTAACCAGCGCACTGTGCCACCTCGGTGACGTTGGTCTTCCAGTTGTGCTCGTATTCGATGGTGACGTTGCCGGCGAATCCGTGTTTGCGCACCTCGTCGAGGATGGCGATGTTATCAATGATGCCGGTGCCGAAGGGGCGGTCGTGCGACCATTTCTCGATCGATTCGCGATCCTTCATGTGGAAGGAATGCACGCGCGGGGCGATCTTTTTGATAACTTCCACCGGATCGAGCCCGGACGTTGCCCAGTGGCCGATGTCCGCGCAGTAGCCGAGGTTTTTGTGGCGGCCGTCGATGGCCTTCCAGATGGTTTCGGGATTCCAGAGCCCGCTGGGTTTCGGGTGATTGTGGTAGCAGACCTTGATGTCATATTCCTTGGCCAGCTTTTCGAGCGTGTCGACGGCATCGAGCGACTCGGTGGTCACGCCGTAAAGATTGAGCTTTTTGGCGAGTTCGAAGGTCTTGCGGGCCTGCGCCCCGTCCCTGGAGATGCCGGTGACGCCGAAGTTGAGCGCGGCGATCTTGTTTTTCGCGAGGTGGTCGATGACCTTCTGGAGTTGGTCGTCGCCGAGATCCGGGCCGAATTTCGTGTCACCAAGCTCGCCGCCGATCTTCTGGCCGGGGAAAACCTCGACGTTGGCTCCGGCCGCGGCGGCCATCTCGATGGCCTCGAACAGGGTGAATTCCTTGAACGACCAGCACTGCACCGAGATGCCGAAACCGGCCGCGGTGAGCGCGGGTTGCGGGATCGGAGCGCCCTTGGAGCGAAGGGCTAGCAAGGCTGAGGCAGCGGGGATCATGGTGAGAAGCGAGCGGCGTTTCATGGTGGTCTTGGAGGAGAAATACAATCGGTTTCCGGCGGCAGGCAAGCGGCCTGTCCGGCGATATCCTGAAACGCCCGGACCGCGGGGGTTCTTTCGGCCGCGGAATCCGGAGATTTCCCCGCCCCCCCCGGATTGCCGAAAGCCGCGCATATCCTGCGCCGGGGACTCCGGGGGTTGACGCTTGCCGCGTGGCATGCACAATCCCCGCCCGCCGGGCGGAAAAAACCGCGAGGCGCCCCACACACACTGCCATGACCACCATTGCCATCAACGGATTCGGCCGCATCGGTCGCCTCGTGTTCCGCGCCCTTGTCGAACAGGGCCACCTTGGAAAAACCTTCAACGTCGTCGCCGTGGGAGACATCGTCCCCGCCGACAACCTGGCCTACCTGCTGAAGTACGACTCCACGCAGGGCCGCTTCGCCGGCACCGTTTCCTCCAGGAAATCCTCCCCGGATCTCGAAGACGACGACATCATCGTGGTCAACGGCCACGAAATCAAGGTGGTGAGCGCGCGCACTCCCGCCGATCTGCCCTGGAAGGACCTGGGCGTGGAAGTCGTGATCGAATCCACCGGCCTGTTCACGGACGCCGAGAAGGCCAAGGGCCACATCAGCGCCGGCGCCAGGAAGGTCATCATCTCGGCTCCGGCCAAGGGTGAGGACGGCACCTTCGTGCAGGGCGTCAACGACGACCAATACGATCCCGCCAAGCACCACATCATCTCCAACGCGAGCTGCACCACCAACTGCCTTGCTCCTGTCGTACACGTCCTGCTCAAGGAAGGCATCGGCATCGAGGAAGGCCTGATGACCACCGTGCACTCCTACACCGCCACGCAGAAGACCGTGGACGGCCCGTCCCGCAAGGACTGGAAGGGTGGCCGCACCGCCGCGCTCAACATCATCCCGTCCACCACCGGCGCCGCCCAGGCCGTCGCGCTGGTGTGCCCGGAAGTGAAGGGCAAGCTCACCGGCATGGCTTTCCGCGTGCCGACCCCGACCGTCTCCGTGGTGGACCTCACCGTGAAGACCGTGAAGGAAACCTCGCTGGCCGAAATCAAGGACCTGATGAAGAAGGCCTCCGAGACCTACCTCAAGGGCATCCTCGAATACACCGAGGACGAAGTGGTTTCCACCGACTTCATCCACAGCGCCGCCTCCTCGATCTTCGACGCCGGCTCGTCCATCGAACTCAACAGCAGGTTCTTCAAGCTGGTGAGCTGGTATGACAACGAGTGGGGCTACTCCAACCGCGTGATCGACCTCCTCAACGACGTCGTCAAGAAGGGCATCTGATTCCCGCGAGACGCGATAACTCCGGATTCCAACGGCGGTCCCGCAACCGGGCCGCCGTTTTTCGTGGGATTGGCCATAAATCCCCGCCAAATCCGGCCACCGCTTCAATCCGTGCTTGTTTTCCGGGAAAAATCAGCGATTGGCTGTCCGCCCGGCGCGGAAACTCCGCCGCGAGTCCGGATTTTCGACCCGACCACCGTCTCATGGAAACGCCTCCTTTCTCCGAACTCGGCCTGCCCGCCCCTTTGCTTGCGGCCATTGAAACCATGGGCTTCGAGCGCCCCTCGCCGATCCAGGCAATGAGCATTCCGCCGGCGCTGGAGGGCAAGGACCTCGTCGGGCTTTCCGCCACCGGATCGGGCAAAACCGCGGCCTTCACCCTGCCGGCCCTCGCGAAGATCGATGTGAAATCGCACGCCACCCAGGTGCTCATCGTCTGCCCGACGCGCGAACTCGCGGTGCAGGTTTGCGAGGAGGTCCACCGCCTCGGCGCGAAGATGCGCGGGCTGCACGCCACGCCGGTTTACGGCGGTGCGCCGATGGACCGCCAGCTCCGCGCCCTGCGCGACGGCGCGCAGGTGGTGGTGGGCACTCCCGGGCGCTTGTTAGACCACCTGCGGCGCGGCAGTTTCGATCCCTCGGAAGTGCGCATGGCCATTCTCGACGAGGCCGACCGCATGCTCGACATGGGCTTCAAGGACGAGATGGACGAACTCCTCGCCGCGCTGCCCGGAGAGCGCCAGACCTTGTTTTTCTCCGCCACGATGAACCCCGGCGTCTCCCGGCTCATCAAGAGCTTCGGCAAACAGCCGGAAATCGTCGAGATCCGGCAGAAATCCCGCACCGTTTCCACCGTCGAGCAATCCTACTTCGAGGTCCGCCAGCGGTCGAAGGTCGAGGTGCTCTCGCGCATTCTCGACATGAACCCGCCGCGTCTCGGCATCATTTTCTGCAACACCAAGCGCTCGGTGGACGAGTGCACCGAGGACCTCGTCAACCGCGGCTACGCCGCCGACCGGCTCCACGGCGACATGACCCAGATGATGCGCGAACGTGTGCTCAAGCGCTTCCGCGATGGAAACGTGGAGCTGTTGGTCGCCACCGATGTGGCCGCCCGCGGGCTGGACATTGACGAGATCGACATCGTCTTCAACTACGACCTGCCCGCCGACCCCGAGGACTACGTCCACCGCATCGGCCGCACCGGCCGCGCCGGGCGCTCCGGGCGCGCGGTTTCGTTTGTCTTCGGCCGCGAGATTTACCGGCTCCAATCCATCGAGCGCTACACCCGGCAAGTCATCAAGCGCGACCGCATCCCGTCCGTCGAGCAGGTCGAGGGCCGCCGCGCGGACATCATTTTCGATACCCTGCGCGAACGATTGGAATCCGGGAAATTCGATCCCTATCAGGACAACATCGACCGCCTGCTCGAACAGGGCCACACGCCCACCGACATCGCCGGGGCCGCCGTCACCCTGCTGCGCGAGGCCAGCGGCCGCGAAGGCTCGCTCATCGAGGAGGACCGCGAACCGGAACGTCCCGCCAAGCGCGAGAAAACCCGCGAAACAAGGGGCTCGCGCGAGGATCGGCCGCCGCGCGACTTCGACCGCCCGGAGCGCGGACCCAAAGGCAAGTTCGACCGCGGCCCGATCCCGCACGAAGAAGGCATGACCCGCCTGTTCATCTCGCTCGGCAAGGCCCAGGGCGTGCTGCCCAAGGACATCGTCGGCATGATGTACCGCGAGGGCGGCCTGCCGGACGGCAGCCTGGGGCGCATCACCCTGTTTCCGAAACACACGCTGGTGGACGTGCCCGGCGACTTCGCCCAACAGGCGATCCGCAACACGCGCAACTCGAAGCTGCGCGGCAAGACCTTCCGCATCGACGTGGATCGCGGACCGGTGTGAGTCGCGGGAACAGGCACTCAGCCGAGCTTGTAAACCACCGTGTAAAACACCGGTTGGGATCCCGTGTAATCGCTGATGAAGAAACTCAGGTTGCCTCCGGTGGCCTTGGTTCCCTTGCGTTTGATCTCGGCGTTGTGAGTGATCTCGATCTTGGTTTTCCTGTGCCAGTTGTATTCGACCGTCGTCTTCGACGCGTGGGCAAACGGGATGTTGATGCCCTCGGCGCTGAGTTTCCCGCCCTTCCCTCCCTTTGCGATCCTGAAGGCAATGCTCTTGTTCTTCGCGAACTTCGGCAGCTTCCCGGGAATCCGATGGGCGGTCTCCGGGCCGAAGAAGCCGACTTTCTTGGTGGAGGTGACCTTCACAACCTTGAGCTTGAACGTCTGGCCGACCTTGAAACCGGTGGCACAGGCGGCATGGGACAGGGTGCCGGGAAGGAAGAAGGTTGCGCAGGCGACGAGGATGGGCAGCAGTCGTCCGATCATGCTGTTTGGTTGGATTGCGCGGCGGGCGTATCAAAAGTGGAAAAGCGGATCAAGGATGAAAAGACGAATCCGGATCAGGCGGCCCATGTCCGTTCCAGCGGTTTTGTCCATGTGATTATCGCCCGGAACGGTGGGCAGGCCTGTCTCTCACCCGCGCGATCGTTTCTCCCGGTTCGAAGGTCGCGGCAAACGTCGCTTGCGCCAGGTCCGTGCCGCCCTTGGCCAGGCATTTCACCCACCGGTCCACGCGACGGATGTGTTCCTCGACCGGCCATCTGAAATGCGCGGGGCAGCGCGGAAGCAGCGAGAACATCGGGCCGGACGTCATGCAAACGATGGAGACATCGTCAGGAACCCGGATCCCCTTCAGCCCCAGAAAACCGAGCGCCGCCACATAGGAGGCCGGATCCACGAAAATCAGCGCGGTCGGCGGAGTGATCAGGAACAGCGACTCCAGCAGTTTTTCCAAGCCCTCCGGGGTTTGTTCCCATGCCGGCAGGTTGTAGCTCGTCGGCGGGTGGCCGCACTCCTCCATGGCCGCCAGGAACGCCCTTCCCGTCAGACTCAGGGACGGCACACGCCAACTGTCCGGGGAAATCGCCACGATCCGCCGGTGCCCGAGTTCGCTCAGCGCCCGGACGGAAGCACGGATCGCTTCATTGATCTCCCACGCACTGCTGGCAACGGGCAGTCCGGTGAATCTGCCGCCGATCGCCATCACCGGAAGGGAGCGCCCGACAAGCCGCTTCAACACGTCCGCCGTAGCCGAATACGCCACCCAGGCATCCGCCTTCGCGGAATCCAACATGCGCGTGATGCGCGGGAGTTTGTATCCGAGTTCGGACATGCTGCGGTGCGCGGAGAAACATACATGTCCGGCATTCTCGATCCGGCGAACCATGCCCAGCATCATTTGCTGGGCATTGAGGTTGATCTGCCTCAACGGATCGGACAACAGGATGCCCACCCGCAGCACCCTGCCCTTCACCCTGGGATCCCGCGAATGAACGATCTGTTTGCGGCGACCCGGCCCGCCGGACTCAAGGCTGCCCTCGGCCTCGAGGAGGCGCAGCGCCGCCTCCACCGTGGCCTTGGAAACGCCCAGCTCGCGGACCAGTTCGCGCACGCCGGGAAGTTGTCCGGCCCAGTGTCCCCCGCGGAATCCCTGCCTCAGGTGATCCGCGATCTGCTCGATGAGCGAAAGCTGGCGGAAGGGATGCATGGATCGGCGAACCGTCCTGCTTTTCAGGACAGGACGCAAGAACTATCTGCTTTGCCCCATGACTCGGGAGGACTAGCAGGGGCGATCCCTTTGTTCAATCCATTC
This sequence comes from uncultured Luteolibacter sp., assembly GCA_964554865.1. Classification (GTDB taxonomy): domain Bacteria; phylum Verrucomicrobiota; class Verrucomicrobiia; order Verrucomicrobiales; family Akkermansiaceae; genus Luteolibacter. The sequence goes on along the minus strand of CAZKQK010000093.1, from coordinate 6,926 downwards.
ATTCCCGATTCCCCATGAAGCTCAAAAACAATCCGTTCGCCGCCGCCGCCCTCGCGCTCGTCTCGCTCTCCCTGTCCGGCCAACACGCCCAAGCCGCCGACCGCATCTGGTCCAACGCGACCGGCACATGGGACACCAGCACCGCCAACTGGAGCGGTGCTGTTTTCGCCAATGGCGACAACGCCATCTTCAGCAGTGCGACCGGCAACTCCGCCCTGACGCTTGGCGCGAGCGTCAATCCGCTCAACCTCCGTTCCAACGGCGCGAACACCCCGGCCACCACCACCATCACCGGGGCGGAGGAATTCACCCTGACCCTCGGCAACGGCACTGCGGGCACCGGCAACATCACCGCGCTGAATGGTTCCAGCGCTTACGAGCAGAACCTGACCTATACCCTGCCCGGCGCCACCAGCGACTTCGCGCTGATGGCCGGCAGCGGCACCAGCGCCACGCCCGCCATTTGGAACATCGCTTCGACCAAGACCTTTAGCATCGCGCCCGGCACCAACGGCCCGACCTTCGACCTCAACGGAAACACGGTGAATCTGACCGGAGCGGGCACCGTCCTCGTGACCGGCGGTGGAGTCACCGTGACGAGCACCGGCAACCCCGGTGTCATCAATGTCAACTCCGGCATCCTGAGGTTCAATGCCGGAGGCGGCCGCAACATTGCCGTGGATGGCACGGTGGCCGTGAATGTCGCATCCGGCGCGGAAATGGAAGTGGCTTACAACACCGGCGGAGGTTCCACCTTCGAGCAGGCGCTGACCCTTAACGGCGGCACTTTGGAAAGAACGGATCCCGCCTCGTCCCATTCCGTCGATTTTGGCGGCACCATCACCCTCGGCGCCGGTGGCGGCATCATCCGCAATCCGGGTGGCGCGCTCTGGAAAATCGGAAGTCCGATCAGCGGCTCCAGCCCCCTGACGTTCAACGCCGGGACCATCCAGTTGACCGGCACCAGCAACTACACGGGCAACACCAACCTCACCGGTGGAAGACTCATCCTCTCCAACGCCAACAACCTGTCCGGCGGAACCTTCACCGTCTCCGGCGGCACGCTTGAACTCGGCCATGGCGGCGCCCTCGGATCCGATTCCGTGCTGGTGGACGGAAATGGCGCCATCGTTTCGGTGAATAACGGCCTGACCGTGGACAACCCGCTCACCTTGAAACGGGGCGCGTCCAGCCGCGCCATCCTCAGTCTCGGAGACGGGGCCACCTGGAGCGGTGACATCACGGCGGACAATACCAACGTCACCACCGCCAATTACGCCTACATCGAGGCGGGCGGACTATCCGCCGAGACGGCAAGCATCGTTTCCGGCGATATCGGCTTCACCGTTCTGGGCACTCCGAGCTCCGCCAGCCCAACCTTTGTTTTTCGACGCTCCGACCGATTCGGCAAGGTGACCGGCCCGGTTTCCCTCTCCAATGGATATGTCCAGTTGCTTGACCCCAGCAAGTGGGAGTTCAGCAATGACTCCAACTCCTGGGGCACTCTCGATATCTCCAATGCGGGCGCGGTCGTCACCGTCGGCGCGGAGAACACCCTCCCGCCCGGCGGCGTCGTGACGTCCACCTCCACCCTCGGCGGCACGCTTCTACTGAACGACCAGGCCGAGACCGCCGCCTACGACCAGACCATCGCCGGGCTGGGCGGCAACGTGAATGTCGGCCTCCTCACCGGAACCGCCACCCTCACCCTGGACACCACCTCGAACCAATCCTGCTCCGGGTTGATCTCCGGTGAGATCAGCCTGGTGAAATCCGGAGCCGCGAAACAAACCCTCACCGGTTTCAACAACTACACCGGCTCCACCACGATCAACGGCGGCACCCTCGCTCTGGGCAGCACCGGTGCGCTTCCCGTAAGCGATCTCTCCATCAGCAACGCCACCCTCGATCTCCGCAAAGGCACGGACAACCGGACTCAATTCGTCAACGATCTCACGCTTTCGAACGCCACCCTGGAAATCGGACTCGGCCCCTCGGTGGACCAGATCGATGCGCTTGCGGCCACCGTCAGCGGTAACAACACCTTGAAACTGCACGGCAGCGTGGAACCCGGAACCTACGACCTGATCGTCACGCAGGATCCCCTCCCCGAATCCTTCACCCTCGATACCAGCAATGTGCTCGGTGGCGGCTTCAACACCTACGCCGGCACCGTTTCCGGAACCAACTATGTCCTGACCGTGGGTGGCTCTCCAACCCCCGCCACGGCCTACTGGCACGGAGACGTCAGCGACACGTGGAACGACGCGTCGGTCGCGCCCGGCAGCAACTGGGCGGCCGACGATGCCGGCGCCACCGACACCGCACAACTGCCGGGACCGACCACGGATGTCGTTTTCTCCACCTCGGGAGCCGACAACACCGACACCACCCTTGGAAGGAACTTCAGCATCCAAAGCCTCACGTTTGAAAGCGGCTCCTCCGGCATCGGCGGAGCCAACACGCTGGATATCCAATGGGTGAACTGGGACGGCTACGCGCTGGAAGTGGCCGACGGAGCGACAGCCACCCTGAATACCGCCGGGACGACCTTCACCGGCGCCGCCGCCGTGCAGGCTGGGGGCACGCTCACCGTCAACGGCGGCGGTCTCGGCACCGGTCCCCTGACCGTGGATGGCACGCTGCACGCCGACATGAATCTCACCACGGGCCCGCTCGGCGGTGCGGGTTCCATTTCCCGCAGTACCACCGGCACCTCCGCCCTGACCGTGTCCAGCTCGGCGGACTCCACGTTCGCGGGTTCCATCGCCAACGGCTCGGGAACCGTCAGCCTGAACAAGACCGGCACCGGCACCCTCACGCTTTCCGGGGCCAGCACCTTCTCCGGCGGCACGACCATCAGCCACTCGGGTGGCGCCGGCAACGGCATCGTGGCGGCCCACGCGGAAGCGCTTGGCACCGGCCCGGTGCTGGTGAACGGAGGTCAGAACTTCAACGGTTCCCTAGTGGTGAATCCGGGCCTCACCGTTGCCAACGCACTGACCCTGAAGCGGGGCAACGGAGGGAGCAACCGGGCGGTCCTCGATCTCGGCTCCGGCTCCACCTGGAGCGGCGGCATCAATGTCGATAACACCAGCGGCAGCGGGATCGCCGTCATTCTGGCGCGCGGAAACAATGCCGCCAACGCATCCATCGTTTCCGGCAATATCGGCTACTCCGTTCTGGGCACCCCCGCTACCGGCAGTCCGACCCTGGTTCTTCGACAAGGCAACGGCTTCGGCAAAGTGACCGGATCAATCTCCCTTTCCACCACCGGATATCTCCAGACCCTGGACAGCAGCAATTGGGAGTTCAACAACGCCTCCAACACCTGGGGCACGCTCGATATCGCCCATGCAAACGCCATCGTCACCACCGGCGCGGCCAACACGCTCTCATCGACCGGCGTGGTCTATTCCACCGTGGGCGGCACACTGCGGCTGAACAACCAGGCCGGCGGCACCGCTCACAACCAGTCCATCGCGGGCTTGAGCGGAAACGTGAACGTCGGCCTCGCCACCGGCGCCGCCACCCTCACCGTGAACACCACGGCGAACCAATCCTCCTCCGGGGTGATTTCCGGAGCCATCAGCCTGGTCAAGACCGGCGCGGCGAACCAGACCCTCTCCGGAGTCAACACCTACACCGGCGACACCACGGTGAACGGCGGCACCCTCATCCTTGCGGACAACGCCCGGCTCAGGTTCGTTCCCGGTGCCAACGGGGTGAGCAACCGGCTCAAGGGAACCGGCACCGTCGAACTCCTGGGAGACTTCAACATCGACCTGTCCGGAGCGGACCTCACGGACGGCAACTCCTGGACGCTCGTGGATGTGGGCACCCTCTCGGAAGTCTTCCTCAGCAGCTTCCAGGTCGTCGGCTTCACCGAGACGGCCAACGTCCACACACTCGTGGATGGCGCCAATACCTGGACCTTCACCGAAGCCACCGGCGTGCTCAGCCTCTCGGTGGCGGGCGGCTACGATTCCTGGGCCGCCTCCAAGGGCCTCACCGGCGCCGATGCCGCCTTCGATGCCGATCCCGACAACGACGGCATCGACAACGGCCTCGAATTCGTGCTCGGCGGCGAACCGAACCCCGCCACCCCCGGCTCCAACTCGGCGGCCCTGCTGCCCACCGTTTCACAATCCTCCGGCGATCTGATCTTCACCTTCAAGCGCAAGGACATCTCGGAATCCGGCGTTGCGCTCAAGTTCCAGTGGTCCACCGACCTGTCCTTCCCCTCCCCCGCCAACGACGTCCCCATCGGCGCGGTGAGTTCCACCACCGACACCATCACGGTGGATGTCACCGAGGATGACCCGGATGCCGATACCGACACCATCGTCATCACCGTCCCCGCCGCCAAAGCCGCCGGTGGCAAACTCTTCGGCCGCCTCAACGCCGTCAAGGCGCCCTGATCGCCGCCGCACGCGCATTCAGAAACATGATCTAACTGAAGACTCTCCGTTTCATGAAATTCCGAATCAACCCGTTTCTCCTCGCCTCCGGCCTTGTCGCCACCTCCCTCCAGGCCGCGCCCATCACCAAGGAAACCACAGGGACCGACCTTTCCCAGGGTGAAAGCTGGGTGGATGGTGCCGCGCCCGGCAGCGGTGATGTCGCCACCTGGTCGGGCACTTCGCTCGGCGGTGGCCTGACCTTCGGCGCGGACACCCAGTGGCAGGGCATCAATCACAGCGGTTCCTCCGCCAATACCGTCATCACCGGTGCCAATACGCTGACCCTCGGCTCGGCGGGCATCACCCTCACGGGCTCGCAGAACCTGACGATCGGAAGCGGAGGCTCCACGACAAACATCACCCTTGGCGCTTCGCAGGAGTGGAGTGTGGCTGAGGGCCGCACCTTCACTCAAACCGGGCGCGGCGCGACCGGAGGCGTGCTGGATCTGGGCGGGAATGAGCTGACCGTTTCCGGCAGCGGCACCACCATGGCCGTCTCCCTTCCCGGGGTGAACCTCAGGAACGGCAGCGTCCTGGTCAGCGGCGGCATCTTCGACGTTCGCGGCGGCTCCGGTGGCATCGCCAATGTGGACGCCACCACGGCGATCACCGTGTCGTCGGGTGCGACTTATCAGATCGGCTACAACGCCGGTATCGGGAACACCTCGCTTTTCAATCAGGCGCTGACATTGAATGGCGGCACTTTCAGAAAATCGGATGGTGTGACCAATACCGTGGCGGTGGGCGGAACCATCACCCTTGGCACCGGCGGCGGCACCATCCACAATGGGGGTGGCGGGATTTGGACCATCGGAAGCGCCATTGGCGGATCCACGGAACTGGCCCTGACGGGGGGAGGGGGGCTCATCCTCTCAGGCACCAACAACTTCACCGGCGGCGTCGCGCTGAATCGCTCGGACCTCACGACCATTTCGGGCACGAATGCCGCGAATACCTGGACCATCTCCAATGGCAGTTATGTTGCGGGGATTTTGGTCAGCAATGCCGACGCCTTCGCCTCAGGATCGACTCTCAACATCACTTCGAGTTCCGCCAATTTCCCCGGAGGCATCGGTATTGCCGATAATACGACGGGAATCGTCGGGGCGGGTTCGGCCGTGAATATTACGACCTCGGGTTCAGGTCGCGGCATGCTGCAGCTCGGAACGAACACCAATTTCGGGGCCAATACCACCATCAGTGGCTCCGGCCCCCTTCAACTTCAAGCGGGCAGCGGAGCGACCATTTCAGGCAATATCACCTTCAGCGCGACGAGCAACCAGTTGACCATTCGTCACGATAGTGGCATCACCCCGATGCCGGGCGTCACCCGGTCGAACACGGGCACGCTGACGATTTCAGGAAACCTGATCAGTTCCGTGGGAGGAGCGGGAAGTATTCTCGCTGCGAATAGTTTCACCGGCACCCTGGCTCTGAATGGTGACAACAGCTCTTATTCGGGCAATATCAACACCAATGGACTCACAGCCCTCAGCTTTTCCCAAAACCTCGGCACCGGTACGGTCAGCCTCGGCAATGTAGGAACCGCCTCCACCCTGAATTACACCGGAACGGGATCTACGACCGCCGCGACCATCAACCTCTCCGGCACCACCGGCGGTGCCACCATCAACCAGAACGGCACGGGCCTCGTCAAATTCACGAGCAATCTCACCGCCACCGGTGCAGGCACCAAGACCCTCACCCTCTCGGGCTCCACTGCCGGCACCGGCGAAATCGCGGGTGCCATCGTCAACAACTCCGAAAGCAACACCACCTCCGTGACCAAGGCGGGCACGGGCACCTGGACCCTCTCCGGCACCAGCACCTACACCGGGGCGACCACGGTTTCCGCCGGCACCCTGCTGGTGAGCGGGGCCTTGGGAAACACCGCGGTGAGCGTCGGCGCGGATGGAACGATTGGCGGCACCGGCACGCTCGGCGGCTCCCTGCATTTCGCGTCCGGAGCCACGCTCCACATCGCGGACATTGCCAACGCGCTTGCCATCACCGGCAATGTCACCTTCGGGAACTTCGGCTTCGGCAACATCACCGGCTGGGATTACACGAACGCCGATGAAGGCACCTACACGCTGCTCGCGGGAAGCAACTTCAACTTGTCCAACGTCAGCAACGTCGGTGCCGGAGCCGCCCTCGATTTCGGCAACGGCAAGCAGGGATACTTCCAGAACGGCAGCCTCCAGGTGGTGATCATCCCGGAACCCTCCGCCGCGGCATTGCTCGGCGGCATGGGATTGTTCCTCCTCCTTCGCCGCCGCCGCGCCTGATGATTCTCCGGATCTGATATCATCCGCTCCGGAACTCCGGGGCCGCCGGTTGGAGGCCGGCGGCCCCAATTCCATGGATGGACCGGGCCGCCTTGATTCCCCTGGAACCGTCTTCGCCCAAGCTCAAACGCATGAAACCCACTTCCATTCTCTTCGCCGTGGTCGCGACCGTGGC
>CAZKQK010000092.1:0-21509 GCA_964554865.1 uncultured Luteolibacter sp. | reverse complement strand
CTTGCAAACTCAAGGCTCAGGGCGCGCCATGCCCAGTCTGTGGGACGGCTGTGATTCTACTTAATTAAATAAAAGTCTTGCCGGAATCTGGATTCAACGAATTCATCCCCGGCGACATAGGAACAATAAATCAACCAAGGCGAAGTTTGTGAAACCCCGGCCGATCAGATGCTCGGCGGCCATTTCACCGATCAGCATGTCATCACTCAACACGCCGGGCACCCCGGATTCATCGAGCAAGCCGGCGACATTGATCACCGGAATGCTGCGGCTCGTCGCGGCGGTGTGGAAATGCCGGTCCACCACGGTGCAGATGATCCCATCCCCGTCCCAAGTCCCCACCAGATCGGCGAGTTCGCGCCTTTCGCGGTCGAAATGGGCGATCCTCCAGTCGTTTTTCCCGTGCGCGTAGCGGCTGATCCCGTCGAGAATCCTGCTTCCATATCCACTGAGAGGGTCCACCATCAGGCCGATTTGTGCGTGGAGCTTCACGCCGCGAGCATCATCGGATTTCCGTTGTTGTAAATTCGCAAGAACCACCGCCTCAAACCAAGGCACCTGCCAACCGAACCAAGCCCCGGCTTTCCTGTCCTCAATCGGACACTTTTACAGAAAAAATTTGCGCGGCCCCGGCCGGTTGCCGCTGTCCATCGCAGATCGCCCTGCCAATATCGACGTTGTGGCCCTTCAGGTGCCAAAGGCAACCTATGGGGAGTCCGCGGGCACCACGCCGCCGAGATTGCGAGCCGCTCCCTCAGCGCGAGGACGCTTGCCGGGTAGCCGCCGCCGGCTTGTCATCACGCTGGAGCTTGGCAACTTTCGGATCCGTCACCATCCGGCTTCACGCGAATGGCCTTGCCAGCGACTTTGGCGCTCAGGTAATAACCGCCACCGGCATGTCTCACCAGATTCCCGCCAACCTGCTTCCATTCGCTCGCTTCGTTCGCTTTCACGACGGTGGTTGCGGGCGCCTGGCGATTCGTGTCGCAAGTCCGAAGGCGGTCAAAACCGGTGCTCAACGCGCCATTCCGAAGCCGGAATCAGTAACTCAAATCACTTGAAATCAATTAGTTAGGGCCTGTAGCTCAGCGGTTAGAGCAGGGGACTCATAATCCCTTGGTCGTGGGTTCGAACCCCACCGGGCCCATCAATGATCGTCTTGCGGACCCCGCGCGGTCAAAGGAGGAAGCCTCACGCGAGGTCCAGCGGGCCGCCTTCGTTGAAACCCTCGTGGCCGAAGGTGGCGAGGTGGTGGCCGTAGGAGTGGGCGAGCGAGAGCCAGAGGCGGTTGTGGGGGAGGTTTTCGAATCGCAGGGAGCGCCCCATGCGGAAACCCGCGCCGCCGCCGATGAGAATGAAGGGGATGTTGTCGAGGCTGTGGGAGTTGCCCTTGCCGAGTTCGTTGGTCCAGATGACGGTCGTGTGGTCGAGCATGTTGCCGCCGCCGCCGGGCTCGGGGGTTTCCTGGAGCCGGCCGACGAGGTAGGCGACCTGTTCGGCGAGCCAGGTGTTGATTTTGACGAGTTTCTCCTGGGCTTCGATGTTGGCGTCGGGCTCGTGGGAGAGGTGGTGGTGGTCGTCGTGGATGTCCAGCCAGCGCATGCGGGCCTGGCCGACGCTGTTGGTGTATTGGAGGGTGGCGACGCGGGCCATTCCGTTGGCAAAGGCGCTGACGAGCAGGTCGCTCTGCATGCGGCTGATCCTGGGGATGCCGTCGTTGTCGAGCGAAACGCCGGGTTCGAGGGCGGGCGGCGGAACGATCAGGTTGGAGGTGGTGGGACTCTGAAGGTCTTTCTCCATGTCGCGCACGAAGGATTCGTGGCGCTCTAACAGTTCGCGCTCGGCGGGATCGAGGCTGGCGGCGATGCGCCGCAGGTCTCCGCGCACGTCGTCGAGCACGCTGCCGAGGTGCTCGCGGTCCTTGCTTTGGCCGTAGAGGCGGTCGAAGAGGGCATAGGGATCGCTGTTGGGCGCGAGCGGCTGGTTGGGTCCGGCGTAATTGGCGCGCGTCCAGGGGTCGGCGCGGTTGGGAACGGCCACCCCGGCCTCGATGGAGCCGAAACGCGTGGCGGTTTCCGGCCGGGCCTGGAGGAAGCGGGCGATTTCCTGGTCGATGGATGTGTTTCTCGCCCAGCCGGCGGGGTTGTCGCTGCCGCCCTGGATGTTTCCGGGGAGCAGTTCGTCGGCGGTGAGCAGGCAGCTCATGCCGCGCATGTGGTTGTCGCCATCGCCGCGGATTTTGTTGGATAATCCGTTGAGGACGAGCATTCGGTCCTTCCATGGCACGAGCGGAGTGAGGATGCGCTTGAGGGTGAAATCCTCACCGGTCTCGTCCGGCCAGAAGTCGGGCGGCACGGTTCCGTTCGGAGTGAAGAGGAAGATCACCCGGCGGACGCGAGAGCCCGCCTCGGCCGCGGAGGCCAGCGACGGCAGGGCGGGCAGGAATGGAAGCGCGGCGCAGGACAGTCCGAGTTGGCGCAGGAAGCGGCGGCGGGTGCTGAGGTTCATGATGGATCGGGCTGGATGCCGGTGGTGGCGTTGATGCGGTTGATTTCGATGAACAGATCGGTGATGTTGTGGTTCCGCGCCACGAAAAACGCGTCGAGGCGATGAGTGAGGTCGGCTCCGCCGGTGAGCGGGCTTTGCTTGGTGACGGCCTGGAACATCTGGCGAATGAAGCCGCGGCGGGCGGATGGCGAGGTGGCGGCATGCGCGGCGACATCGCGCGGACCGGCGAGCCGGATCATATCGCCTTCCATGCCGATGTAGTCGGCGCGGGTATCGATCGGTTTTCCCACCTCCTGATCGCGCGGGCGGCCGACGGCGTCGAATCCCTCCAGCGCGAAACCAAGCGGGTTGATGGTTTCATGACAACTCATGCAGTCGGCGCTTTTTGTCATCTGGGCGACCTTCTCGCGGGTGGTGAGCGAGGGATCGAACTTCTGGTCGTCGAAGGGAATGGCCTCGGGTGGCGGCCTGAGCGCGCCGCCGAGGACGTGGCGCGTGAGAAACACGCCACGGTGGATCGGCGAGCTGAGATCGGCATGGGCCAGCCGCGCGAGCACGTAGGGATGGGTGACCACGCCCGCCGCGCGCGAGGGATCGGCCGGACCGGGGCGGAAGCCGGGACCGGGCGGGAGATTTATGTTATAAAAAGCGGCCAGCCGGTCGTTGAGCGGAATGCCGTCTGTTAGATAGAGGTTCCGATAGTCGGATCCGCCGCTCCAGACGGTTTGTTCGATGAGGAGTTCGAGCGAGCGGCGGAGGTCTGCGCCGATCGCCTCGTCGAAGCCGGGGAAAAGGCCGGGGTTTTTGCGGATCTCGGCATCGTAGTCGAGTTTGAGCCAGCCGCGGAAGAACTCGTTGAGTTTTGCCTTGGCCCGCGGGTCGCCGGTCATCCTTCCGGCATGGGCTTCGAGTTGCCCGGGATCGCGCAGTTCGCCTTTCGCCGCGGCATCAAGCAGCGCCTGGTCGGGCAGCGAGTCCCAGATGCCGAGGGCGAGGCGCGAGGCGATTGTGAAGCCATCGGGCTTGGCGGAGAGTTCCGGATAGAGAAACCGGGGCGACTGGAGAATGAGGAGGAAGGCACGCCTCACACCGTCCTCGATGGTGGGTGTGGAGGTCATCGGCGCCTCGACGTGCATGCGGCGCAAGTCGTCATCCAGCGGGCGGCGGAACGCGCGGGCGGCGAATCTGGCGAGAAAGGCGCTGAGTTTTTCGGCCCGTTGCGGATCCTTTTCATGGGTGCCGGCGAGGGCATCGGCGCGCGGGACGAGACGGTTGGCGGATTCCACCGCCGCCGCGGAGATCGCCTGCTGCCAGTCCCGCGAAATGGCGGTGCCCTGCTCGAATCCCATGCTAAGATCCTCCGGCGGAAAATCGGTGGATACCACATGCACATGGGTTGAGCCTCCCGGTGCGAGATATGGCGCGGCCAGAACCTCCAGGACTCCGCCCGGGCGTTTCCACTCCAGTTTCACCGAGGCCAGCTTTTCCTTGTATTTGAAATAGTCGAGCCGCAGGGGATAGGCGCGTCCTCCTAACAGAAACATCCTGGCCGCGGCTTCCCTGGGTTCGGTTCCGGAGCTGACCCACTCGTCGATGGTCGCGGTCTGGCGACGGGCCGAGCTGTCGTCGCGGGTGTTCGCATCCCCTTCCCTCGGGATGCCGTTCAGGTAGAGCCTCGCGCCATTCGGTGTGGTCAGCCGGAACTCATACCATCCGGTCACAGGCGCGAGCAGGGAGCCTGACCAGACGATGCTGAACTGGTCCGGCGGCACGTTTTCACATGGAGCGCCCTCGCCGAAGTCGAATGCCAGCCCGGTCTCCTGACGTTCAAGCGCCTTGCGGGCTTTTTTGTTCATGCCGTCCGAGGCGAAGTATTCGGTCCACAGTCCGGTGGGGCCGCCCGGTGGCTTTTGCGGGGAAAACGAGCCGACCAGATCCGCAACCGACTCGCGGTATTGCCTTTGTGTCAGACGTGCGAAGACCCGTGGAGCGGGAGGCGCGTTCTTCGCGCGGGCCTCGGGTGAGTAGAAGGCCCCCATGATGTATTCGGCCACGAGGCGCGATTGATCCGCATCCAGCACATCGGGATCATCCTCAGGCATGTTCCTGTCGATGTAGCGCGCAAGCGAACCGATGGAGCGTTCACCCTGCAGGGGTTCGTTGTGTTCGCCGGGGACCCCTTCCCCCTTGTCGCCGTGGCAGGAGGCGCAGTGTTCGGCGTAAATCGCCGCGCCGCCCGAAGCCGAAGCCTCGGAAACGAGCGCCACAAGGGCGAAATATGGAACCGGCGGAAAACGCATGACAACAGGCAACAACGGAACGATGCCGCCCGCGCCGCTCTTTCAACGGGCGGGCGGACGTTTCCATGACCGGCGGCGGGTTTGTTCCGAATTTGTTCATTGCCTCCCGATTTCGCGCTCTCCATGGTGCCGCCGGTCCGTTTGAATTCCCATCCCATGTCACCGTCCATCCACCAACGACTTGCCGTTTGCAGTTGGTCCCTGCAACCCACCTCGCCCGAAGACCTGCTCGGAAAGCTCCGCGCCACCGGCCTGTCGAGAATCCAGCTGAACCTCGACCCCCTCCGCGAATCCCCTGGCGTCTGGGGCGGCTTCGCGTCCTTCGCGGCGGACAATGGAATCGAAATCGCCTCCGGCATGTTCGGCACCATCGGCGAGGACTACGGCACGCTGGACACCATTCGGGTGACCGGCGGCATCGTGCCGGACATCCACTGGGAGCGGAATCTCGAAAACATCCGCGCTTGCGCGGACACCGCCGCTTCGCTCGGCTTGAAACTGGTCACCTTCCATGCCGGTTTCCTCCCGCATGAAGTGACGGACCCCGATTACATCAAACTCCGCGTCCGCCTGGAAACCATCGTGGGGATTTTCTCGGAGAAGGACATCCAACTCGCCCTTGAGACCGGCCAGGAAACCGCCGCCACGCTGCGCTCGTTTCTCGAAGACCTCGCCTGCCCGAACCTCGGAGTGAACTTCGATCCGGCGAACATGCTGCTCTATGGCAAGGGCGAGCCCATCGCCGCCATGCGCACGCTCGCCCCGTGGATCCGCCAGGTTCACATCAAGGACGCCGTGCAAAGCAAAACCCCCGGCTCCTGGGGCGAGGAGGTCGTCGCTGGAGCCGGCGAGGTGAATTGGAGGGCGTTCTTCGGCGTTCTAACGGAAATCGGTTACCACGGCGACCTCTGCATCGAGCGCGAGGCCGGCAACAGCCGCGCGCGGGACATCGCCGCCGCGCGCGAACTCATCGAAACCATCGCCTGATATCACTTGTCATGAAAACCACCTCCTCCAGCCAGCGCGTCAATGTGGCCGTCGTCGGTCTCGGCTTCATGGGCGTCACGCACCTGCGCGCCTATCAGTCCGTTCGCGGCGCGAAAGTGCTCGCGGTATGCGACTCCGGCCGCCAGCCCGTGAACGGCATCATCCCCGGCGTGGGCGGCAACATCCACGGCGCGGATGCGCTCGATCTCGGCAAACAACTCCGCGCCTACACCCGCATCGAGGACCTGCTGAATGACAGGGACGTCGATCTCGTGGACCTGTGCGTGCCCACCCCGCTCCATGTGCCGCTGGCAGTGGCCGCCTTGAAGGCCGGGAAACACGTCGTCTGCGAGAAACCCCTCGCCCGTGATTCCGCCGCCGCGCGGCAAATCGTCCGCGCCGCGGAAAACGCCAGGGGTTTCCTCATGCCCGCCATGTGCATGCGCTTCTGGCCCGGTTGGTCCTGGCTGAAGGAAGCGGTGGACGACGGCCGCCATGGCAAGGTTCTCGCCGCCCGTTTCCGCCGGGTTTCCGAAAGCCCCGCATGGAGCAAGGGCAGCTATCTGGACGGCGGGAAATCCGGAGGCGCGCTGCTCGACCTGCACATCCACGACAGCGACTTCGTGCAATTCCTTTTCGGCATGCCGGAATCCGTATTCGCCAGCGGCATCACCCGCCTCAGCGGCGCCATCGACCACGTCAGCACGCTCTATCAGGTCAAGTGCGGCGCGGTTGTTTCCGCCGAAGGCTCATGGCTCATGACCGGCGGCCACGGCTTCAACATGGGCTACACCGTCAACTTCGAGCGCGCCACCGCGGACTTCGATCTCGCGCGCGGTGCCGAGGCGCTCAAGCTCTTCCAGGACAAACGCAAACCCCGCGTCATCCACACCAAGGGCCCGGATGGTTATGGCGGCGAACTTCGCCACATGATCGAATCCATCCGGGCCGGCAAGCCGCCAAGCATCGTCACCCCGGCCGACGCCCTCAACGCCGTGCGCATCTGCGAGGCCGAGGAGAAGTCCATCCGCACCGGGAAACCCGTACGTCTATCCTGACGGGCGATCTCGAAAAGAGGGCTGAAAGTTTCACGCATCAGGCTTGTTCCCGCAAGTTTATTGCCCCTGCCATCCATTCCCCGCATGGATCGCCATTGACGCGTCTTTCGATGCCGGGTTCTCCATAACGTTGCACAACGCCCAGCGCCTGCGGCGCAAAGCGAACGCGAAAACGGCACCCGCGGCCATCAGCGCCGACGACGGTTCCGGGATCACCGAGAGCGTGACATTCGCCGCATAACTGGTGTGGGGGCCGGCGGGTGGCGTGGTGGGATACTCGGCCCCGCCCACCATGATCGTGAAGTCACCGGCAGGCAGAAAGAAGGAGCCGGTGACGAATCCGTCCGCCAGGCCGTCGCCATTGATGCCGGCCGCGCTGCCGAAGTTCGCGCTGGAGCCATCGGCCGCGTTGCCATGATAGACCAGCGTCCTCAGGCTGGCGGGGATGGCGATCCCGCTGCCCGGATCGCCCGGCGTGTTATAAACGTCTTCGTTGCCGATGGCCCAGTCGCCCAGCGCGTTGAACGCGCCCTGCTTCGGCTGCGTGCCGCCCAGCGATGCCAGATGGGTCAGGGAAAGCGGGTTCGAATCGTGGGCGGGCGCATCCGGAGGAAGATGGGTCAGCCCTGAGTAAACGGAAAACGCCGGCAGCAGGATGTTTCCGGCGCCCGTGCGTTGCACCGTGATCACCACCTGCCCGGGATTGAGCAACGTGAAGCGGAACGCACGGTTGCGGTGGCTGTCACCGAGATCGTCATCCGTCGAGTAGGCCCAGCCGAAGGTGCTGGATATGATACCGGATTTGGTCGAACCCGTTGATTCGTTACCCGGGCTGAAGGTTCCCAGATCGCGGTTGGTGTAGCTGACATGCGCCGACGCAATTCCGGAGGCGGCGATGATCAACAGCGGTATGCTTGTCTTGTTCATGAGTTATGTCATATGTTTGTTTTGGTTCGGGAGGGATGTCATGGCGCGGCCCAGTCATAGGCCAGCCGGTAAAAAGCGGATCCGGAAGGAGGCGAGGGGTCCGTGAAGGAGGCGGTGTCCGCGGTGGTGCCGGTGATGATCGCCAGTTGTTGCCAGGTCCCGCCGGGACGGTTGGAGCGAAGGACGCGGAACGGCACGCCGCCCTGGCCGCCGCCGGTCCATATTCCCATGCGGCTCGGCCAGGTGAGCGTCACCGATGTTTCCGAACGGACAATTCGGGGCTGAAACGAGGGACCGGCGGTGAAACGGAACGAATAAACCTGGCTCGGCTGGTGCCATGAGCCGCCGCCCGGACCGCTCGTGCTGCGGTCCACCAGACGAATGCCCACCAGGTAATCGCCCGGCTTGTCAGCGGTCCAGGCGCGCCCGTGGATATGCCCCTGAGGGTCCTCCCCGGGATCGTCCATGCCCTCGCTGAGCACGAAAGCCGCGTTTTCCACCTCCTCATTCGCCGGAAGCGACAGCGTCGGCCCGTTGGCTCCGCTTTCCCAAAAACCGAAACGCGAGCCGGCCGGTCCGCTCACACTGACAATCTCCGCCCAGATCCAGGAGCCGGTCGCCGGATGATGGTCGCCGGCGATCTCGTATTGACCGTCGGACTGCACGATGAGCGAAAAGGCGTCGGCCGGAAACAGCGTGCGCGGGTTTTCATCGAGCATGTAGTGACCGCCGCAGCGTTGACCCACCGGTCTGGCAAGGAGGCGGAAGGCCGGGGCTTCCGGGTTTCCTTCCGCAAAGCGGAGGACTTCGCCGGCATCGGGCCGGTTGTTTGAATTGGCATCAATGATGCCGACGGCGAAATGCTGGTGGGGCCAGGCGGGAGCGACCGCGAACAGCAGGAATGCGAGGATTCGGATTTTCATTTGATGGATGATGTCAGGGATTGGTTTTGGCTGAAGGTTGGATGAAACGACTACCGGGAGCTGCGATGCGGGAGAGAGTCTCTGCTCGCCGCAGAGGCTCGACGTGGCCGTCGGCAAAGAGATAGTTGGAACCGGCCGCGTGGGCCGCCGTCTCCACCTGGCTCTCAAACGCGGCGGGAGGCATCACCCCATCCCGGTAACCGGAGAAATGGAAATGGTCGGAATTCAGATAGGAGGCGGATGCCTCACCGAACATCAGCGTCTCCGCAGGTCTCTCGATCTTCACGAGCCGCGAATAATCCAGATCCGGCGCGCCAGCCGGGTTGGGCGTCAGGAAATCGTTGATCAGATAGGTGTAATGCCGGCTTTTCGCCTTATCCTTCGGGCACTTGAATGACAGCGTGCCGGCCGTGTAGGGCTGGAGCGTGAGCGTCCATGACTTGCCGCCCTGCCTCCGCTGATGGGAGGTGACGGGCAGCGACATCTGGTTGTCCGCCGCATAAAGCATCACCGCCACGCCGATTTCTCGCATGTTGTTCGCGCACTTCAGGGCATGGCCGCGCTCGACCAGTTGGCGTGAGACCGACTGGACGAGAAAAGCGCCAATGACAATGATCAGTAAAACAATCAGGACTTCCGGAAGGCTGAAACCCCGCCGGTGTTCGGATGTGGACATGATGATACGATGTTTGGGGAAAAGAAGGAGGAACACGCGTGGTCCACCCCGGACATGAGGGTGCGTTGTTAGAAACGGATGCCGCGCGGATCAGACCCGCGCTCACGGCAACCGCCGGAGCGGCCTCGCGGACACAAGGCGTCCTGAATACAACCGCCGCTCCGTACCGCTTCGATGCGGTCCGCGGGATTCAAGGCGGCACGGACCTTTGACCTATCAGCCCAATCGGGGCGGACGGTGCGGCAATGGCGGATATACCTCGCGGAAAGATCCCGGACTATCCGGCAGCTCGACGGAGTATTCCGCAGAGACGGGCTCCTTGAGTCGCACCGCCACCGGCAGCACAACATGGAGCTTGGCTTCCGCCTTGACCAAGGGCTTCCGCTCCTCGTTTTCACGCGACTTCTTCACCAGCTTGCACATCTCGCACGGATGCCCGCCGTCAAAGGTCTTGCGGGCCGCTTCGGACAATGAGGCGGCCCTGGAGTATTCGAACAGCATGTTTCCCCACGCAAATGTCTGCACCAGGGCGAAGTGGCCCCCGACCGAAGCGAACAGGGCTCCGATCACCAGCCATTTGCCAATCTGACGCAATGCGCGGCGCATCTCCACGGCGGATCCTATGATATGAGAGACGTTGCGCAAGCGGAAAGCGAGGTTTGCCGACAAATCGGCCCTGAATTCTGTCTTCGTTGAAAGCATCCACCCAAACGGTTGGTTCACTGATCATCCTTCCCATGAGGATCATCACTCCCACACGACTGGCGATCACCACCCTGGGGGTTTCGTCGATCTGGCGGCAGGGACATCGCCAGTGTTCGCATTGGATCTCGCGGTAAATGATGGCGAGCCAGCCGGAGGCAAGCAACGTCCAGTCGCAGAGGGTCTTGCGGTGGATGTGCACGCCGAGGCGGGTGAAGATTTCCTCCCGCCGGCAGTGGGGCGGGTGACAGACGAAGCGGTTGTCGATGACTTCGGCAATCAGGCCGGGGGTGGCGATGCGGCGCTCTTGCAGGGATGGCGGCAGCGGCGCGATGACGGGCTTGGCGGCGGGATTGTCGATGCGGACGTATTTGGGCCGCACGAGCTGGACGCGGTGGAACTCGGCTGGCTTGAAGCCGAGTTGCCCGCGCACTTCCTCGCCGGTGCGGCGGAAGGCGGCGGGTTCAAGCCGGACTTCGGCGGGAACGATCTCTTCGCGCCGGACGGGCAAATGATCCGGGATGCGTGGGGCGCGGGTCTTTTGCCGGCGCTTCCTGTGGTTTTTGATTTCAGCCGCCGGTCCGGGGACTCCGGAAGCGGCGGCGTCGGGCTTTTCTGCCTCATCCGTCCCCGGCATGAGTTCGGGCCGCACGGGATCGAGCTTCTCGCTGGAGACGCCGAAGACGCGTCGGCCGATGGCGTCGACGGTTTGCCGCAGCACGAGATTTTCAGCGGAAAGACGCTCGATGATGGCATCGCGTTTGGCGATTTCATCGAGCAGTTGTTGTTCTCTCGCGGCATCCATTGCTGACAAAACACCAAGCAATCAACATGCCATGAAGATGTGTAATATCATATCGACGGATGATTCTTCAGCCGATCTCATACCAAGGCCTGCGGCAGCCGTCGCGCATGTCGATGCCGTCGGGCAACAGGGCGAGGGCCGTGGAACTGGGCCGCAGCTTGCCATCGCTCACATCAGATGGCTTGGGCCACGAGAACGATCCGCGTCCGGGCCTTTTTTCCAAAATCCAGATTCCACTTCCATCCCGGCAGAGGATATTGAGTGGTGACCGTCGTTTGTTCGCAAAGGCGAAAAGCGCGCCACTTTTCGGATCTTCACGAAGCGGGGTGGTGACCGCGTTGTGGAGGCCGTCGAAGCTGCGGCGCATGTCGCAGGGTTCGACGGCGACGAACACCTTGAGGCTGCCCGAAAAGCTCAGCATGGCCGCGGTTTTTGGAGTTCGCGGATCACGGCAACCGCCATGTCCATCCGGAAGGCTGTGTGGACGGCAAGCCTCACTCCGCAGGACAGCAGGATCTCCATGGGCGTGGCGGCGGAATGGCGCGGCGGCGGGCCGTCCAACTCGGCGGGCGCCGGCGAGCGCAGGACCGGGTGGTCCGGGTCAGCCCGCCGGCGATTGTTGTTAACTTGGAAGGTTACCATGAAGAATGGCCTGTTATGATCTTCCAGGGAGACGAAAAGGGATTTTTGCTATATAGAGAAGATGTGATTACCGCCCCTTCGGAAGAGCATCAAAAACATGAATATTCGGTCGATTTTTGGCCTTTCGCAGAGATCCAAAAGTGAACCATGCGCAGAATAGCAACAGCCAACCGCAGAAGCGATGCCACCCGGATTGAAAACGTGAAACCGGCTCGTGGCTTCTTGGGAAACGGTCCGCAACAACGGCGACCTCACCTCGGGAGGCCATGAAATTGGTTGCCAATATCACGACCACAACGACCGCAATGGTGGGTTTTGTAATTGGGT
This sequence comes from uncultured Luteolibacter sp., assembly GCA_964554865.1. Lineage (GTDB taxonomy): Bacteria > Verrucomicrobiota > Verrucomicrobiia > Verrucomicrobiales > Akkermansiaceae > Luteolibacter. The sequence continues at coordinate 9,654 of CAZKQK010000092.1, read as the reverse complement.
GCAACAAGAAGGTGGAAGCCGAGAAGCCGGGAAGATCCTATAATAAAATGAAAAAAGCCAAATCATTCTTCCTTGCAGTAAGATGCTTCTGGATATTCGTGTGCAATTTCGGGTGCAACCGCCTGATTCCCTGTTATCGATGTTTTCAGGGAATCTGGAGTGCCGTTGGGAACATTCCTGCCACGATGTTGCGGATGATCGCTGATTGAACAGCTTGATGCCGTCTTCATCCAGACCATCGTCCACTTCAGGGAGCGGGAGGCCTCTTCACTGCGTTTTCCCACGACTCAAGACGCAACGGTACCTCCTCTTCAGGAAGCCTTGCACCGTGTTCGACCACCAGCCGGAGGGAGGAAGCGGCACGGGCTTTCGGAATGACGGATTGCCCGACAAGGGTATCGAGAATCCAAAGCACGCCCCGCGCTTCGAGTCCGAGAATTCCGGAGACGCGGCGGACTCTACGGTCACCGGTGAGGATGTGTGCGGCATCCCGCGCCGCCAGATGGATCACGCTGCCATCGGGCAGGCTGACCCGGTGCTGCTTCGCCAGGGAGTGGATGATCGAGATTTCGGTGGACTCGAATTCCACTACACGGAGGAGACCCGCACCGATCAACCCTTCCACCATGGACCACTGGCTGCCCATCCGGAGTTCCAGCGCCACGAAGTCGGTAGTGACAGTGGGAATCCCGAGGCTGAACCAAAGTTCCAGCAGACCGACATTGGCGAGATCGATGATGATGTTGGCGTCCTTGACGACCAACCATGGCCTGCGGGGTGGTGTCATTGGGGAGTGGAAACCGGATCGTTCAGGAGGCGGGTCACTTCCTCGACGGTGAGCCCGAGGTAAGACGCCGCCTGGGAGGTGCTGATCGTTTCCTCCGCGTGAGCGCGGAAGACGAGCTGCCGGAAACGGTGGTTGGTTTCCGGAAACACTCGCGCCGCCTCCTCGTCCCATGGTTCCCGCTTTTCGCTGCGCCACTTTTTGCCCGCCCTGAAGCGGAAGAAAGTGGTCAGCTCGTCGCCGGTAATGATCCCGAGATCGCGGGCGCGCATCATCACGCCCGACATGGAGATGCCAAAGCGCTTCTTGATCTCGAGAAGCTCCGGGAAACTGATGGTTTTGCGTTTGGTGCCAAGCAGCGCTTTCAAAGGCTCTGCCGGCAGCAGCAGTGCCCCGGTGAAGGAAGGCACGAATTTCTCTTCTTCCTTCGGGTCCAGCCTCAGCGGTTCCAGGAGGATGTGGGCGCCTTCGTGCAGAGCGGTCATACGCTTGCGGACGGCGGGGAGGTGGCGGGCGACGACCGCCACAGGGCCGCGGTCGGTGTGCGCCGAGAATCCGTCGAACCGCTCGTCGCAATCGTCGGCATACCAAACCTTGATGCCTTGATCCTCAAGGAGGGCATGGACGTTGGCGATGGGGTCGTTCCCCACGTTCCATTTCTCGCGGACCCGGGCGGCGAGTTCTTCCGGATCGGCGAGCTGTCCGGGACGAAAAACCGGCTTGAAGGGCTGAACGGCTCCGACGATTTCCTCGATCTCAAAGTAGCGCTCAAAGAAATCCCTCGCCCGCTCGACAGTCTGGTCCACGGCTTTTTTCTGTATGGACGAAAGTTTGCGGAAACGAATCCGCCCGAGATTCACGGAAAAATCCCGGAAGAGGTAGTCCAGGGAAACCTCCAGAGCCTCCGCCAGAGCCACGAGAACCCGCGAGGAAGCCATGGTTTGGCCTTTCTCGTATTTCGAGAGCGCGGCGATGCTCACCAAGCCGCCCATGCGCTCGCGTAGTTCGGCCAAAGACCACCCGCGCATTCTCCGGGCCTGCTTGAGCCGTTCGCCGAACACGGCATCAGTGGGTTTGTTTTCCATGCGCTCAGTGTAACTCACAGGTTATTCATAATCAATCTGAAGTTGAAAAATCTCTATTTGAAAATAGATTTTTCAACTTTAAGGTTGCAAGTTCGTGATTTTCGGATTCAACAACCGAATACGATACCATGGACCTGATCCAGAAAAGCAGGCTGCGGAAATTGCCCCACCGCCTCCAACTGTCGGGAGCCTCCCATTCGAGGCTCGTCGTGCCTTATGAATCCCTGAATCGGGAATTCCCGAAGGAAAACGGCGTTTCGCTCTTGAAGGAAATTGGCGACCGGATTCTTCCGGGCGTCATCGGCCCCGCCACGTGACGAAATCTTTCCGGTCGCGTGATTGTGCATCGCAACCTCCCGAAAGAACCCCGGACCTGGCAGGTTCTGTGGGGGCGGGAGCAGTTTTGCGGCCGGGGTGAAACCGAATGGGTGGAGGACTATGTGACGAGGAACCGGATGGCCGAAGAAGGTCTCGATGCCCCATCTCATCCGGTAAAGCTCCAGCGCCTCCTCACTCCGGAAGGTTCCGCTGATGACCGCCAGGAACGGATCGCGCCCGCGGTGGATGCGTTTGGCGGCAAAATACGCCTTGCGGCCGAAGACCGTGTGGAGTTCCACGGCATGCCGCTTCCAACGGTTGCGTCCGCACCACCAGGCCGCGCCCGCGGAGCCGATCCGGGTGTTGGCTTTCACCCGCACGATATAGGGTACTTCCATCAGCGTGAGCCAGCCGAGCCGGCGTTTGCCCACAAACCCGCGATCCATGGTCAGGGCGCGGATGGTGGCGGCGGGCAGGATGGAGAGCACCTGCCCGATGAGCGCGATGCGGTGGCCGTGGCGTGAGTTGCCGCTTTTGGTGGTCTTGGGAAGCATCTTCCAGGCGATGGGCAAGCCGACGCCGTTGAGAATGACGGTGACCACCAGCAGGTTGACGTGGGTTTTGCCGAACCGCCAGTTGGTGCGGTCCATGGCCAGCACCCAGCCGTCGGCGGGTTTGGGAGCCAGTGCGAGGATCAACGCCCCGACATGCCGGGCGGGAAGCGCGCACGAGGCGAAGAAACGCTGGAAGCGGCGGACGAAATCGTCACTTGTACTGTCAGCCCCGATCTGATCCACTTCGCTTGTGGGCCGCGCCAAGGAAAAGATCGACGTGAAAAAGCTCCGCATCTGGAAGCTCCTGGATGATTTCCGCCAGCGCCTCGCCAAAGTGCGCCGAGGCGATGCCGCCACCACCCGGCAAACGCCCCGGCAAGCGGGCGATGGAACTCATCCGGTTCTATCTGATGGGTTATGTGGGGTTCAACGAGGTCATGGCCCTGCCGGCTCTGGAAAAAACCAAGTGAATCCAACGGGGCAAGCGCGGCCAACGCCACTCCCGGGGCTTGTCATTCCCTGATGACGGATCCTGGCGGAATCAAACGCACCAACGCCATCAATGCCGTGCCGGCCTCTGACGGAATCCGAAGATTTTCGGCCGATACAGTAACCAAAGCATCTCTCATGCCCAACAGTTCTGACCAGGTGGCGGATATGAAGGGAAAAATCCGCTTTTCCCGAGGATGGAAACTTCACATTGCCACGAAGCCAAACTGAATGAAACCGGTGCGCCCAAGGACATCGAAACCGGGGACACGTCCTTGTCGCCGAACCCGCCCATCCCGCGTTTCACAAGGACGACGACCACAGCCCGCACTTCGCGCTCAGTCCGGACGGCGCGTTTTACCTCGGCATGACGGACCTGCACATATACGCCCGGCGCGAGGGCTTGCGCGACACCGAGTGGGAGCGCCCCGGCGAGCTGTATGACTGGGGAAACAACCGCGCGCTGGTGCTGATGAAGTCCTTCGACCTCGTCAACTGGACGCATACGATCTATCACGTCGGCGAGAAGTTCGGAAAATTCAAGGACGCCGGCTGTCTCTGGGCTCCGCGGATGATCTTCGATCCGCAGAAACGCCGGATGATGGTTTTCTTCACCACGCGCTTCGGCAAGGGGCGGAACAAGCTCTATTACGCCTACGCGGATCCGGCGTTCACCAAATTCGAGACCGAGCCGGAAGAACCCTTCGCCTATCCGCGCGACCGCAATATCATCGACAGTGACATCACCAAGGCTGGTAACCAATACCACCTCTTCTATGTGACTCACGGCCAGCCCGGCGTCTGGAAACGCACCGGCACCGATACCTACGTGCTGGTGTATGACGTGTTCGGCGTGAACCCGCACAACTTCGGCTTCAGCGAGACCACGGATTTCAAGACCTTCAAATCCATCGGCCGCTTCAACGAAGGCGTGATGAAAACCACGAACTTCACCTCGCCCAAACACGGCGCGATCATCCCGCGCGCCCCGGCCGAGGCCCGCGCGCCCGCCAAGCGGTGGAAGTGCGATTCCTGGGAGCGGAACGCTGCCGGGACCGGCCCGTGACACGGGCTGGAACAACTTGTTTCCGCCACGATTCGCCGCCTCGCCGCCGCCGGGTTCCCCGGGAGGCTCACAGGTGTTTCACCGTGCCGCGTGAGAAGATCGCGTAAACGGAGGGCACGACGAACAGGGTGAGGAAGCCGGAGAAAATCAGGCCGCCGACCACGGCGATGCCGAGCGACTGGCGGGAGCCGCTGGATTCGCCGAGGGACAGGGCGATGGGCAGGATGCCGAAGATCGTGGCGAGGCTGGTCATCAGGATCGGGCGGAAGCGGGCGACGGAGGCTTCGAGCACGGCCTGGATCTTGGTGAGGCCGGCCTCCTTGCGCTGGTTGGCGAACTCGACGATGAGGATGCCGTTCTTGGTGACGATGCCGATGAGCATGATGATGCCGATCTCGCTGAAGACGTTGAGCGTCTGGTCCGTGAGCCAGAGGGAGAGCAGCGCCCCGGCGAGCGAGAGCGGGACGGTGAGGATGATGATGAAGGGATCCCGGAAGCTCTCGAACTGCGCGGCGAGCACCAGATAGATGATAAGCAGCGCGAGCAGGAAGGCGAAGAGCAGCGAGGAGGTGCTCTCGGCGAAGTCCCGCGACTGCCCGGCGAGCGAGGTGCGGAAGTTCTCCGGCAGGACTTTTTCCGCGATGCGGTCGAGCTCGCCGATGCCGTCGCCCAGCGTCTTGCCCGCGGCGGGCGTGCCCTGGATGGTGGCGGAGACGGCGCGGTTGAAGCGATAGACGGCGGCGGGGCTGGCGGACTCGGCGAAGCTCACCAGGTTGTCGAGCGAGACCATGTTTCCGGCGGCGGTTTTCACGAAGAGGCGCTTCAGGTCGCCGGGGTCGTTGCGGTCCTGGCGCCGCATCTGGGCGATGATCTGGTATTGCTTGCCGTCCTTGAGGAAGTAGCCGAAGCGCCGGCCGGAGTAGGCGAACTCGACGGTGCGGCCGATTTCCTCGACGGAAATCCCGAGTTCGGCGGCCTTGCGGCGGTTGATCGAGATCACGCCCTCGGGGCGGTTCACCTTGAGGTCCGCGTCCACCTGGCGCAGGACCGGGCTCTTGGCGGCCTCTTCGAGGAAGACCGGCAACACCTTGACGAGTTCGTCGAAATTCGGGGCCTGGAGCACGTAGGCGAGCGGCTGGCCGCTGCGGCGGTCTCCGATGGTGGGCGGCTGGGTGGCGATGGCGCGCACGCCGGTGAAGTCCCGCATGTCGCGGGTGAGCTGCTCGGCGATCTCCGCCTGCGAGCGTTTCCTTTCGGAGGGGGGTTTCAGATAGATGTTCTGCGCGGCGGCGTTCGCCTCCGAGCGGCCGCCGCCCCCGCCGAGGATGCTGAAGGAGCGGTATCGTTCGGGCACGTTTTCCGCCACATAGACCGAGATCTTGTCCATCCAGTCCTCGGTGTATTCGGAGCTCGCGCCTTCGGGAGCGGTGATGTTCACGCGGATGTTCTCGCGGTCCTCGAGCGGCGCGAGTTCGCGGGGCAGCCCGCCGCCCAGCCACAGGATGAGGGCTCCGTTTGCCAGAAGGATAGGGATCGCCAGCCAGCGCCAGCGCAGGACCGGAGCCAGGGCGGCGCGGTAGCCGTGGGTGACCACGCGGAAGAGCGGTTCGGTGATTCGATAGAAGAAATTCGGGCGCTCGCCGTGTTTCTTGAGCAGGAAGCGGCACATCATCGGCGAGAGCGTGAGCGCGACAAAGGCGGAGACGAGCACGCTGCCCGCCAGCGTGATGCCGAACTCGCGGAACAGCCGCCCGGTGAGTCCGGACAGGAAGATGATCGGCAGGAACACCGCCGCCAGCGCCACGGTGGTGGAGATGACGGCGAAGTAGATCTCCTTCGACCCCTTGAGCGCCGCCTCGATCGGGGACATGCCCTGCTCGATCTTCGAGTAGATGTTTTCCAGGACCACGATGGCGTCGTCGCAGACCAGGCCGATGGCGAGCACGATGGCCACCAGAGTGAGCACGTTGATCGAGAAGCCCGCGACGTACATGATGAAGAACGCGGAGACGATGCTCACCGGGATGGCGATCACCGGGATGAGCGTCGAGCGCCAGTCGCGCAGGAACAGGAAGATGATGAGCGCCACCAGGCCGAAGGCGATCACCAGGGTTTCCTCCACCTCGGCGACCGAGCGGCGGACGAAGCGGGTGAAATCATAGCCCACCTCCACCTTCATGTCGGGCGGCAGTTCCTTTTTCACCTGCTCGAAGCGCTTGTAGAACTCGTCGGCGATGGCGATGGCGTTGGTGTTCGGCTGGGGGATGAGGGCCACGCCGATCCGATAGATCAGGTCCGCCTTGAGGCCGGTGCGCAGGTTTTCCGGGCCGAGTTCGGCGTGGCCGATGTCGCTGAAGAGGATCTGGCGGCCGGCTTCCCGCTTGATGATGAGGTTGTCGAAATCCTCCGGGGTCGTGAGGCGGCCGAGCGTGCGCAGCGAGAGTTCGCTGGCGGTGCCTTCGAGGCGGCCGCTCGGCAGATCGACGTTCTGGGCGTCGAGCGCCTTCTGGACGTCCGCGGGGGTGAGGCCGTGGACGGCGAGCTTCACCGGATCCATCCACAGGCGCATGGCGTAGCGTTTCTCACCGAAGATCCGCACCGAGGAAACGCCGGGGATGGTCTCCATGCGCTCGCGCACCACGCGGTCGGCGAAGTCGCTCACTTCGAGGATGCTGCGCTGGTCGCTTTCCAGGTGCAGGAAGATGATGGGGGAGGAATCCGCGTCCGCCTTTTCCACGACGGGCGGGTTCGCATCGACCGGCAGGTTGCGCGCGGCGCGGGCGACACGGTCGCGCACGTCGTTGGCCGCGGCGTCGAGGTCGGAGTCCAGGGTGAACTCGACGGTGATCTGGCTGCGTTCCTGGCGGGATTCGGAGGCCAGGGTGCGGATGCCGGCGATGCCGTTGATGACCTGCTCGAGCGGCTCGGTGATCTGCGAGGCGACCACGTCCGGGTTCGCGCCCGGATAGGTCGTCTGCACGGTGATGACCGGCGGGTCCACGGCGGGATACTCGCGCACGCCGAGAAACCAGAAGCCGGTGACGCCGAAGAGCGTGATGATGAGCGACATCACGATCGCCAGAACCGGCCTGCGGATGCTGATTTCCGAAAGGCTCATTTCGGTGGCATGGGATGGAAGAAGACGGAATCATGAGTTAATAGAATCATTTTTCCTAATTCTCCGAATGATTCTGTCATGATCTTTGGATTCAAGGCTTTTGGCCGCGATTCCCGGGAGAGGATGGGAGAGAGGACAGAATCATTATTTGACAGAATCATTTTTTCTAATTCTTCGAATGATTCTGTCGATAATGATTCTGTCATGCTCTTTGGATTCAAGGCTTTTGGCCGCGATTCCCGGGGGAGGATGGGAGAGAGGACGGAATCATTATTTGACAGAATCATTTTTCCGGATTCTCCGAATGATTCTGTCATCAATGATTTGGTCAGAAAACTCCGGGTTATCATGGCGTCGCGGCGGTGACTTCCAGGCCAGGGCGGATGCGCAGGAGATTGGTGATGGCTACGAAGTCTCCCTCCTTCACGCCGCGCAGGATCTGCACCTTGTCCTCGGTGCGGATGCCGATCTCCACGGGGTGGAGTTTCGCGCGGCCGTTTTCGACCAGCCAGAGCCCCTGGCCGCGGGGCGAGGGCACGATGGCCTGGCTGGGCACGACGAAGCCGTTGGCGAGCTTGTCGAGGGTGAGCGAGACCTCGGCGAATCCGCCGGGCTGGAGGCCCCGGGGCGAGTCGCACAGGCCGCGCACGGACAGGCTGCGGGTGCTCGCGTCGATGGCCGGCTCCAGCACGGTGACCACGCCCTCGTAAACCGTCCCGCTGCCGGCGACGGTGAAGGTGAATTTCTGGCCGGTTTTCACCTCGGCCGCGTAGCGCTCGGGCAAGGGGAAATCCACCTTGATGCGCGAGACGTCCTGCAAGCTGATGAGCGGCGTCTGGGAGGAAACGAAGGCCCCCTCGCTGACGTGACGCACGCCCACCCGGCCGGCGAAGGGCGCGCGGATTTCGGTTTTGGCGATCTGCACCTCCTGGGTGTTCTTGCGTGCGAGCAGCAGGTTGTAGGCGGAGATCGCGGCGTCGTATTCCTGCTGGCTCATCGCCTTGCGCGGCACGAGGTTCTCGGCGCGGCGCTTGTTGACCTCCGCCAACTGGAGTTGCGCGTCCACCTGCCGGAGTTCCGCCTGGAGGTCGCTGTCGTCGAGCTTGAAGAGCAGGTCGCCCGCCTTGACCTCCGAGCCTTCCTCGACGTGGATTTTCGCGAGCAGGCGGGCGAGTTCGGAAACGAGCGTGACGCTTTCATTCGCCCGCAGCGTGCCCACGGTGGAGATCGTCTGGGCGAAGGGCGCGCTTTTCACCGTGAAAAGCTCCGCTTTCACCGGATCCGCCGGTTTTCCTCCACCTTGGGCGAACACCTCGCCCGCGATCAGGGGCAGAATCAGGAAACGGAGAAATCTCGGGTGGATCATGGCGGCGCGGCTAATGTGACCTACGCTCGGCGAAGTGCCAACCGATCATTGCGCGCCCGAAAGAGGGCCGGGTCGAGGAACGGTGTCTCCTCACCGGTCCTTCACCCGCTCGACGTCCGCGCCGAGCATGAGGAGTTTCTCGTCGATGTGCTCGTAGCCGCGGAGGTCGGAGGCCAACTGCTAGGAATTTGCTTTTGGGGTGAAGGCCGTTGAGAAAGCTCATGTGGGGACCGGAGGGCGGGGAAATGGGGGTCGGCATGAGACCAAGCAGGGTGGTGGTTTTGTCGGCGGCGAGTCCGGCGTTCATGAGCCAGCGCTCCATGACGATGAGTCCTTCGCCGGCGGCTCCGGTGCGGGCCATCTGGTCGGAGAGGCGGCCTCCGGCGTCGAGCGCGTCCCGCATGGCGTTGGGCAGGGCTTTGGCGGCCTGGATTAGGCCGTCGAACATGCGCTGGCCGATGCGGACCTTGAAGCCATCGGCGATTTTTGCGGCGGTGGCGGCGGCCATGAAACGGCCGGATCGCGGAATCGTTTACATCGACGGCATTCCGGCGCGGGCGGGACGCCACGGGGAGTTGGGCGCTTTTTCCCTGTGGTATGGGGGTGGGCTGGTGGCGCTGGGATGGCTGATCCAGGCGCTCGCCGCGCTCATTGGCGGGTTGATCGGGCTTTGATGGCGGCAAGTTCGCGGTCATCATTATAAGGTGACAGAAAAATAATTAATAATTTCCTTGAAATTCGGATCCGAGGCGGTAGGGTGGCGGCATGCGCAAGGCTCGGTGGCTGGGAAATTGGCAGAATTCGGCGTCGAAACCGGTGATTTACCACTGCGTTTCGCGGGTGGTGGACCGGCGCTTCGTGTTCGGGGAGCGGG
>CAZKQK010000091.1:0-21794 GCA_964554865.1 uncultured Luteolibacter sp. | reverse complement strand
CCTGGCGGTCGAGCCCGAGATCCTGCTGATGGACGAGCCCTGCTCCGCGCTCGACCCCATCGCCACCGCCCGCGTCGAGGAACTCATCCTCTCGCTGCGGGAGCGGTTCACCATCGTCATCGTCACCCACAACATGCAGCAGGCGTCCCGCGTCTCGGACCATACCGCCTTTTTCTATCTCGGCGAGCTCGTCGAGTTTGATGAAACCGCGAAAATCTTCTCCAATCCCGCCGAAACCCGCACCGAACAATACATCACCGGCCGCTTTGGCTGATGTCCCGCTTTGCCTCACTCCTTGAGTTTTCCCCTCCGCCACGCTACCACTTGTTCCCATGCCGAACCACCCCCACATCCTCCACGACTTCGATCAGGCCATCGCCGCCCTTCGTGGCGAGGTGTTGTCCATGGCCGGCAAGGCCCGGCACAACCTGGAGCGCGCCGTCCGCGCCCTGCTCGAACGCAATGCCGAACTCGCCAATGCCGTCATCGCCGATGACGACGAGGTGGACGAACACGAGCGCCACATCGACCAACTCGGCATGGAAATCCTCGTCCGTTTCCACCCGATGGCAACGGACCTGCGGCTGGTGGTTTCCTCAATGAAGGTGTCCATGAACCTCGAGCGCATCTCCGATCACGCCACCACCATCGCCAAGCGCGCCCGGAAGATGAGCGCCAGCCAGGGACTCCAGGACACCACCCTCATCGAGCCCCTTTACACCATCGCCGACCACCTCCTGCGCGACGCCATTTCAGCTTACAGCGATCACAACTCGGAACTCGGAGCCTCGCTCCACGCCCGCGACAAGGAACTCGACCGCATGTACAAGGACGCCACCGCCACCTTCGGCCTGCGCATCGAGCAGGGCAACGGCCGCAGCCAGGACTACCTCCACCTCATCCTCGTCGTCCGCTCGCTCGAACGCGTCGGCGACCTCGCCGTCAACATCGGTGAGGATGCCGTCTTCGTGGAAGAGGCGCTCGACCTCCGCCACACCGCCAAGAAGCCTCCGAAAAGCTAACCCGCGTTTCCCGGATCGGAACCGATAACCAAAAGGAAACACCTCTTCAAAATCCTCGCCCCGCTTCTCCTCTTTCCCTTCCCCGCCGCCAACAAAACCATGGCCCCGCTCGTCGAAACCGGCAGCGCCCGCGAACTCACCGGCAACCGCATCTTCTCCCACGATGCCTGTCTTTCGATCCCAAACGAAGGAGGCGATGTCCGGCGGACCATTTTGCCGCCCGCACAATGGTGCGCGCTGCAGGACTCGAACCTGCTCTGGGCTGTCCACGACTCGGACAAATGACGGGAAATCTTTGGTTTTCAACCGACATTCTCCAAAGTGGTGAGGTATGTCTCGACTGAGACCTCGGCTTCGTCGGATTTTGATCGGACCAAATCTGACGGCCGCATGCCAAACCAAGCCTCACCTTCTTCTTTGTTTCTCGGATTGTGGTAGTGTTTCCGAAGCATGCTTTCCGAAGTTCCCATCTCTTCGGCGACCTGAGCCAAAGCCCGAACGATTGAATTCCGGTAGGATCCGTACGAATGCCGGAGGGCATCCTGAGGCCAGCCGTCGCCGAAGACCACTTCCCCGAGGTGCTTGGTTTCCTCCGCCTCGGACATGTTTTCTTCACAAATTGGACCCGTTTGACCGGCGCGCACGCCGGCCCATTCGAGCCATTCGCGGGCGGCCGGAAGCAATGGAACTTTCCGAGGGAAGGGCACTTTTGAAACCTCTTCCGGGACGTTGATTGTATTGAACTGCCAGTCGATCTCTTCCCGCCGGATGCCGCGTTTGTCCTTTTTGGACATGCCTTTCTTTTTCGGAGGGGCGACTTCTTCCGGGCGGAACCCACAAAAAGCCTGCAAGACGATGCTGGCGCGGAATTTCGGGCGGACGGCGACGGCAAGCTTCAAGAATTCCCCGACAGTGATCACGCGGCGATCGTGCTTTTCAGGCTCGGCACGCGGGAGCCGATCCGCAGGGGTGACTTCCTTCGGATAGAGGGTTTCCCAGACGCACCAATTCCAGAAGCTGACGAGAGCGCCGCGGACTTCGTTCCGGGTCTTGCCTTTGAGGTGACCGCATCGGTCTTTCCACCATTCCGAGAGTTCTTCGGGGGAAATATCGATGACAGTGCGGCCGGCGAAGTGGAGGGCCATCGGATCGAGAACGCGCCGGACGTTGCCGAGGTTGCGGGTTTCCTCGCCTTTCCTCTCCACCTTCCATGCGAGGAACCGGGCCACGCTGGCGACGATCTCAGCGGACTTGTGGCGGCTGGCGAGGAAGGCGAGGACCGCGGTTTCATCCTCCGCCCCGGCTTCCCGGTGGATCGCCTCCAAGAAACGCCGGCGGGCCGGTGGAAGCGCGGACCAGATGATGCCGCCGGTCTCGATCTCATCGAGTTTGTTTTCCGCCGCGGCGATGGCATCCGCCTTCTTCGGGCGGGTGATGTATTTCCAATCATCCGCTTCTTTTGCCCGCCATGCGAAGCGCCATTTTTTTCCGTAGGGGTAGACGGTGAAGTGGGAATTCCCCTTCTTCACCTTCACGCTTTTCCTTTCCGGTTTTTTGTTCATGGAGCGGGGTTTTGGTTTTCATGGGGGGATCAGCCCAAAGTGAGATGGGAAGCGGCAAGGGCGCTGTGGAGCGCGGCGGATTCTTCCGGGGAAAGCTCGCTGCCGCGGCGGATCTTGCTGTGAATGGTTTGGGCGGGCAGTCCGGCCTTGGTGGCAAGCGCGGTGATCTTGATGATGCCGCCGGCCTGTTTCAGAGCCGCGACGGAGAGGGCTTCCGGCACGGGACGGCCGGCGGCGGCATTCGCGGCGGAGGCGAGGCGGATGGCCTTTTGCAGCTCCGAGACGGCTTTCTGCGGAGTGGCTTCCAGCGCGGAAAGCGCGGGCCACGCGGGCGAGACGGCCACCCACTCGCCGTCTTCCTGGCTCCAGTGGGTGTTGATGGGGTAGCGGGGATTGGTTTTCATAGGTTGTGAGCTTCGATTTGTTCTTTCATCTGGCGCATCTGATAGGGCTTCGCCTCGCCTTTTTTGGGCTGTAAGTTGAGCGAGGGGACTTCTTTTTTATGATGGGTGAAAATGTGATGGCTGCCGCCGATCCGGGTGTTGTCCCACCCGCAATGGCGGGCCAGGTGGCAGGCGTCCTGAAAGCTCCAGCTTGTGAAGTTTCCCTTGAGCAACCGTTGCTTGAGCTTGTCCGCTTTCATCCGGGGGAATTTATTGCATAAAAAAATATGCAGCGCAAGAGGAAGTGCATATTTTTTTATTCACCGGAAAAGGCCGATGGCGTGGACGATCCGTGGGCATGGGAGCGGGATTTTGTACTGGAGAATGAACCGAGTAACCGATAGTCGGTGTGGCAATGAGTCCGACCAAAAAGCAGTTGGCATATCTCCAGCATCTTGGCGTGTCCGACGTGCCGGGAACGAAAGCGGAGGCGGGCGAATGGATCGAGCGCGTTCATTCGGGGCTCGGATTCACGGATGAGCAAGCCGCCCATTTGGACAGGCAGCGGGAAAGCTGGCTGGCGGAGCGTGTTATCAAGCACCCGGACCTGTATCCTCCGGAGGAATTTTTGAAACCCGGCATGCCCGGATGGGAAGAGGCTGTGAAAAAGGCGATCCGGAAGAAGAAGGCCGCGCTCAAAGCGGCGAAAACCGAAGAGGAGCGCGAGGAACTGGCAGATGACCTGGAATGCCTGGAGATGGATCTGAAGGATGGGAAAGAGGAGATCCGGGAGGATGAAAAGGATCGGCGCGAAGACGAACGGGCGAGGGTGCGCGATCTTTGGGAGGCGATGGGGAAGGATGGATATTTCTCGGATGAGATCCGGAAACCGACGCAAGCCCGGGTGAAGGCGTGCGTGGAAGAATTGGACCGGACCAAGCCGGGATGGTCCGAGGAGTATCCTTCCGATTTGTGTGATCTGCTGTTGCTGCGGTTTCCGGAGTTGGCAAGGACGGCAAAGCCGCCGCCGCTGCCATTGAAAAACAACCCGATCCGGAAACCCGAGCCGCCCAAAAAGCCGGAACCCACGACGATCACCATTCCGTATGGTTGTCTGATTGTGGCGGCCATTGTCGCTTTCGTGGTGGTGGTTTGGTTGATTGGGATTTAGTGACGGCTTCCGGCCCATGGGCCGAGGATCACTTTAAGTCATTGGTGCCGTTCTTTTTTTCGTTTTCCGCGATGATGAGGCGGGCTTGGGTCTGGATGACGTCATGGCAAAAGGTGGCGAGCGATGGAGCGTTGACGATCCGGCTGGCTTGGTCCGCAAGATTCAGTTCTTCATCCGTTAGGAAAATTTCCGAGTAGCCGGGCGGCAGCTTCGCTTTCCCAGCTTTCTCCGATTTTTGCCGGGCTTCCTCACGCTCGATGGCATCTGTAATGAGCCCTTGAAGTGATCTTGATCGCTTGTGTTCAGCGGCTTTAGGTGCCAATGCACTATCCAATGTTTCAGGGCTTCGGCGGATTACTTTTGCAAGCCAAGCCCTATCTTTGTCGAGTTCTTCGAGCTTCGAATCTACGTCTTCAAACGGGATCATAGGTCGCTGATTATCCGTCTGATCGGTAAATTACCAGAAAAAAACTCCGAAAGCGGTAATTTGCCGTTGACGGGGCGGTAATTTACCAATAAGGCTAGGTCATGCAAACGCAAGACCGCCTGACCGCCGTGGATCTCCGGGACCTGACCGAAGCCGAACACGCCGCCCTCCGCCAGCAAGCCATCGCCGAGAATCTCTCGCTGCCCGAATACCTCGGGCAATTGGTGGCGAAAACCTCGAAGCGGCTGCTTGGCCGCGAACGCCGGAACCAGCGCCCCGCCTGACCGATGGGCCACCTCTACACCGCCACCAAACCCGAAACGATGGATTCCACCCCTCAACCGCTCCCCTCGGGTGAAACGTCGGCGACATTTGCGGGATATGCCCGGCGTGCCGATGGCCTTGCGCTGTTGCTCGACATCAAGGGGGGCGGTCGGTTGCGGGTGGCGCTGGGCGCGGACTGCCTGAAGCGCATGGGAACGCCGGCGGAGGTCTATGAGACGGATTTCCAATCTTCCGTTTCCGGGGGGATGCCGGCTTCCGGAAACTCCACCGCGAGTTCCTCCGCCACGGCCTCGGGAGAGGCCATGTGCGAGACGTGCCGCACATCCCCCAAGAACCCTGCCCAGCCGGACGGCAACAGGGAAATGGAGAACAGCCCCTCCGACGACTGAAACCGATAAATTCTCACTTCTCCGCTTATCGAAATTCCAAGAAACCGCAACTCCCAACCATCATCCCCATGAAAAAGCCGAAACCCGTTTGTGAAACCCTGATGCCATGGCTGAAAGCGAACCTCGGGCCGCGCTGCCTGGCACCTCTCACCGGCACAGACGCCCGCGCCTTGCGAGCCGCCGTCCAAATCATCGACCTTTACTCCGAATGCCGTGACGCCGGCTTGCCCGCCGCATTCGGCGCGGTGGTCGGGCAAATGCAACCGAACTGCCGGTACCTCGCCTATCACGCGATTGCCCATGTCCTCGATTGGTCGGACCGCGGGCACGTCTGGCAGCTCTCCGGGTTGCCATTCTCATGGAAACCGCCTCCATCAACGGCGGCGGCTCCGATGAACCGACCGGCATCCTCAATACTTCCGGGATCGGCAGCGTGGCGGGCGGCACCAACGGCCTCGCGCTCACCCGGGCGAATGCGATCAAGCTCAAGACCGCTGTCGCCGTGGCGAATGCGGACACGGGTTCGCTTGGCTGGCTCACCAACGCCGCCGTCCGCGGCAAGGCCCAAGAAACCCCCATCGATGTGGGCTCGGGACTCTTCCTCTGGAAAGAGGATCGCGACGACTGGTTCATGGGTTACAACGCCGGCGTGACCAACTGCGTTCCAAGCAACCTCACCAAGGGCTCCGCTTCCGGAGTCTGCTCCGCGGCCATCTTCGGGAACTTCGCGGATTCCGTCCTCGCCCAATGGGGCGGCATCGACTTCACCGTGAACCCTTACATCAAGGACACGGAAGGTCTGATCCGCATCACCGCCGATTGCTTCTACGACTTCGGCGTCCGCCGCGCCGCGTCGTTCGCCGCGATCAAGGATCTGCTCACGGCGTAAGCTGACATCAGGTGTGAGGGGTGGCGGTTCATGGGTTTTCCGCCACCCCCTTTTTTTTAAAAACAAAAGCCCTCCCCATATCATCATGAAAAATCTGCGAATCACTCAAAGCTGCCTTGTGAACGGCGACCATCAAGAGCCCGGAACCGAACTCAAGAACGTGGACAACGCCATTGCCGCGGATCTCGTTTCGTCCGGGCGCGCCGTCGAGATTCAGGAGAAATCCGAGGTTCTCGGTACCCGTGATCCGGAGCCTGAAAACCGTGATCCCAAAGGCCCGGAAAAGTCCGAGGAACCCACCGAATGACGGCTGAAACCGCCAACGATCTGGCCGAGGCGTTCCGGGAACACCGGGACGCCTTCGGCGTGTCGATCACTTTCGGGGACGAGGAAATCACCGCCATTGTTGGCGAAGCCGAGTTTGGGCGGGAGCTGGCGGCCGGCGGCTTCGCCGAAACGGGCGACCTCTCCTGCAAGTTCCTTCTGGCCGATCTCCCCTCCCCTCCGGCCATCGGCGATCCGGCATCCTACAATTCGCGCAGCTTCAAGGTTTCCAGTGTTGCGAACCAACCCGGCAGCCTGGTGGGTGAATGCAACCTGCGGCCGGCGAAGCGATGACCCTTTTCCCAGCGGTGCAGACCATCCAGCCGACGGGCTGAGGGAACCACCAGCAACCGAGAGATGACCGAAGCGGGGCGCGTCCCGTTAGGCAACAGTCAGAAATCCACCCCTACGTTCTCCGGCGTCAGAAATGGGGAGGGCTGGGAAACTCTTTTCAAATCCCGTTGAGCATCTCTAGCAGTTGCTCAGCATCCTCTTTCAGCGCCTCGCGCTGTTCAGGAGACATTCCGGGAACGGTTTTCCGCAGCACCGTCAGAAGCCGCGTGAGGTGGGGGACGTAGTTGTCATGCCCGGCTTGCTCGCCGCGTGAGGTGATTTCCTCATCGGTGACGATGCGGGGTTTCTCTTCCGCGATCCGGATCGAGAGCCCGAGCCGCTTCACGCTTGGCAGCTTCTTAGATTCTGAATCTAAGAGCTGCATCCATTCGAGCCGTTGTGCCGATGGCAGCGGGGCAAGCAGGCGATGATGGCCGAATGATAGGTTGATCCGCCGCTCTTCCATCGGGATTTTCCGGCAAACCGAAGCGTATTGCGAGAGTGTCTGGCGGTCCAGACAGGTCGAAGCAATCGCGAGGTCGAAGACTTCCGATGGAATCCGCCCGCTTTTCGGATCGAATTCCGCACCGTCCAAAATGAGCTGTTTCCCCCACTTGCGTTCCCCGTAAACCATCCAGTCTCCAATGCACCAGGCGGCGGTTTGGAGGGCGGTTCCGAAGCTGCCGCCGATGGCGCTCCACTCCTGAAACGTGAGGTCTTTGGCGAGGACAAGCCCGGTGGGAGTGGCTTGGATGAAATTCGGGAGCGGGCCGGTGGAAACTTCCATGTCCTCCGCCAGCACGTCAAACTCGACGGTGGCGATCATTGGTCCGCGAGGGATTGCAAACGGGCTTCACGGCACCGGGCCCGGTTCTTTTCCGGGCGCATCGCCCGGACGGGTGGAATCCCGAACGCATCGCACAAATCGACACAGCGTTTCGAGACGGCCGCCCGGGTGACCCCGTGACGCCTGGCAATATCCGCCATGCTGCTTCCCTCGTAACCGATGCCGGTCACCAGCGCCATGCACTCGACGCCAAGGGCCGGGTTCGAGTCGGCGAGCATCAGGCCGACGAGCCGACGGACCATGACGAGAGCGGCCCTTTCCGGCCGTGGCCGGTCCCCGGTCTCGCGCCCGTCCCGCACGGGTACCCGTTGCCCGTTCTCCCATCCGCTTCTCATTTCCGCAGGGAGCCGGTCTGAAGTCCGCGTGGACGGGGTTTCCTTGCCGGGACTCCGCCGCCGCCGCCGACACGCTGGATGTCGGAGACGGCGGGCTTGCCGGCCCGCCGCTCCATTTCGACGCGCACGCGCCGCATGTCCGCGGCAACCTGTTCCGGAGTCTCCACACGGGCCGCCACCGGGTAGCCCTGGCGGCGCAGCTCCTCGCGCAGTTTCCTCCACTCCGCCGTCACGTCGCCGGCCGGACCCGCCGCCAGCGGCGACAGAATGGCCATCCATGATCCGATTGACTTCCACATGCCTTCAGAATGCCACCAAACGTATCGGGAATCAACAACCAAGTGATTCGACAATTAGAAGAACGGTTTGAAACCGACCGCTTCGGAGTGGACACCATCCAGCTCAAGGTGGAGATCCCGGACGCGCTGTTCCCGGCGATGGTGCTACCCGCCCACGCCGCCCACCCGCGCTTCAGCGCCATGGCGCTGAGCAAACGCGGCGGATCGCGGACCAAACCGGGGTTCTGGACCGTCACCTACACCTTCGAGGGCTTCCTTTTGGAATTGCCGCAACCGGTTTACGAGTTGCAGGCATCCCTGGACCAAGAGCCGATCCAGGCGCATCCGGACTTCGTATCCGCCATCGCTGGCAAACCATCGGCCCCGCTCAACGGCGCGGTGTTCGTTGATCCTGACACCGGCCAGACCACCGCCGACAACAGCCGCGGAGTATTCCGAGAATTCGCCGCGACCACCACCGGGGGCGCCGCCAACCCCAAGGCCGGTATTGAAAGCTACCTCGTGCCAGGAGCGGAATGGCGCGAAACCTACTTTTCCGCCACCCGCCCGGCCGGGCTGCGGGATCTGGGCGAGATCGATCCGCCATCTGGTCCGAACCCCACCCTGGCAGGCCGCAACTGGCTGGCATGGAGTCACACCTACCAGCGCCGGGGCTCGATCTACCAAGTTACCAACACCTGGAAACTCTCCGGCCGCAACGGCTGGGACCAGGACATTTATTGACGCCAGCAATGGATATTGAGACCATTTTCCGCGGCCCGCTCACACCCACCAAGTGGCGGGCGCTCAAGGGCTACCTTGAGTCCCAACGGATCTTTCCAGGGCACGGTGTGCGGCTCTCGAAAAGCTCCGCCGGGATCACCCTGAGCGCGGGCCGGTCATTTCCCTCCGGTCACGGCGGAGCGCCGCGCAAGCCGTGGGATCCGGTATTCTTTTTCGAGGGCACGCCGGAGTCTCCGGTTCACAGGTGCCGTTTCAATTTGGGCACCGTCAACAACGTGCCTCCAACAAACTGGAATGACGCCCACACGCTGGCCATGGGCGATGGCGAGTTCCATTTCGTGGTGGTTACCGTCACCACCGGCTCCGGGGCGGTTAGCGGGCTCACCCTGAGCGTGGACGAGGAGCCGCCCGAGACCGACACCGTGGCGAGGGACGTTCCACCGACAACCCACAAAATCATTCTCGGCGCCGTGGGCAAGTCCACGGCACGGATGATAGAGACGACCAACCTCAACCTGTTTGGTCAACTCGTATTTGTTGAGAGCAAACCCGCACCCGCCGTGGGTGCCGAGCCTTACTCCAGGTGGTGGAGATGGGCGCACACCTCAGTATGACACGACGCCATGCACACCTACACCACCAGGCACACCGGCTGGACCGGGACAACATTCCCCGAGGATCGTTCCGGAACTTGGGAGCGGACCAGTAGCAGGACGGAATCCGCCTCCGCCGACCTCCCCCGGTCCGACCATACCAGCGTCCTCTCTTATTCGCAAAAGGGAGACGGCCGCACGAGCTTTGTGTTCGGGAGGGAGTTAAATGTTTCGACCAGCAGTTACCACGGCGAAGAGCGCGGGGGAACGATCGTGGACTACGAGGGGGAGGAAGAGGAAGCCCCTCCGGGCCTCACCCACACGATGGGCAAAACCCATGACAGCCATGGAAGCACCCGGACCGAAAGCGGGGATACATCATACGGGGCCAGCGGTTACGTATCCGGTGCCAGCAGTCACGTCTGGGGAAGCACCAACGGCACGGACATCACCAACGATGGGGGTGGCGAGGACGATTACAACAGCTTCCCCACAAACTCGGAGCATCCAAGCAGCACGGCCAGGACCGCCAACGCGACCATCCCCACCACAGCCAGCAGCACCGCGACTCGCGGATACCCGACAATCACCACTTTGACCTCGGTCGAGACCTATCGCCTCACCACCACCAGCGCCGAATGGGTGACGGGCGAGGAGCCATCCACTGGGACCAGCAGCGGCTGGGGGACGGCCCTGACGGAAGCAACGGTCACAAGAACTTGGACGTGGATCGACTACGATGCCGGTCTGACAGCGGCCGAGGACAACGCCGCGACCGTCACTGAGAGTCATACAGGAGGAACCCGAAACAAGAGCGAGGAGCAGACCCTGCACACCTTCATGCCTCTGGCCGATACGGTGGTGCTGTTCAGCGACGGCGGACACGACGCCGCCCTGCTGGGTCACGCGCTGTGGACCTTCAGCCTGACCTCCCTGCCGTGGGACGGCAGCACTACCGGGAGGTTTTCCGATCTCTTCGCCTTCGCGGGCAGCACAGCCAGATCCATGGTTATCAGCAATTATCAAAAGTTTTCCACTGCCGCCCGGACGGAAGGGATGGCGACCGTCGAGAGCTTTATTACCACCAGCAGCAACGCGGTGGCGAACACCACCGCAGAATACTTCGCGGAGAAAACCAACGGCGTCTGGTATTCGGATGAAAGTATCCCCCGGACGGAGGGTTACACCCACACCTACGACCTTGGCGACGTGGAGTCTTACACAGCCATCACCGGGACCGGGACCAACACCGGAGTAGTCACCCGGTCCCGGCACACCGTCTTCCTGAGCGGTTTTGCCAGCGCCGGCAACGCGCCGTTCACCACCAGCACGACGACGGCCCAATGGCTGGTGCCCACCAGCGAAAGCCACACCCGCCACAGTTGGGACTACAGCTTCACGGATACTGTCACCCGACTGAGCCGCACCACCACCACGGATGAGGTGCTGCGCATGTTCCAAACCCTAACAGCTGCCAGCGGCACGGATAGTTTCCGCAGCTTTCTTGGCCTGTCCATGCACACTACCACCACTACCCGAGCCATTACCGGCACCTTCACCCGCACGTTCTGGGAGACGGGCGTGGAGGTGGAGGTGTGGACCGCCACCCGCAGCGGTGAAACCACGGAGGAAGCCTCGGGCGGGACCAACAGAGCCTCGGGCGGGACCACCGTATCGGAATCCGGGACTTACGTAAAACACACCCGCAAGGAGCTTAATATTAAAGTAGTGGATCAGGGAGAGGCCGGGGGGACGGCAAACGAGGTATGGGGCCGATGCCCGCCGCACGGGCATTTCGGCTTCGTGGGCAGCTTCACCCAGCTCGATCCGACGGTCTACCTTACCACCACCCAGGGCCTGGCTGCAGGGCAAACCTTCGACTCCAACGCGGAATTGCATCCCGGTCCCTCCCGTGCCTTCCAAGGAAATGCGGCGGTCTCGCTTTACCCGATAGACAGTTCGATTATGCCTTATATTGTTGGCGTGGGCTTGGTGAGGAGCAGCCTCATGTCGGAGCCATCGGGGGTGGAGACCTGCCTGTCGGTGGCGGCGACGTGGACAAGCACCACGCTGGCGGGCGGAGTCACGGTCCCCACCGCCCGCGAGGCGACGCACACCCTGGCGGTGATCTCCCCGATCACCGGCGAGTTCTGGTCGGTGGGGGATATGACAATGGACAGCTGGAACCGAGACATTGGCATCAACGGGCTGGCCCACGCGAGCCTTGGCGGCCACGGCGCGGGCGAGGACCGTTTTGGGCACACCCGACGGGTGTGCCTGGATTACGGCGCGGCATCGTGGACCCGTTACACCGCAGGGGCAACCGATGGCACGGGGCCGAGTTCCAGCACCAGCCGGAGCGACGGCACGGTCAGTTTCACCATTCCAGAAGGGGCGGCCGTCCGGGTCGCCTGCGAGCGCATCCTCACCGCCCGCTGGACCACCGATGATCCCGGCGACCACCTGCGCCTGACCATTCCCCACCAGCATTTTACCCACGCCTGACCCCGCCTATGATAGCCATCTCCGTTTCCGCCACCAAGTCATACCTTCACGCGTTCCCTCAGTGCGTGAGGTCAATCGCCGGGGCCGCCGCCCATCTCAAGAACGCGCATTTCATTTTCGTGACCGACACCAGCGGGGAGGGCGAGTCCGCCGAGGCGCTCCTGAAAAACGAACTGCCTCCTGGCTGGGACATCACCACCATCCGACTCAATGGTATGGACGCGGACGAGAAGGACTATCTGCCGAAGGCACAACTGCGCATCGCCGCTTTGCAAGGGGCGGCCCTGGGCTTCGCCCGCTGCAAACTAAAGGCCGATAGCTTCTGGTCGGTTGAAAGTGATAACATCGTGCCGGCCAACGCACTAAGAGTGCTGGAGTGGACGCTTGCCATGCCTCAGGCCGACGGGACACCATACTATCATATTGCCGCGGCCACTTACCCAAACGGTCTGTTCCTCGGAGGATTCGGGACGCATCAGAACCAAATCGCCGAGGACTTCCTGCCCTCGGAGCGGATACTCCCTGCCCGGCTGAAGCTGTGCATCGACGCCTGCGAGAAGCGCATCAGGGGGAAGGATGGCGCAAGCAAGAAGGAACTTGCCCGCCTTGACCGTTTGATGAAGAGAATGAAGAACTGCCCGCCGTCCGGAAACATTTGGGAGGTGACGGCGAAGCACGGATGGCGGAGGCGCGGATGGTTGGATTTCGCTTACCCTGGCATCGGCGAGGGCGCGATTGTGCCGAGTGATTGGTGTGGACTTGGCTGCACCCTGCTCGGCAAGCATGCTTTGGCCCTGGCCGACTTCAATGGCTACGACGGCCGCGGCACGCAAGACTTGTTCCTTTGTTGGGAACGCTGGCACCCGGCCGGCTTGCGCATCGCCTGCGTCCCGCATGTCGCCTGCGATCATGTTAAACCAGGAAAAAATCACATCGTCCACCACAGGGCGTATCATGAGCAAACGCCCGAGTTCAAGGGGCACCTGCGGGTGCGCCACCAGCCATGGGTGGCGGTGTGAGTTGACCGGCGGGTGAGACATCATGCTCGACATCCGCCTCGATACCCGCCGCCTGAACGCCGCCATGCAGGAATTCGCCCGCCTCGGCAAAGAGGACATGGACACGGTGGTCCGGGGGCAGACGGCCATCATCGTCGGTCACCTCATCGCGATGACCCCTCCCGGCGCGGCCAAAGGGGAGGCCATGAACGACAGGGGCGGGATCACCCCGGAGGCGAGGAGGCGCGGGGAAGGCGCCATCGCCGCGGACATCGCCGCGCTTTTCCCTACCACCAAACTCAAGGACGCGGAGGTCTTCGGCATGATCGACGCCGGCTTCGAGTGGGGCACCGGGCGCGGCAGGAAAGTCATCCGAGAATTCGCCAGGACCGAGGCGGATCTGGAGAGAATCCACAAGTTCGCCCGCTCGCCCGCCACCGGGCGCGTGCGCACCGGCAGCACCGGCCAGAACATGGCCGTCACCCGCCTCAACGTCCGCAAAGCCTACACCCGGAAAGCCATCCGTCGCGTCGGCCAACTCAACGCCGGCTGGCTCAACGCCGCCCGCGAACTCAAGACCGTGGCGCGGGCCACCCCGGCCTGGATCACCCGCCACGGGCACAAGCCCGGCGGTGTGCGGTTCCTGCGCACCGCCGGGGGGCTTTCCATTTTCGTTTCCAATCGCATGCCGTACTTTCCAAATGACATCGACCTCCGCGTCCAGCGGGCCGTCTTCCGGCGCGGCGAGGGTCTGCGCAAGGCCATCGAGGCCATGCTCGAAAAAGCCGCCAAAAAAGCCCAGGCGCGGATGGGAGGTTGACGTCCCGCCATGCCCGTCATGATCCGTTCCCGCTGCATCCGCGCCCTTCAGGATTTCCTTCAAAGCCGCTACCACGGCCCGGTTTCGATCCTCCGCGAGGAGGGCGACGGGGAAATCCGCCCGCCCTACGCCCTCGTGCGGGTTGGCAGCGCGGAGAACATCGGCATGGGGCAGGCGGATATCTGGGATCTGAACGTCATCGTCGCCGTGTTCAATGATGCGGATGCCGTTGCCATCGGCCCCGCCGAGGAAGAGGCCGCCGCGGTCTTCGCCGCCCTCGCCGATCCCGCCGCCGTGATCGCTGGCCTCGCCACGGGCGGCATCCTCGCCTCCGCCTGGCTGCCCCTCACCTCCGAAGCCGGGCTGGACGAATCCCGCTGGCAGCACTTCCACGGCTTCCGCCTCCTCGCGTCGCCCTCCTGAGCATTGACACGGCCCGCCTGTCATCATGGCCGTCGAAATTTCCGGGAAAACCGTATCGTGGGGCATCCCCTCAGCCGTTAAAACCGCCGCCGACTCGCTGGTCGAAGGCATCGTGGAGGATGTTAAGGTCGCCATCGGCGGCAACACCACCGAAATCGCCGACGAGGACGGGGACTACGTCACCCGCGTGGAGCACGGGAACAAGAACACCGTAACCGTCCAGACCCGCGTCACCGCCGCCAGCCCGGCCCTGCCGGCCAAGGGCACCCCCGTCACGTTCGCCGCCGCCGTGGACGGCGTGCCGCTCAACACCGGCCGCTGCTTTGTGGACTCCGCCGAAATCACCCACAAGGGCACCGACTCCAGCACGGTTTCAATTTCGATTCACCACTACCCGGTGATGCCAGCCAACGGATGATCCCAAGCGCGGGGTAGTTCAGTGGAAGAACTCCGGGCCCATAATCCGGAAGCCGCGGGTTCGAGTCCCGCCCCCGCAACCAACCATTTCTATTAGTGGCCACCACCCTCGAACAACTCGCCGAAGCGCTAGAAAACACCAACGGGCGCACACCCCGCGAAGTCATCGACGCCTTCTGCCCAATCGGCGCGAAAATCGGACCCTTTCCGCTGGCCCAGCTCACCGCCGGCCACGATTTGTTTCTTTCAAGGGTCCGCCACCCGCTCGCCACCGGCCATGCCGCCGAATGGGGGCCGCAGGACGTGGCCGTGGCCCTCTTCGCCTTCACCAGGTCGTCGCGAGAACTCTTCCGGCTGATCGAAGAGGACGCCTTCGCGGACTCCCTGCACGCCTTCCTTGATGAAATTCCGCTCGGCACCATCGAAAGTGCCGCCACCGCGCTCATGGCGCACTGGATCCGCGCCCGCGCCACCGCGCTGCCCATGAAATCCCCGCATCCCGCCGGCTCAAAAAAAAAGCGGGATTCGGCTGGTGGCTCCCGCTGATCGCCTCCGCCTGCCGCGATTTCCGGTGGCCGCCCGCAGCCGCCATTCATGATGTGCCGCTGGCCCAGCTCCTCGCCCTCACCGCCTGCTCCGCCTGGGCAAATGGAATGGAACCGGACCAAGGCGGCTACGAGGACCAAGAGTTCGACCGGGAACTCGCCGCCATCAAAGCCCGATCAGCCGGCCAATGATCGACGCGAGCCGGGCCACCAGCCAGGCCATCGCCAACCCCGCCGAAAAAATCCCCCCATACCAAAGACAAAAGGCGCTCAACCCACCCGGGCGGCCCGCACGGGTGGGGAGGCCCTCGATGTAAACGGTTCCGCGGTCCTTCGCTTTCACGGTGGCACCCTAACACCGGAAACCGGCAAAGGGAAGCCGATTTGACTTCCCGTTCCGAGCCATGGCGGGCGTATCGGTATCAGTGGGCGGCGACGCAACGAAGGCATTTTCCATCCTTCAGGACGTTCAGGACAAAGCCTCCGCCACCGCGACAAAAATAGCCGACGGCTTCAAGGTCCGCATCGGCCAGCGCCTCTTCGATGGACTTGTGCAGGCCGCCAAAGCCCTGCCCACCGCCATGAAGTCCGCGCTCGACGCCGGCGGACGCCTCTCCGACCAGATGGCCCGCACCGGTGCGGCCGGGGAAGGACTCGTCGTCATGGAGCGCTGGCTCATGAACGCCGGCCTTGCCGCCGACAAAACCACCACTCTGCTCGGCCTCATGCAAAAGGCCATCGCGGGCCTCAACGAGGACAGCAAGCCCACCGGAGAGGCCTTCGCCCGCCTCGGGCTCTCCATGGACGCGCTCCGCGCCATGGACCCCACGGACGCGTTCCAAGCCATCGGCCAGGCCATCATGGCCATTGCCGACCCCGCCGAGCGCACCGCCCTTGCCATGCGCGTGTTCGGCCGCTCCGGAGCCGAGGCACTGGTCGCTTTCGATGACGCCGGCGGCTTCGAAGCCGCCCGCCGCGACCTGGGAAGCCTCCCCTCCATCCTCGCCGAGAACGCTGCCGGACTCGACACCGTCTCCGACCGCCTCGGAAACATCGGCACCGCCTGGCAGCAACTCGCCGCCGCCGCCTCCGTCGCGATCCTTCCGGCTCTCGACTCGATCACCGCCGCCATCGCCGCAGTGGATCTCGGCGCCATCGGCAGCGCCATCGGCATGCTGCTCAACGGCCTGGCCGCCATCGCCCCTCACCTCGCCGCCATCGGCGCGGTCATGATCGGCCTCAAGATCACCGCCTTCCTGGCCGCGCTCAAGGACAAAACCATCGCCTGGTGGGCGGAGACCGCCGCCATCAAGGCCAACACCGCCGCCCTCCGCGAAAACGCCGCCGCCGGGGCCGCCACCAAGGGCGCGGCCGGGAAGCCCGCAGCGACCGTGGGCCGGGCCGGAATGCTCGCCGGCGGCGGAGTCCTCACCATCGCCGCCATCGGCGCACAAGTGGCCATGAATTACGCCAACAACCTCGCCGCGGCAAACGCCGCCATGGAGGATTCATTTGAGCGCGGCCACGCCGCCGCCAAAAAATTCGATGTGGCGGCGATCCGGGCGCAAGCCGCCAGCCGCGCCGAAATCGAAAAAACCGTCCAGGCCATCGAAAAGGAAAAAAAGGCCATCGAAGAGGCCGCCGAGGCCCAAATGAAAACCGTGGACGATCCGGCGCTCCGCGAGCGCATCCTCGCGGACACCGCCACCACCACCAGGCTGCTCGACGGCAAGGCTCGCGCCCTCCGCGCCACCAGCGCCGAACAACTCGAAGCCAACGCCGCCGCCCGCGCCGCCGCCGAGGCCGAGGCCGCCTACCGGAAATCCATCGAGGACTCCGCCGAGGCCTACAGAAAAGCCCGCGCCGAATACCAGCGCCGTCTCGACACCGTCGACGAAAAAACCGGCGGCAAGGGTTCCCTTGCCGAACAGCTCGCCGAACTCGACCGGGCCGAGGCCGCCATCCGCGCCAAGATCAGCGACCGGGGGTCCGCCGGAGACTCCGCCGCCATCATCCGCCGCCTCGACCATGCCGACGCCTTCCCCGGCATGGACCGGGACATGGAACAGGCGCTCAAACTCGAAGCCCTCGAAACCCGGCGGGCCGACCTCGCCGAGCGCCTGGCGGAGGAAAACGAAAAAACCCGCCAGACCAAGGCCGCCGCCATTGCCGAATGGCAGGAGGAAATGCGCATCCTCACCGCCACCATCGCCGGCAACAAGGATAAGGTCAAGGATCTGGAACGCGAGGCCGCCATCCGCGCCGAAATCGCCCGCCTCGCCGGGGCCGGCTTCGATTCGGAAAACAAAGACATCGCCGCCGCCGCCGCGCGGCTCGTCAAGGCCCGCGAGGCCGCCGCCACCGCCGCCACCGCCGCCACCGCCCGCCAGGGAAACCGGGACACCCTCGCCGAGGCAGCCGCCCTCGCCTCCGGAGCGGGCGCCATGGACGCCCTAAACCGCGAAAAACGCGCCTCCGAAATCGCCAGCCAGTCCGGACTTGGAATCACCGAGGCCCGCAACATCGCCGCCAACGAGGCCGACCTCGAAAAACTCACCGCCCTGCGCTCGCAAATGGACGGACTCCAATTCCAGTCCACCCTCGGCACCGTTTCCGACATGCAGCGCGTCGGCGGCGGGGGCGGAGTCGCCTCCTCCGGCCTCGATTACGCCCGCCAGCAGACCGAAAACAGCCGCCAGATGGTCACCCTGCTCGGCCAAATGCTCGCCCGCTCCCCGGAAGTCACCGTCTCCGACTATTGACACCCGACCTCAACCTCCATGCGCTTTTACATCGATCTCGATTCGCTTGACCTCATCGAAACCGCCACCGACCTCCGGAAGGTGGCCCGGGTCGAGGCCAAGCGGGGGGACGATGCTCCGTTCGAGGTGGTTTTCCTCCGCACCGGCGTCGCCGAGGAACTGGCGGAGGACACCGTCATTACCTTCGGGGCCAAACGCGCCGGTAAATACGACGGCCCGGCGATGATTCTTCACAGCGGCTTCGAACTCACGGGCGAGGCGGAGACGGCGAAATACACCGGCACACCGTCCCTCAATACGGAGGCCCTCAACGCCCTGTTCAAAATCAACTCCGATGATTCCGACGACCCCCCCCATATCGACCTCATGGCGGAGTTCACGTGGCGCGTAGGCGATGGCGCTCCCACGAGCACCAAGACTTTTCAGTTCCGCGTCCACAATGATGTGATCCGGGGCGACGAGGGGGCGCCCTCCACCCTACCAACGCCCGATGACGAGTGGGTGGCGCATGGCCACGCCCAAGAACTCACCTTCCCGCAGAGGGAGCTGGCCAAGTCAAACATCGGCCTTGCGGGAGTGTATCCCGCCATCGTCGTTACGGCGGCGGACGAGGACGACGAGATGGCTATCCTGGAGGCAAACGGGTTTATGGGCATGGGCCAGATGCTCATCATCACAAAACCGTCCGTCCGCCGCGTCTACGTGGCGACCGATGGAGACGATTACGGGTGGACGCTGGTTTCAAATCCGCTTCCCGAGCCGGAGCCGTCGCTGTGGCCGGAGGGGAACTGGCCTGCCAACACGCCGTTCGTGGCGTTGAGGACGGCGTCCGAAGGCGTGTTGATCCATATTAACGCCGGATACCCCGACCCTGGCGAAACGGGCGATTTCTTGGGCGTGTTCGAGCTTACCGGCGACGAGTGGAAGCTGCGTTACACGGACGGGTTCGTATCCGGCGAGGCGAACCTGTACTCGGACTGGATGACCGGCGCGCCCGACGGCCATATTTACCGTCTCGCGAGGGTGAGCCCCGAGGCCAATTCCCCCGACGGGATCGAGGTGTTGACCGGCGGCCAGATATCAGAAGTATATTTTAACGCGCTGCATGCCTCGGTGGTTTACCTGCCGCCGTCCTTCACGGGGCACCTGTTTTACCAATATACCATGGGCGGAGGACGCCTGGACGCTCCCGGAGTCTCCTGCGAAGCGTTGCACCTCAACTATTCGGACGGAATTGTTGTTAATATCGGCGGCGCCAGCGTGAACGACACTCTCGGTGTGGAGTATGCCGGGTTCTCCTATCTGGAGCTTGACGCCATCTTCGCCGCCCTGGCCCCGGGAGCGGGCGATATCTTCGTGGCGGGCAATCACGGAGCGGCTCTTTGCGACGCCTCAATCGCCGAAAACAAGGGCTACGGGGTACACGGCACGACATGACCACGGTTATACCAGCAATCGGAGCCCGTTACCTCGACATGGCACTCGCCTTCCGGGAGAGCATGACCGCGCACGGGTGGGACACCTCCTGTATAATCCTGAGCGACATTTCCGCGCCCGGCTGCACGGCCGTCGAGTCCGCCGACCCTCGCGGCAAGGACGTCAAGACCGGCTTCGCCCGCCACCTGCCGCCCGGCCTGGAGGGCGAGGTGATCCTCGCGGACGCGGACATGCTGGCCACCGGTCCCATGCCGGACTTCGGCGGCCCCGGCGAGGTGCGCTCCGTGCGCCTGTGGAGCTTCCGGAGCCCCCGGAGCGGCGAGCCGGTATACGACTCGTTCCTAACCTGGTTCGACTCCGCCGCCACGGCGCGGCGCTTCGGCGCCCTGTGGGGCGGCGAGTGGGGCAGGCTCAGGCCGCACACCGACGTGCCCGCCTACAACGTGGCCGCGCGTTATGTGGGCATGGCGGCGTTTCCGTCCCGCAGCGTCACCCACCCCTTTCCCGGCCTTGAGCACTTGCGAGGCCGCAAACCCCGCGCCCCGCACTGTCATGCAACTATTGGTCAATAACGCCACCGGCAAGGTTCGATACGCCCCGCCGCCCGGAACGGTGCCTGGCACCGACGAGGAACTCGTGGAGATCCCGTTCGGCTCCCTGCCGCCGCCTCCTCACATCTGGGACGGCGAGCACATTGTCAGCCACCCCAGGACCCTGTTGCGCCTGGCGGAAACCGAAACCGGGATCACCGTTGGCGGCATCCGCCTGGCCGCCTCGGAAAAGGACCGCTCGCTCTTCGCCCAGGGGCTCATCCTGTTGCGCGAGGCCGAGGACATGCTGCCGGACGACGGGGCCAGGGCCGCCTTCCGCGCGAGCACGCAGACCCTTGCCGACGCCGAAGGCACCACCCACACCATGAGCGTCACCGATCTCCGGGCACTGCTCGTCGCCTACGGCTCCGCCTACCAG
Organism: uncultured Luteolibacter sp.; assembly: GCA_964554865.1. GTDB lineage: Bacteria > Verrucomicrobiota > Verrucomicrobiia > Verrucomicrobiales > Akkermansiaceae > Luteolibacter. The sequence continues at coordinate 1,336 of CAZKQK010000091.1, read as the reverse complement.
GCGCTCTGGACCGCCGCCGCCGCATCCTCCGTCCCATGAACCACCCGTCACCTCTCGCACCCCTGATGGCGGCGCTCGGCAGCGCCGCCGCGCTGGTTTCCGCTGTTTCCCACGAGACCGTCAACCTCTGGCTGGGCACCATCGGCGGGGCGCTGGGAATCGCCATTTCCCTGCTGACCCTCGCCCGCCGCTTCCGGAAAAAATTATGAGTCATTGTTTCCCGGATGAGCTGGTATTGCGCGACGCGGGCATGCGCGGTGCCAGCCGCCTGTTCCGGCTGGCGCGTTATTACCGCTATGTATCGAGTTACGGCACCGTCACCGTGCCCCCCGGCTTCGTGACGGACGGGGCTTCGATTCCCCGAATGTTCTGGAGTGTTTTCGCGCCATTCGAAGAATACTTCGGTGCCGCCGTGGTTCATGATTTTCTTTACTCCGCCGGCAACACCCAATTCAGCCGGCAGGAAGCCGACCGGATTTTCAAGGAGGCGATGTTCAACCTCGGCGTTCACTGGCCACGGCGGGAAGCGATTTTCCGAGCAGTCCGGTTGTTCGGCCGCTCAAGTTTCCGAGGGCGGCTGCCGTGACAGGTTGACTCCCGGCGGGTGGGATGAGCGTTCCAATTCCGTCATCACGGCCCCAAGCTTCGCTGGCCGTGGTCATCGCCGCCGCCACCAAAGCGTGGAACCATGTCCGCCCGGGGACGAAGCTCCCGGATCTCTTCGTTTTGGCCGTGCGGGCATACTACCGCGACACGATGGGCGTTCCAAAGGCCAATGATTTCGGCATTTTTGACGATGCGTTTTTCATCGTCACGCCGTTTGGCTTTTCGACCTGGAACGGCAACACCGACCCCACCCGAAGCGGATGGAATGCTAATGCCGGGAAATACATGGCCAGGCTGAAACCCGGCGTCTGGACCTATCGCCGGCTCAAGCATCGTGCAAGCAGTCCGGACGGATACATGGCTTTCGGGCAGGGAGCGGATCGGGTGACCGTCGAACGCCTCCGCGCCGACAGAACCATTGCCCAAACCGAAACCGGATGCTTCGGGATCAACCTACACCGCGCCGGCGTCACGACCACAAGTTCGGAAGGATGTCTGACAGTTCCGCAAAATCAGTGGGTTCAATTCCGGAACACTCTCGACCAGGCACTCGAAAAAACCGGGGCGAAAACCTTCCCGCTGATCCTGATCGACGGGCCGATCAATTGAGCCGGGATTTCAGACAACGGCAGAAGTTCGGTTTCATCGGATCGGCATCGGATTTTTTAGGGAGAATCCTGATGGGACTAGGGAAAAAATGGTGCGCGCTGCAGGGTTCGAACCTGCGACC